>JAAUZS010000001.1 GCA_014804495.1 Lachnospiraceae bacterium
AGGACAGAGGTGGGAACTGCCGTCACTTTGTTCCTCAATGAAGATTGTCTGGAGTTCTGCAATGAGTACAAGGCCCGTGAGGTTCTGAAGAAATACTGCTCCTTCATGCCCACGGAGATTTATCTGTCCAAGGCAAATACTCAGGAGACCCAGATTATCAAGGTGGACGAGAAGCTGGATGACGATGTGGTACTGGAGGAGATTCATCCCGAGGTCAAGGAGGCTAAGGAAGGTGAGGAGCCGGAAGAGCCCGGTGAGGAGAAGCTGAAGATCAGAAAGCGTCCGGAGCTGATCAATGAGACCGTGCCTCTGTGGAGCAAGCATCCCAATGACTGTACCAAGGAGGAGTATCTGGCCTTCTACCGCAAGGTGTTCCAGGACTATAAGGAGCCTTTGTTCTGGGTACACCTGAATATGGATTATCCTTTTAACCTGAAAGGAATTCTGTACTTCCCCAAGATCAATATGGAGTACGAATCCATTGAGGGAACCATCAAGCTGTACAATAACCAGGTGTTTATCGCCGACAATATTAAGGAAGTTATTCCGGAATTTCTGTTGCTGCTCAAGGGTGTTATCGACTGCCCGGATCTGCCTCTGAATGTGTCCAGAAGCGCACTGCAGAATGACGGCTTTGTGAAAAAGATTTCCGAATTTATCAGCAAGAAGGTGGCTGACAAGCTCTCCGGCATGTGCAAGACGGAGAAGGAAGAGTATGACAAGTACTGGGATGATATCAGTCCCTTTATCAAGTTTGGCTGCCTGAAGGACGACAAGTTCTGCGAGAAGATGAATGACTATATCCTCTTCAAGAATCTGGAGGGCAAGTACCTGACTCTGCCGGAGTGTCTGGAGGTGAAGCCCACGGATGCCGAGGAGACAGACAGCGCCGCAGACGGAAGCGGCGAGACTGCGGAGGCAGAGAGCGGCAACGCTGTGGACGGAAGTGGCGAGACTGCGGAGGCAGAGAGCGGCAGCGCTGTGGACGAGAACGGCGAAAAAGTGGAGGCCGAGATCGTGACTGATGAGCCCGCAGAGGCCCAGGAGGCTGAGGACGAGGAAGCCGAGGAGGAGAAGAAAGAGAAGATCATCTACTATGTGACGGATGAACAGCAGCAGAGCCAGTATATCAATATGTTCAAGGCCGCCAAGATGGATGCGGTGATCCTGACTCACAATATTGACCAGCCCTTCATCTCCCAGCTGGAGTCCAAAAACGAGGGCGTAAAGTTCATGCGCATCGACGCAGATCTGACCGAGACCTTCAAGGCCAAGACCTCCAAGAAGGCGGAGAAAGAGATGGAGGAGCAGGCCGAGGCCATCAGCGCCATCATGAAGAAGGCTCTGAAGAATGACAAGATCACAGTCAAGGTGGAGAAGCTGAAAAACAAGAAGATCTCCTCCGTGATCACCTTGTCTGAGGAGAGCAGACGGATGCAGGATATGATGAAGATGTATTCCATGAACGGCATGGATATGGGAGGCTTCGGCAGCGAGGGAGAGACCCTGGTGCTCAATGCCAACCATCCGCTGGTGCAGTATGTGGTGGAGCATCAGGACGGCGACAACGTGGGAATGATCTGCGAACAGCTGTATGATCTGGCAAAACTCCAGCATGCACCGCTGACACCGGAGGCCATGACCAAGTTCATTGCACGGAGCAATGATATAATGATGTTGCTGGCGAAATAGGGATATGAGAACTTGAATATGAAAGCAGGGAGCTTTTTTCAATGAGAAAATGCCTGGACAGATAGAGGACATCTTCCGTGCCGTCACTTTTTCAGGAGACCGATGAGTTCCCAAGTCAAAAAGAGAGGAGTTGTGAGAAATGGAATTGCAATCATTCCATTTTTTACAGCTCCTTTTTGTGTTTATGGAACTTATTGGAAGAAAATGCGCAAATACAATTATTGCGCATATAAAAACACGGGTTGCATTGTGAAAAACAGAATATTGAACCTTAAAACTTTGTTAATTATATACAATTGCACGTGAAATAGATATCAAATATAATTAAAATATGATAAATAATATAAAAATTGAAATAAAAGCAATGCGCAATTGCGCAAAACAAACAGGAGAGTTTATGGACGAAAAGAAAAAGGTTGAAGTTTCTAAAATTGCAAAAGAACTTGGTATTTCATCGACGACCGTCTCAAGAGCATTGTCCGGAAAGGGAAGGATAAGCGAAGAAACGAAGAACAGGATTTTAGAATATATCGAAGAAAATCATATCATACCGCAAATCCGGACATCAAAATTTCAAGATAAGAAGACAATGAATATAGCAGTTGTGCTGCCGGGAGAAGAAAAATATGCAGAGCTTCCGTATTTCACCAAAATGCTGATGGTGCTATACGATTTCTTTAGGGTAAGAGGTTACTGTGTGCTGTTGATCAGAACCAGCTGGGATGATCTTGGGGCGCTAAGAGATGTGGTAAGAAAACATAAGATCGACGGAGTGATCCTGACACGTATTTTAGACAATTGTGCGGATATCAAATTTTTACAGGAAAAGGAAGTTCCCTTTGTTGTGGTCGGCTCCATTGATGATGATACCATTTATCAGGTGGATGTGGATCAAAGGGGAGGATGTCATGATCTGACAGATATCCTGATCAAAAAGGGGATTAGAAAAATGGCCCTGTTTTGTGCAAATCTGAGGCAGACAGTTTCGCAGTCCAGATTAAATGGCTATCTGGACGCAATGCGGGAAAACGATCTGTTGATAGATCACCATCTGATACTGGAGGACGCAGGAGAGAGCAATGTTTTGGAAAAAGGGATTGAAGATATTTTAAAAGAACAGGTGGAGTGCGTGATATGCAGTGATGACGGGATATGCATTACGGTTTTGGATTATTTCAGACAGTTGGGAATTTCGGTGCCGAGGGACATCAAGGTGGCTTCGTTTTTTAACAGCATGCTTTTGGAGGAAAGCAATTCTTCCATTACCAGTATTAATTTTGAATTAGATGAACTGGGAAAAGCGGCAGGCGGCATGCTCATAAAGCTTTTAACAGGGGAACCCTGTGAAAAAAGGAAGATATTAGGTTATAAAATTCTGTTAAAAGAATCAACACAATAAGGAGAACATGGATATGAAAAGGGAATTTGTCATGGGCGCAGATATTTCCTCTCTGCAGGCAATGGAGGATAACGGGGCAAAATATTATGATTTTGACGGAAAGGAAAAGGATGCGATTGAAATCCTGAAGCTGCATGGTGTCAACTGCATCAGATTAAGGATCTGGAACAGCCCCAAAACTTCCTTTGACAGAGGTGATTATTGCGATTTAAAAAATACGGTCATAATGGCAAAGAGGATAAAACAGGCAGGACTTAAATTTATGCTTGATTTTCATTACAGCGACTCCTGGGCAGACTGGAAGAGCCAGATGCCCCCGGAAGAATGGGCAGGGCAGAGTAAAGAAAGAATTGCAGAAAGTGTCTACACTTATACGGAAGAGGTATTGGAGGCATTAAAAAAGGCAGAGGCATATCCGGATATGGTGCAGATTGGAAATGAGATCGGATGCGGACTTTTATGGGACTTTGGAAAACCGGAGCATCCGGAAAATATTGCACTGTTTCTAAATCAGGGGATCAAAGCGGTGAGGGAGGCAGATGGGGAAAGGCATCGGACAGAAATTATTTTACATATTGAATGCGGCGCTGATACAGAAAGAACGGAAGCATTTTTTAGAACCTTGGAAGAAAATGGTGTGACGGATTATGATGTGATCGGTTTGTCCTACTATCCTTATTGGGCAGGACCCTATGATAAGCTTCAGAAAAACATGAAAAATCTGGCAGTAAATATTCAAAAACCGGTGTTGGTGGTAGAAACGGCCTTTCCTTATACCGATGTTTCGAATGACGATACCCCTAACCTGGTTACCTCCAAGCTTACCATAGAAGCGATGGGACTGGAAGCATCCGTTGCCAACCAGCGAAAAGTAACGGAGGAAGTGATCGCTCTTGTAAAAGAGGAAGAGAATGGATACGGAATCTTTTATTGGGAGCCGGTCTGGTATTGCGTGAGAGGTGTGGGCTACATGAAGGGTGCCGGAAATGAGTGGGAAAATCAGGCAATGTTTGATCAGACAGGGAAGGTGCTGGACAGCTTACATGCTTTTGAAGCATAAAATCAAAAGTCTTAGAGTGCGTGCAGGGCACGCAGGAAGGTATAAACATGCAAAAAAAGAAAAAAGGAATCGCAGTTCCCTTAATAGCAATAGCGGTTGTTTTTTTTGCTGTATTGGTCACAAGGGGATTTGGATCAACAGAGAATGATACGCCGAAGGTGCTTCCCGAGCTTTCACAGTCGGAGGATTCTTACGGGAAATATCTGAATCAGTATGAAAATGCTGCTTACCCTGATACAAAAATAGTGATCCTTGGCGGAGAGTTTATAGAAGCAAGTGAAGGCTTTGAAAAGCTGGACGACTATGAGGAACTTGGAAATTCCTGTGCCCTGACATTGGAAGAGGGAAGTGTTACCTATGAAGTATCCGTGGAAGAAGAAGGATTTTATAATTTAAAACTTCTTTATTATCCCTTGGCAGGAAAGAACAATGAAATCGGCAGATCCGTCATGGTAAACGGAGAAATTCCTTATGATGAGGCGCAGTATTTTGAATTTTCCAGAATATGGAAGGATGCGGAAGAAATAGAACGGGATGCCAGGGATAATGATGTGAGACCGAGGCAGGAGGAGGCACCTGCATGGATTTCCTCCTACTTTAAAGACAGTGACGGATTTCATCAGGATGCCATGTATTTTTACTTTAACAAAGGCACAAATACCATTACGCTGGAGTCCACACAGGAACCGGTTGTGATTGGACAGATCATATTGGAGCAGGAAAAAGAAATCATTTCCTATGCGGAGTATAAGAGCGCAAACGAAGCTGCGGGATATCAGACAGTAAATATGGAACCGATTAAATTGCAGGCGGAATATGCTGCATATAAATCCAATTCCACACTCTACCCTATTGCGGACAGGAGTTCGCCTTTAACGGAGCCTCAAAATCCTGCGAAGACAAGACTGAATACGATAGGAGGATCTAACTGGAGTTTGAACGGACAGTGGATTTCCTGGACAGTGTATGTTCCCGAGGATGGTCTGTATGAGATTGCATTGAAATATCGGCAAAATAAAAATCAGGGGGTGACGATTGTCCGGTCCTTGTATATTGACGGAGAAATCCCTTTTAAAGAAGCGTCACAGTTGCAGTTTTATTATGATAATGCATGGCAGATCACGAATTTGGGAAGCGAAGAAGAGACCTATCAGTTTTATCTGACAGAGGGGACTCATTCTCTGGCGCTTATGGTTTCGCTTGACGAAGAGCTTGCAGAGATCCTACAGATTACGGATGAATGTGTGGTGGCTTTAAATACCGCATACAGACAATTGCTAATGGTGATAGGAACATCGCCCGATACGATGCGTGACTATCAATTAGAGACAAAAACACCGGAAGCGTTGGCAGTTTTACAGGAACAATATGAGATCATGCAGGTATTGGAGGAAAAAATAAACATTTATGCAAAGGGCTCGAAAGGAAGTCAGACAGCAACCGTACAGAATCTGACGAATCAGCTTCGGATCATGACAGAGAGCCCGGAAAAAATTGCAAAACAATGGTCGGCATTTAAAGATAACATTGTCGCACTGAGTTCCTGGGAATTATCCATGGAGCAGCAGCCTCTTGAAATTGATTACATACTGGTGGAAAAACCGGATGAACAGTTACCGAAAGTGAAGGCTGGATTTTTAAGCTCCAGTATTTTTGAAATTCGGAAATTTGCTGCAAGCTTTGTAGAGGATTATGACAGTATCGGAAACGTATATAGTGAGGATGAGGCTCTGGAGGTCTGGATCTTAGCGGATGCTACCACAATCAACAGTCAGTCGGGAAGCGGACGGGATCAGGCGACGGTAGTTAAAGAACTTGTGGATAACTATTTTGTACCGCAGAACGGGATTGCTGTTAATGTAAAGCTGGTCAATAAGGATGTACTGTTATCTGCAACCCTTGCAGGGGAAGGACCGGATGTGGCGTTAAACGTGGCAGGCAAGGAACCGCTCAACTACGCACTTAGAAATGCGGTGGTAGACCTGACACAGTTTGAAGACTTTGAAGAAACCGCAGGCTGGTTTTACGAGGATGCACTGACACAGTTTACTTATGACGGCGGTATTTATGCGCTTCCGCAGACAATGTCTTTTCATGTGATGTTCTACCGGACGGATATTTTGGAGGAGTTGGGACTGAAAATACCGGAGACATGGGACGAATTTTATGAAGCGCTGGCAGTCATCCAGAAAAATAATATGAACATCGGAATTATCCCTGATTATACCTCTTATGCGATGTACCTGTACCAGTACGGGGGAACGTATTATTCGGAGGATGATAAGGAATCGGCACTGGGCAGTGAAGAGGCGATTGCGGCCTTTAAACAGTGGTCCGGAAACTACTCTAATTATAAGATGCCAATTACTTATGATTTTGCTAACCGTTTTCGTACCGGCGAGATGCCTTTGGCAATTGGTGATTATACCAATTACAATTACCTTTCCGTGTTTGCGCCGGAGATCAAAGGTATGTGGGGATTTACTCTTGTTCCGGGTTATGAGAAGGAAAACGGAGAGATTGACCACAGCGTATCGGCATGGGAGACGGCAACGATCCTGATGGCGACCAGCAGCAAAAAGGAAGAAGGCTGGGAATTCATGAAATGGTGGATGAGCGAAGAGACCCAGACGGATTACGGAAATGAGATTGAAAATGTCCTTGGCGTTGCGGGAAGGGTGGCTACGGCAAACTTGGAGGCGTTGAATAATCTGCCATGGTCAAGTGCAGATTACAGGCAGCTTTTGGCACAGCTTGTATGGGTGAAGGCAATCCCGGAGATCCCCGGAAGCTATTATCTGGAACGGAATATTAAGAATGCTTTTTATACCGTTTATGACGATAATGAAGATCCGAGGGAAGTGCTGCAGGACACCGTGATTACCATGAATGACGAGATTACGAGCAAACGGCGGGAATTTGGTCTGGATACGAAGTAGGAGATGTAGTTTATGGATGAGTATAAAAATAAGCCAGTCTTACCATTGCTTTTGGCATATGGAAAGTTGAAGACGAAAGAGCTTTGGAAAGAGATGAAAAAGAATAAATCGGCGTATTTTATGATATTTCCGTATTGCCTGCTCTTTTTACTGTTTTTTCTGGTGCCGGTCTGCATTTCCATAGGACTCAGTTTTACGAACTTTAATGTACTGGAGCCGCCGGAATTTGTAGGGTTACAGAATTACATTGATTTATTCTTTGCGGATGGTATCTTCTTGACGGCAGTGAAAAATACATTTATCTTTGCGATCATCACGGGACCGGTTGGATATTTTATGGCACTGTTCATCGCATGGATGATCAATGATATTAAAAACAAAAAACTGAGAGCATTTATGACGCTCCTGTTTTATGCGCCGACCATTTCCGGTCAGGCGTACATCATCTGGAAATTCATTTTTTCCAGTGATCTTTACGGGATTGCAAATGGATGGCTGATGCGATTGGGTATTATTAGTCAGCCGATTCTGTGGTTCGAAGATGCATCCTATTGTATGACAATCTCTATTGTTGTCATTCTCTGGATGAGTATGGGAACCGGGTTTTTGTCCTTTATTGCAGGGTTACAGAATGTAGACAGATCTCTTTACGAAGCAGGATATATGGATGGCGTGAAGAACCGTTTTCAGGAGTTGTGGTATATTACCCTGCCGTCCATGAAAGAACAGTTGCTCTTCGGCGCAGTCATGACAGTAACGAGTTCTTTTGCAATTCATGACCAACTGGCAGCGCTTGCGGGCTTTCCAAGTGTAAAATACTGTGTCCATACAGTAGTATCCCATTTGGTGGATTACGGAACGGTGCGGTTTGAAATGGGCTATGCGTCTGCTATCGCAACACTTCTATTTGTTGTCATGATTGCCTGTAATAAACTGATTCAGAAAATACTCGGAAAGGTTGGGCGATAACATGAAAAATTTCATGAAAAAAAATCCTCTGTTAAGACATAAAAAGAGGGCAAATGCCAGTCATTCCGCAGCCGGAAATGTTGTCAGCTTTTTAATTTTGATCATCATGGGACTTTTTATGGCGCTGCCGATCATTTTGTCGGTATCAAATTCGCTGAAGCCACTGGAGGAATTGTTCGTATTTCCACCTAAATTTTTAGTGAGGAATCCGACTACAGATAATTTTACGGATCTGTTTACACTGATGAGTGAATCCTGGGTGCCATTTACAAGGTATCTGTTCAATACCGTCTTTGTGACTGTAGCGGGAACATTTGGTCATATGCTGATTGCAAGTATGTGTGCTTTTGCACTGGCGAAGCGTAAGTTTCCGGGAGCAAAGCTGATCTTTGGAGTGATCATTACAGCGCTTATGTTTTCCGTACAGGTAACGGCAATCCCCAATTATCTGATTATGTCTAAAATAGGCTGGCTGGATACCTATGCTTCCCTGATCGTACCGGCAATTGCAAAACCTTTGGGACTGTTCCTTATGAAACAGTTTATGGAGCAGATTCCGGATGCGCTTTTGGAAGCGGCAAGGATTGATGGGGCAAAAGAATTTACGGTGTTCTTTAAAGTGGCGCTGCCGCAGGTAAAGCCTGCACTTCTTACCCTGCTTATTTTCTGCTTTCAGGATTTGTGGAACATACAGGGCGCAAACTATATTTACAGTGAGAATTTGAAAACACTTCCTTATGCACTAAGCCAGATATCTGCGGCCGGCATCTCAAGAGCAGGTGTATCTGCTGCTGTAACGGTTATTATGATGACGGTTCCGATCATATTATTCATGCTCTGCCAGAGTAATATTGTGGAAACAATGGCTTCCTCGGGAATTAAGGATTAAGGAGGGATAGGATGAGGCGAAGAAAAAGAAGATTTTTTCTGACTGCTGTGATCATGGCAGTGGCCATGCTTGTGGATGTGGCAGTAGTACAGGCGGATATGCCTTATGATACCTATTCTTATAATTATTGGGGAGAAGAGGTGAAGGAACCGCATTCGTATCTGTATACCCAAACTATTTCGGAAACGGAGATTGGGACACCACTCAGCTATCCGTCGGATCTGTTTGTGACAGAAGATGCACTTTATGTTGCGGATACAGGAAATTCCAGGATTCTGGTGCTATCCACGAACGGGGAGCTTAAGATGGAAATCACTTTGGCAAAAGAGGTTTCCGATTCGTTAAAGAGTCCGCAGGGGGTTTTTGTAACGGAGGAAGGAGATATTTATGTTGCGGATACCGGAAACGGACGGGTGGTGGAGTATGACAAGGCCGGAAATTTTCTAAGACAAATCGGGCGTCCGGTCACAACTCTGATTCCTGATACACAGGATTATTCACCAACAAAAGTTGTGGTGGATGCAGCCGGAAGAATCTACGTGATCGCATACGGGATCAATATGGGTCTGGTGGAGTTTAATCGTGAAGGGGAATTTCAGGGATTTATGGGGGCGACGCAGGTCAGTGTCAGTATGTTTACTTATATCTGGAAAAATTATTTTTCTACTCAGGCACAGAAGGACAGGATGGAGACGATCGTTCCTACGGAATACAGTAATATTTTTGTAGATAATGAAAGCTTCATCTATGCGACGATCAATAATCTCTCCGATGACGACCGGGTAAGCGGTGCGGATGCCATCAGAAGGCTGAATCCCACCGGAACGGACATTTTAAGGCGGCTTGGACAAAATGATATTATCGGGGATCTTGCCAGTACCACTTTCGGTTATGACTGGTCTTCCTTTGTGGATGTGGCAGCAACAGACTATGGTTGTTATTTTATTCTGGATGAAACAGACGGAAAAATCTTTGCTTACGATTACGATG
>JAAUZS010000002.1:0-43263 GCA_014804495.1 Lachnospiraceae bacterium
CTGGCGGAAGAATATCAGAAGATTATAAGCAATGCAGAAAGCAGCCTTTATGGAACAAAACAGATATCTCTACCGACACCTCGGTGTGTAGTATTTTATAATGGTGAAAAAGAGATGCCTGAAGAAAAGGTATTAAGTCTATCGGACGCGTTTGAAAACAAGGACAAGGAAGCTGATGTTGAGCTGAAAGTGAGAATTCTCAATATAAATCGGGGGCATAATGAGAAACTGATGGAGAACTGCAAAACCCTGAAAGAGTATGCAGCCTTTGTAGAAATTTCGAGACAGTATATTTCATACAGCGAAAATAGAAATGAAGCGTTGGCTTTGGCAATTGATTATTGCATAGACCATGGTATTCTATCTGGATTTCTGAGAAAAAATCGGTCGGAGGTATTGGGTATGTTATTGGAAGAATTTGATGCAGAGAAATATGAAAGGACTCTGCGGGAAGAAGGTATGGAACTTGGTGATGCCGGAAGACTGGTTAAAAGTGTCGAGAATATTATGATGAAGTCGGGAATATCTCTGTATGAAGCCTGTGATATGATAGGTGTAACTACAGAACAGTATGAAGCGGCAAAGGAAAGAAATGGTATTTAAGTAATACAGTATGCGGCCGTCGCAGGTTTTCCTGTGGTGGCTTATTCGTTGGGCAAGTATACTCAAATACGAATCGTACACTCCTCCCAATATTCCTTAACAGCATCAATATTTTTAGTGCTATATTTCTGACTTTTCTTTTCCAAAACGTCACTTATGTCTTTTTCAAACCATTCAATAGATTTAAGGAGGTTATTTTTGTTAAGTGAAAAGTCATCCGTACAAAAATATTTTTTCAAGTGTTCTTGTTTATCGGCAGAAAGAAAATGTAACTTGTTTTCAGCGCCGCCCCAATTTATCACATCATACGCTGTCAGAAGAAGTGAAACATGAGTATCATAGAGAGTTCTCATAACATGATTAAGCTTAAAATAATCCTGGCGAATTAAGTATTTTGCTGTCATGTGGAAATGATATAGATAAGTAGTGATTAAGCGTTCTATATTATCATTCCATAAATCTCCATGCGGACAATTTGTACATAGATTTTTTACATGATTGTCTGTATCAAAAATAATATCTTTTCAGATAAATCTGTGTAATGAATCCTGCACATAAAATCTTCCTCCCAACAAAGTAAGATATCATCGCACACTTGTGACAATAATTTAGATAAATCATGCTCTGTTTTCTTAAACATATTTCCGTCAATTAAAAAAACAATATCTACATCGGAATACTCATCAGACATACCATGCAAAGCATAACCAAAGTTCCATGCTCCCAGCACGCCTTCGGTTGTTTTCATAATATTAACGAAGCTATTTAAAATACTTAGTAAATTTTTATTCATAATACTCCTTTTGACATATAAATTCTAACAGCAGATTTTTTACTATTCTATCACAACCCAACATACAATTCTATCGAATTTATTGCAAATTGTCATATCCTCCCTCCATGCCGCATACAATACAATAAGTATACGCATGGAGGGATTTTTGTGGAATTAGTGAAGAAAAAGATACATATGGACCGCATCGCAAATAAAGCCGGAACCCAGATGGTATTGGAAGAGGATGTAAATATATCGGATAACAGACCGGATGCCGCGCAGTTGATAGCCGTCAGAGGAGAAGTCGTTATGGATGAAATTCGTGTAAATGACGACCGTGTCGGTTTGAAGGGGAGACTGCAGGTGCAGATGCTGTATCTTACGGATGAAGAAGGAATGTGCGCCAGCATGGAGTCTGCTATTCCGTTTGAAGAAAAAATTAATATGGAAGGTGTACATCACGGAGACACGGTTTTAACATCATGGAAAATCGAGGATTTAAACGTCGGTCTGATTAATTCCAGAAAACTGAGTGTACAGGCGATGCTCTCTTTTGACGTGGAACAGGAAGAAAAAATGGAACAGGAAGCCGCAGTGGATATTTATCATGATGAACCTGTGGAGTACCGCAAGCAACAGTACCCGATGCTTCAAATGTCTGTAAATAAAAAAGACATTTTTAGAATCAAAGAGGAAATGGAGCTGCCGTCTAACCTGCCGAATGCTTTCAGAATAATTTGGCATAGTATTACGCTGAATAATATAGAATTCAAGGCATTGGATGAGAAAATCGCCTTGCAGGGAGAAATGAAAGCATTTTTCCTGTATGAAGGGGAAGGCGATAATGACAGGACACTATGGCATGAGAGTACGGTGCCTTTCAGCGGTATGATAGAGTGTCACGGCTGCCGGGAAAATATGCTGACGGATATCAGATATACCACATCCCAGTGTAACGTGGAAATCAAACAGGACTTCGATGGCGAAGAAAGAGTTTTCTGTGTAGAAAACGTATTGGATTTGGAAATCCGCCTTTATGAAGAGGAAAATCTTGAAGTGCTGTCAGATATTTATGGTGTGGCAAAGGAAATAGAAGCATTAACGACAGAAGTGTCATTAAAGAAGCTGCTTCTTAATAACAGCGGGAAGTGTAAGTGCGCAGACCATGCCAAGATTCAGAATACGGAAATGCACATATATCAGCTGGTGCACAGTGAAGCGGAGATTCAGATAGAAGAGCAGACAATTGTGGAAAATGGAATTAACATTATCGGAACTTTGAATGTTACGACAATCTATCTGTGTACAAATGGGCAAAATACTTTGTATGCTACGAAAAGCTCCCTGCCTTTCCAGCATTTCATTGATGTGCCGTATATTGATAATACCGCGATGCATCACATACACTGGAATCTGGAACAGCTTAGCGTTTCTATGATTGACAGCGATGAGCTGGATATTAAGGCGGTGATGAGTTACGATGTACTTGTTTTTACAACGAAAAAGGCAAACCTTATAACGGATATAAAAGTCGAAGAGCTGGATATGAATAAGATTAGCGAACTTCCCGGCATTGTTATCTATATTGCAGGTACGGGAGATACCCTATGGGATATCGGCAAAAAGTACTATGTTCCGATAACACAGTTAAAAGAGGTTAACGGGCTTACGTCAGAAGAGATTAAGGCGGGCGATAAAATTTTGGTGGTAAAGGGCGTGTCGTAGTTAAATACCAGCAAGACAGGTGAAATCGGGCAGAAATCCCTAAATACGGGGATTTCACCCGATTTATTAATTACATAAATTATGGATATGTAATAATTTGGTAACATTTCGGTTAAAAAATTGTAAAGAATTTAAGCTTACTGGTTTACCTTTTGTAAAATTTGTGCTATCATGGAAGGTAGCCGCTGAATATAGGATATGACAGGCAGAATGATTATAACATCACCGGGCATAGCAGAGAAATTACTTTGAAGATAATCTGAAGGGGGAGGTATATGAAACGTAAAGGACATAAACATAAGGAATCATTTTCCATACTGCTGATATCCAATACGGGACGCCGTAACAGAGAAGTTCATATTTCGCGAAACGCCTTACGGTTTATTATCGTTTTATTGCTATGTATTGTCGTTGCTTTGGGGGGGACAGGATGGCTGTTTTATTATTTTACGCCAAATAATGACGGACAGGGGAATCTTCAGACTCAGCTGGATGAACAAGTACAGTTAGTTGCGCAGCTGGAAGCTGAAAATCAGGTTTTAAGCGAAACAAATCAGACTCTTGAAAAGGAAAATGAGGAATTACGTCAGAGCGCCGAATCCGAAGAACAGGTTTCCGTGGAGGAAGCGAAGGACGAAGAGGATTTATCGATTCCACGACTTTATCCGTCTTCGAGCAGTGCAGTGATATCTTTCTATACGGAAGAACAGCCCTATCTTTCTATTAATACCCATAAAGAGGGAAATATTATTGCGACAGGCAGTGGAACGGTAGTAGAAGTTACATCAGATGATACCTATACTGTTATCATTGAAATAGAACATAAAAAGGGGTATAAAACGAGATATATGTGCCGTCAGGAAATTGAATTGACAGCAAGTATAGGGGCGCAGGTCGAAGCGGGAGATACTTTGTTTACGGTTACAGAAGATGATACGCAGCTGGACTATCAGATTATTTTTGGGGGTGAACCGATAGACCCGCTCACAGTTATTGAAGCTAAGGGATAAAAGGAGGATAATATAATGATGAAAAAGAACAAAAATGCGAATTCTATGACAGATGCGCGTACAAAAGTAGGAACATTGCTAGGCAAAGGAGCTGTTATTGAAGGTAATATTACCGCACCTGAGACAGTCAGATTGGATGGAACTTTGAATGGGAACTGTGATTGTAAGGAAAATCTAATCGTTGGAGTGGATGGACATGTTAACGGTGATGTCACCGCCCAGAATGTACTTATATCAGGCGTTGTTGAAGGTGATATTTTTGCAGACGGAAAGATTGAACTNCTTGCTACAGGTAAAATATTAGGTAATATTACAGCTAAGTCCCTTGTTATTGACGAAAATGCATGCTTTGACGGCAGATGCTCCATGACAACTGCCCCGANAGCCAATTCCTTAAGCGGAAAGGCTGACAAGGGCAGCCAGAAAGAAACATCTTCCGAAAACGAAGAGTATAAATCAGGAAAGAAATNATTCCTGTAAATAATTCACACTGTGAATTATTTACAGTGTGAATTATTCACAGTGTGATTAATTTGCANGTTTGATTTCTATCCGGTCTGCGGAAGGGATGACAATGGTGTCATTTCCATCTGCCCGGATTGAAGCGCCTGATGCAGTAACGCCTGTTACATTGATAAGACGGATAGTATATGCTTTTGAAGCNGCAGCCTGTATAGTGATTTCGCCGTTATTCTTTTTGGCAGAAATACTGAGGGCTGTTTTTCCGTCCATATCATATATNACGCTTTCCGCTTCTTTACCNTCTGTAAGCTCGTAGATTCTTATTTCTGCCCCGTCAGCATAATCATATTCGGGACCATCATCATGAGCTCCGATNGCNACGATNCTGTTTTCNTTTACCATAAGNGGCAGATGCAGATAGTCATACTCTTTTTCTATCCATCTTTCACCNTCCATGACTTCACCGGTGAAAAAGTCAGTCCAAGTGCCCTTCGGCAGATAGAANATGCCTTTGCCCTCAGGATTGAAAATAGGTGCAACAAGAAGGTTATCGCCAAGCATATATTGNTTGTCCAGATAGTGGCAGCTTCTGTCCTGGGTGAAATCCAGAACCATACTNCGCATGGTAGGAACACCGGACTTAGATGTATCAATTGCAGTTTTATACAGATAAGGCATCAGNGAGGCCTTNAGTNTGGTAAAGCTTCTGACAACATCGACAGCCTCGTCATCATAGACCCACGGAACACGATATGAGCTGCTGCCGTGCAGACGGCTGTGTGAAGAGAGNAGTCCGAACGCTACCCAACGCTTGTAAACATCTGCGGTAGAGGTATTCTCGAAACCGCCGATATCATGCGCCCAAAAGCCGAAGCCTGACATCATCAGNGATAAGCCTCCGCGTAAGCTTTCTTCCATGGATTCATAGTCTGACCANCAGTCGCCGCCCCAGTGAACAGGGAATTTCTGACCGCCGACCGTTGCGGANCGGGCAAAAAGGACTGCCTGACCTTTNCCGCGTTTTCTTTCCAATAGTTCATATACTGTTTTGTTATATAAATATGTATAGAAGTTATGCATTTTNTCAGGATCGGAACCATCATAATAAACACAGTTGGTCGGAATTCTCTCACCAAAATCTGTTTTAAAACAGTCCACGCCCATGTCCAGCAGAACTTCCAGTTTATCCTGATACCATTTGCATGCAGCGGGATTGGTGAAATCTACAAACGCCATGCCGGGCTGCCACATATCCCATTGCCATACATCNCCNTTTTCGCGCTTTATAAAATAACCCTTNTCCATACCCTCTTTAAACAGAATGGANTCCTGNCCGATGTANGGATTAATCCATACGCANATATTNANTCCNTTTGCNTTNATTCTNNGCAGTNAGNCCTGCNGGNTCNGGGAATACNTCCNCATCCCATACGAAGTCNGACCAGTGGAAACCTTTCATCCAGAAGCAGTCAAAATGGAATGTGCGAAGCGGAATGCCGCGGTCAAGCATACCGTCNATGAAGCTCATAACGGTNNNTTCATCATAGCTTGTTGTNAAAGATGTAGATAACCACAGTCCGAATGTCCAGGGAGCCGGCAGAGANGGCTTGCCTGACAAATCNGTATATTTTGTCAATACCTCCTTCATGGTAGGTCCGCCGATAAAGAAGTAATCCAGACTGCCTCCTTTTACGCTGAATGCGGTTTTCGTCACATTCTCCGTCGCGAATTCAAAGGAAACTTTTTCCGGATGATTGACCAGAATGCCATAACCTTTATTGGAAATGAAGAATGGAATATTCTTATAAGACTGCTCGGTGCTGGTGCCGCCGTCTTCATTATAAATCTCTACAGTTTGTCCATTCTTTACAAATGGAGTGAAACGCTCTCCTGTACCGTATAAAAGTTCNCCCACGCCTATGCTCAGCTGCTGGCGCATATATGTATNGTTTAAATCGCCGTTTCTGTCATAGTAGTCNCCCTTCCAGTCTGTTTTAAGCATNGCCAAATCCTTNGTCAGACTCTGGGTNATTACNTTGTCTCCCATACAATANCGCATATACCAGTTCTTTTTGCCGATTTTCAAAGAAACCGAGCCGCTNGTNACAACNAGCTCNTCTTCCGAATCCTCTACCTGAAGNGTNTGNGGATTGTCAAGATTAAGCTCAAANGACGGACTTTTTGGAANNGTTCCCATATAATGNTCAGTCTGTACACGGATGATGTCAGGCATTGGCGAACTGATGCGTATCGTCAGATTTACACCGCCCAAGGTATCGCCGCGCTCAGTGATTTTATGAGTCGGTGCGCATAGCGAGACTTCTTTTTCTTCAATTTTGGTGTAATACACTTCTCCCGGTGAGAAACATGCAACACCTTCTTTGAGTAGCCAACAGCCGTTGTTGAATTTCATAGTGTTCCTCCTTAAAATGTTATTTAAAANTTTATAAATATATATTATTATAATTATATAACTAAAGCAGTAAAAAGAATAGTTTTTTTGTAAGAAAAGCAGTAAGAAAAGCAAGAGACGAAAAACATGAAACAGAGGCGGGATGATGAAGACAGAGAGATACGAATACCGCAACCTTCCTATTCCGGGTGGCGGATATGTTACGGGATTTATTTTTCATGAAAAAAAACAGGGGGTACTGTATGCCAGAACCGATATCGGAGGTATGTATCGGTTTGATTATGCGTCGAAGCGGTGGCTCAGCCTTATAGACCATGTAACGATGGATGATTTAAGTGAGACCTTTCCTATAGCTGCCGCACTGGATGATTCTCATCCGGAGAGGCTGTATATTGCATGCGGAGTCAACAGGGAAGGCGCAGGTGTAATTGCGGTATCGGACGATTATGGAGAGCACTTTGTTTATCATAAAATTCCGGTACTGGTTCATGGAAACCTAAACGGAAGAGGAACGGGATACCGCCTGATTGCAGATAAGCGAAACAGCGACAAACTGATCTTTGCAAGCCAGCAGGAAGGACTGTGGACGAGCCCTGACAGAGGAACTACTTGGGGGAAAAATGATGCTTTCCCGGAAGCATATCTGACGTTTACAGGTCAAAGCCGCGATGGAAGTGCATTGTTTGTAGGATGTGCGGGAGTAACAACGAAGCGCAGCGAACGTCTGCGCGGGCATAGCCTTTATGTTTCTTATGATGGGGGAGCAAGCTTCGAGAAAATGTGGCAGCCGGAGGATGGCGAAATAGAAGGCGTCAGGCTGGCGGGGCTTGTGGCGCAGAGGTATGCGCTGGATGACAGATATCTTTATGTTACGTTTTCCGTGATGGGAAGGAATGCTTATGTATTGGAGAACGGATATAGCTGTGACGGAGGCAGCGTGATAGGCGGAAGGGTGGTCCGTTATCCGATACTTTCAAATAACAGATTCGGAAAGGGAGAAGATATTACTCCGAATCAGGATGGCGCGGAAGTGCGTAAGACCGGATATCATGAGTATGGATTCAGCGGAATCAATGCGGCGGCAACGCAGCCGGGACTATTGATTTGTTCGACTATATGTAAGGAGGATGGCGACAGCATATTCCGTTCCTTTGATTACGGAGAGAGCTGGGAAGAAATTCTACACGATTTAGATGTGGGCAGAATGGATTTCAGAACGTCTTATATGAAGCCATGCTACAATGGCGGACATTCCATTATTCACTGGCTGACAGATTTGAAAATCAATCCGTTTGACGAAAATGAGGCATGGTTCAACACAGGGACAGGAGTGTTCCGTACTAAGAACCTGACAGGGGATGAAGTGGTTTTCAGTGATTGGAGCGACGGCTTGGAGGAAACCGTACATTTGAATCTGTACAGTCCCCCGGCAGGCGATGTGCAGTTGATTGATATTCTGGGTGATTTAGGAGGTTTTGCTTTCCGCAGGCTGGATGAGCCATGTGATAATTCGTTTGATGATGCGGACGGAAACAGGTATATTACCTGCATAAATGCAGATTATTCCGATGTTGACCCCAAGTTTGTCGTAGTGACGCCCAGAGGAAACTGGAAGGGAAAAACCAAGGGCGGACTGATAGTATCACAAGACCAGTGCCGGACATTCACTCGTCTGCCCATGCCATTCGGAATCACGGATAAACTGGACAGGGCGCTGCATCGAATTGAGACGCCCAATGTCAACAGCGGATGGGTCGCAGTATCGCCGGATTGCCGGAATATTGTCTGGTCAGTTGCAGAAGATGTAAAACTGCCAATCGATATGGTAATCGTCAGTCAGGATGGCGGAAAAAGCTTTGTGCAGGCAAAAATCTATGATGTTTCGGGAGAGATAAAGAAAGACGGCGGCATGAAAGTTTTCGCAGACCGTATGGAGAGCAGCATTTTCTATGGGTTTGGTGAATGCTCGCAGTTCTATTTAAGCAGAGATGGCGGGAAGACATTCCGGCAAAAAGGGATGCGTGAATTTCCTCAAGTTGATTTTTCACGGATAGACTGTGCCAATAAGACTGAAGTCCGGGGTGAATGCGGCAGGCAGGGAGTTTTCTATATGGCGCTTGAAAAGTACGGACTTTGGAAACTGCATTATGACATGACAAAAGATGACATCAATGTCATGAAGCTTAGTGCGGACGGAGATACATTCTATCGGATGGGGCTCGGGGTAATACGTCCGGGCGGAGATTATTATAAAGAAAATAAAGCTATTTATACGGCGGCCAAAATAGGCGGCGTATATGGATTCTATCGCTCGGTGGACGACGGAGAAACATTTGTAAGGCTGAATGAGCACAATCAGATGTATGGTGAAATCAACAGCATGGAGGGCGACAGCAGGGTATACGGAAGATTCTATCTTGGGACGGGAAGCCGTGGAGTGCTGTATGGAATGCCATGTGAGTAAATTATCATAGGTCACGAACTTATCCAAGATGAGCAAAAACGGTGCTCACCGCAAGCGAAATCGCACCTTATTTTGCTCATCTTGGCTAAGTTCTGGTTACTGAAAAATTTATTAACATAAAGGAGGATTGCATATGTATTTAGAGCAGGATAACAACAGGCTGCTGATTAAGGATGGAAGATCTCAGGTGTGGATTGAACCTTGGGGTAAGAATTCTCTAAGGGTGCGGATGAGCTGCGAGGCGCACATGGATGCAAATGATTGGGCATTGACGGAAAAAGTGTCCGAAACGGAAGTACAGATTACNTTTGAGGAANTNGATGTNACNGANCCGTGGTATNAGTCTGAGGAATATGCGAAATATCACCAGAAGGGTANTCAGGCNNCNCTNACNAACGGAAAGATTACGGCTAAGGTGTCTCATGAAGGCTGGATTAGCTTTTACAATCAAAAGGGTGAACTTCTGACAGAGGAATACTGGCGTAACCGTAACCGCATCAATCGTTACTGTGTACCATTAAGAGTTGACGCAAGGGAGCTTAAACCTATTCAGGGTTCTACGGACTATACCCTGACTGCGCGTTTTGAGGCGTTTGATGATGAGAAAATATTCGGAATGGGGCAGTATCAGGANAANAATCTGAATAAAAAGGGCGCNATCTTAGAACTTGCGCATAGAAACAGTCAGGCAAGCGTGCCTTTCATGGTATCAAGCCGAGGCTACGGATTTTTGTGGAACAATCCGGCAATCGGAACNGCAATTTTTGGCGCCAACAAAACAGAGTGGTTTGCAAAGAGTACTAAAAAACTGGATTATTTCATTACGGCGGGAGATACGCCTGCTGAAATCGAAGAACAATACTCCATGGCAACAGGCAGAAGCCCGATGATGCCNGAGTACGGCATGGGNTACTGGCAGTGTAAGCTGCGTTACAGAAATCAGGATGAACTGCTTGCGGTAGCGAGGGAACATAAAAAGAGNGGACTCCCNATGGANGCCATAGTNGTTGATTTCTTCCACTGGACAAGACAGGGTGACTTTAAATTTGAACCCAGAGACTGGCCTGATCCGGAAGCAATGGTAAAGGAATTAAAAGAGATGGGAATCGAGACGGTAGTATCTGTCTGGCCTACCATTGATGAGCAGAGTGAGAACTTCGGTGAAATGGCGCAGAAAGGGTACTTGGTTACGGCGGACAGAGGTAATTCCAACCATATGACGTGGATGGGAAATACGATATTCTATGATGCGACACATCCAGACGCACAGAAATTCGTCTGGGAGAAGTGCAAAGAGAATTATTATAAAAAGGGAATCCGCTGTTTCTGGCTGGANGAGGCTGAGCCNGAATANGGNCCTTACGATTTNGATAATTACCGCTATTATGAAGGTACGGCGCTNCAATGNACGAACCGCTATCCGGTAGGCTATGCNAAAGGNTTCTATGANGGNNTGNGTGAAGAGGGCGAGAGNGAAATAATGAGTCTGGTNCGCTGTGCATGGGCAGGAAGCCAGAAATACGGCGTNCTGACATGGTCGGGTGATATTTACTCATCTTTCCGTTCCATGCGCGAACAGCTTCAGGCAGGACTCAATATGGGTATGGCAGGAATTCCNTGGTGGACTTCCGATATCGGCGGATTCTTGGGCGGAAATATTGANGATGAGCATTTCAGGGAACTGCTGGTNCGCTGGTTTGCNTGGGGCGCTTTCTGTCCGGTATTCCGTATGCATGGAGAACGTTCTCCATGGTATGAAAGAGAACAGGAATACATTAACGGAGTGCGTCAGCTTACCAGCGGGCAGGACAATGAGGTGTGGAGCTTCGGTGAGGATAATTATAAGATTTTGTCCAAATACTTATTTATACGAGAAAGGCTTCGTCCTTATATAAGGGAATGCATGAAGGCTGCCAGTGAAAAAGGCGCTCCGATNATGCGTCCGCTGTTCTTTGATTTTCCGGAAGATAAANCATGNTGGGAAGTNGAAGNNGNCTANATGTTCGGACCGGATNTGCTGGTAGCTCCGGTGATGGAAGAGGGGCTNAGGGANAGGTNGATTTATCTGCCGTCAGGATGNAAGTGGACAGANGCCAATACGAAAAAAGTATATGAGGGNGGACANACAGTTACGGTTCCTGCACCCTTGGATATTATTCCTGTCATGATAAGAGATGGNAAAGANTATANGATNTATGAATAAANTGATGTAAAAAGAACGGGGCGTGCCANATNANATGGCAGCCCCGTNTAATAAATATTTAGTGTTTTGAATCNNTNTTACTGAACCATTGCAACCTTTTCTTTGATAATCTCTGTCAGCATTGCTTCAGCTTCAGACATTCCAACGCTTTCTAAGTCGCTTAACATCTTATCGTAATTTGTATCAAAATTATCAACAGGATCAGTAATGCANTTAATCAATGCCGGCCATGCNATTTCATCAAGAAGTGACTCTATTTCNGAGAANTCGCTCGGTTTTGCATATGCCCAGATTGCAGAGTAAGGAGGTGTTGCAAACTCACTCGGCTGAGGATAAAGATCTGTCAAAATCTCAACGCCCCATGCTTCGCAACCAGCCTGTTGTTCCGCAGTATAGTTATTGATAACGGAATCCTTGCTTGTAGTCGTATATGTNCTTCCGGTAGAATCTTCAATACCGTCGCCGTAAGAAGGGAACGGATATGTATGGAAACCAACGCCGGTAGTCTTGGAATACTCTGTATCAGTATTATTATAATCAATTTCTTCCTGTGTTCTGTAACGGTGTCCGTTCTCGTCGATCTGATAATTCACACCTTCAATACCCCAATGAGTCAATACCTGACCTTCATCAGAGCACAGATAGTCGAGGAACTGAATTGCCCTTACAGGATCGGCACAGTCTACGGAGATACCAACGCCGTAACCGGTCGTAAGTCCTTGATACATTAAAGTTGCGCACTTCGTATCTGCATCCGCTGTGAAGGGAAGTTCTGCATATGTTTTGCCTAATTTTCCATCAGCTTTCAGAATCGTTATTGCATCATTATAATCCCAGTTTGCATCAATCAGGGAAAGTACCTGACCGGTTGCAATCTTAGCAATATAATCTTCATGTGTCTGTGTGGCAAAATTGTTGTCCAGTACACCTTCATCGTACATACGGCTCAGCCATTTGAAATATTCTCTTTCCTTCTCTGAACGGAATTTATACATTGCGGTATAATCATCTTCAATCAGCCACTGGCCGTTATCCGGTGCGCCGTCCCCGATATATCCTGCAGGATTTGCAAGCGTGATATACCAATGCCAGTCGCTGCATGAAATACTAAGACCGATTGTTTCATAACCGTCATCCGTTGTAGGATGTGCAGCCATGTAATCTTTTAACATTGTTTCATATTCTTCCAGAGTTTGCGGAATAGCATAATCATTCTCTTTCATAAGATCCCACTGAAGCTGTAAGGTACCGCCTGTCTCATAAGTCACGCCGCCTACATTGTAAGAAGACAACTGATAAATAGCCTGATCATCAGCGGAATATTTCAATTTTGCAAGCTCTTCCCCATACATCTTCTTGATATTGGGTCCATACTGATCAATTAAATCTGTCATGTCAATCAATGCGCCTGCATCAATCAAACTGCCCGCAGAACCTTTTGCAAAAATCAAATCAGGGTAATTACCCTCAGCAATCATCAATGCGATATCCTCTTCTTCTGAGGACAACGGATAACTCGTATCCAGCTTTACTCCCGTTGCCTCTGTGATTGCAACTGCTACCGGGTCTGTCCACGGATCATCTGTACCATCTGCACTGTAGAAAGTAAGTGTGATCTCTTCCTTGGACTCTGTAGATACATCTGTTTGTGAGTTGTCTGTGCCAGAGGTCTCATTAACAGAACTGCTTGTTGAGCCACTGTCACTTGCTCCTGCTGAACCTGTGTCACCTGAACTGCTGCCGCTGTCGTTGCCGCATGCGCTCAGGGATGCTGCTATCATCGTTGCCGCGAGCAGCATTGCCATAAGTTTTTTCTTCTTCATGAATAAATCCTCCTTGTTTTTTTATTAG
This sequence comes from Lachnospiraceae bacterium, assembly GCA_014804495.1. Lineage (GTDB taxonomy): Bacteria > Bacillota > Clostridia > Lachnospirales > Lachnospiraceae > UBA3282. Next base: position 13,507 of record JAAUZS010000002.1, read on the forward strand.
CTCAGTCTTTGACTGCACCAATCGTCATACCGCCTACAAAATATTTCTGTAGGAAAGGATAAACAATCAGAATCGGCAGTGTAGCAATAATGGTAACTGCCATACGCACGGAAAGCGGCGATACCGTTGTGGTTGCCATCTGCTGCATGGTCGCGTGCGTGTCTATCCTTGTTGTTGCCTGCTCCATGATTTCGTAGAGCAGATACTGTAATGTGGGAAGCTTTTTCGCATACAGGTAGGTATCCATGAAAGAATTCCATTGTCCGACTGCCACGAAAAGCGCCACTGTTGCCATTACCGGCTTGCAAAGCGGAACAACTATTCTTCCCCAGATGTATAAATCATTTGCTCCGTCAATTTTTGCAGCCTCCTGTAACGCATCCGGAAGCCCGTCTATGTAAGAACGGGTAAGGATGATGTTGTACACCCAGATAAGACCGGGGATTATATATACCAAAAAGTTGTTGGTAAGCTTCATCGTTCTTGCCAACAGCAGATATTCAGGAATCAGTCCGCCGCTGACATACATCGTAATGATGAACAACATTGTAAAAAGTTTATTGAAATAGAAATCCCTTCTGCTGAGCACATAAGCCACCATAGATGTACAGATGACGCCTGCTCCCGTACCGATTACTGTTCTTGCTACAGATATTATGAATGCACCAAGCAAATCGTTTTCTCTGAACACATATTGGTAGTTGTATAGTGTAAATACCCTTGGAAAAACAAAATTGATATTACGCATGGTGTCTACCGGGTCATTCAGCGAAATTGCCAATACGTTTAAAAAAGGATATAGTGTCACAATAATTATCAGAATGAATACAACGACCAGTACATAGTCAAGATATCTGTCCTTGCTTTTAACTTTTTTTGATGCTTTAACATTTTCCATGACAGTCCCTCCTTATACCAGTTTGCTTTCGCCAAGCCATCCGGCGATCTTATTCGCAATCAGGAGCAGTGTAATGCCTACTAATGACTGGAACATACCGATTGCAGTACCGACACCGTAATTATTGTTACCGATACCTCTCAGATAAGCGAACCAGGAAAGTACCATTGCATGATCCTGAACAATTGCATTGCTTAACAACATCTGTCTTTCCATGCCGACATTCAGAGCGCTTCCGACACTCATGATCAGAAGTACGACAACAGTTGGCTTGATACCGGGCAGTGTAATATGCCAAATCCGCTGTAATCTGTTTGCTCCGTCCACTTTGGCAGCTTCATAGAGCCCCTGATCGATTCCCGCCATTGCCGAAAGATACACAATCGCATCCCAGCCTACTTCTTTCCATACATTGATGATACAAATAACTACCCAGAACAATGCGGAATTGGTTGACATCAATTTCAGATTCTTTCCCGTAAGCATATCCAGCATTCCGCCATCGTTGAATACCATCTTTGCAATACTCGCAATAACTACCCATGATACGAAATGCGGCAGATAAGAAATGGTCTGTGTGATTTTTTTGAATTTGACATAACGAAGCTCATTTAACATTAGGGCAAATACAATCGCCGAAACAGTTCCAAGTGCAATTCCCAGTATGCTAAGCGCTATCGTATTGATCATTGTCTGTGCGAAAATACGATCTGAAAAGGCTTTAGTAAAGTTATCAAATCCCACAAACGTCCTCTCAAAAAACGAAAGTGCAAATGTCGCCGGTTTGACATCCTGAAATGCCATTGTCCAGCCCCATAAAGGTATGTACTTAAATATAATTAGCCAAACAACGAAAGGAACTGACATTAAAAGCAGATATCTTTGCTTATACATCAGCTGCCAGCTGAATTCCTGCTTGATTTTCTTCTGTTTAACTTTTTTCTCTCTGGTTCCCATCCATCACCCTCCTGTCTGAATTTTCATAATTGTTGTAAATATAAAAGTAAAAAATAGAATTTTATTGTAAAATTTAATTGTTTTGGAAAAATCTTAGATTGTCGGGGGTTTTGTAGATTTTCAAGCTGAATTTACTACTGATTTACTACTAATACCGAATAATAATTTTTATTTAATGGAGGAAATTGCTTTATGGCAGAGAAAAGACGAGACAGTAAAAATCGTATTTTACATTTAGGCGAAAGTCAGCGGAAAGATGGGAGATATGCGTATAAGTATACGGATGCTTCAGGAAGAGTACATTTTGTCTATGCCTGGAAATTAGTTCCTACGGACAGGACTCCTGTGGGAAAACGTGATGACATATCTTTGCGTGAAAAGGAGAAGAAAATTCGAAAAGACCTTGATGACGGAATAAATATGAAAGGCGGTAAAATAACGGTCCGTGAACTCTATATCAAACAGACAAGACATCATGGAAATGTCAGGTATAACACTGCGCAGGGGCGTAAGCGGCTGATGAAACTCTTAGAAGAAGACAGACTTGGCTCTTATCCAATTGAAAGCGTGAAGCAGTCTGATGTAAAAGAGTGGGTGCTGCGTATGAAGCAGAAAGGTATATCCTATAAGACGATTAATAACGATAAGCGGTCACTGAAGGCAGCATTTTATACAGCAATACAAGATGACTGTATAAGAAAAAATCCTTTTGCTTTTCAGCTGAGTACAGTAATAGAGGATGACACAGCGCCTAAAGTACCGCTTACGTTGGAGCAGGAGGAAAATCTTCTTGCCTTTATTAGTAAAGACAGAATTTATCAAAAGTATTATGATGAATTTATTATTCTGTTAGGAACAGGACTGCGTATATCTGAGCTTTGCGGGCTGACCGATTCTAATCTTGATTTTGAAAATAAGACAATCAAGGTAGACCATCAGCTCCTGAGGAGTGCAGAAACCGGATATTATATTGAAAAACCTAAAACTCAAAGCGGAATAAGACAGATTCCAATGAGCGAGAAAGTGTACGCCGCGCTAAGGCGCGTATTAGAAAACCGCAAGGAAGTAAAAAATATTAATATTGATGGCTGGAGCAATTTCCTGTTCCTCAACCGGGACGGATATCCAAAGACCGCAAGTAATTATGATAATATGTTCAGAAGACTTGTAGAAAAATATAATAAGTTTCATGAGACGGCGCTGCCAAAAGCCATGACGCCTCACACACTTCGTCATACATTCTGTACCAATCTTGCCAATGCGGGAATGAACCCAAAAGCTTTACAATATGTTATGGGACATTCAAACATATCAATGACACTGGACTATTATGCCCATGCGTCTTTTACTACTGCAAAAGCAGAAATGGAACGACTGATTGCTTAGCTTAATGCGCATAATTTACTACTTTTTTACTACTTTTGAGAGAAAATCATAGAACATTGGTTACATGATTGTTTGTTGTATAAATAAAATATCATATAAATAGAAGATTCTGATATATGATAATGCTGATGATTTATTTTAAAGTGATAAAAAATTTACAATCCGCAAAAAAATTACCAATAATTCTTGTCTTTCTATAGATATATTGCTATAATAAATTAAGATACATCGTAAATAAAAAGGTAAATTTTACAATAATATTTGCAGAGTTGTAATTATTTTTTCTTAATTAAAGTATTCAAACTGCCCATATCAGAAATAAGGTTCAACACACCTTATTAGTGTGGGGAGTTTAAATAAATTTTTAATAAACTGTCCTAAAAGGGCAAAATAGGAGGAAAAGTAATGAAAAGGTTAAAGAAGTTGTTAGCGACTGTATCTGCCGGCATATTTGCCTGCGTGCTTACACTTTCACCTTTGTCTGTGTATGCAGCTCAGGATGCGTCCGGGCTGGAAGACGGCACAGCGTACCTCAACATTAACAATGAGGAATGGGGAGAGTTTGAAGCAGAGTGGACAAATGCCAAGATTACAGGAGACGGTTCCTATACCGTTGGTATGGAAGCCAAAGAAGGTCAGAGCCTTGTGCAGTTCAATGCACTTGAGGTAGTAAACGGTGAGTCTTATCTTGGAACAGGCTGTGTACTTACTGTAGACAGTATCAAGATTAACGGTGAAGAAGTAGAACTTCAGGGTTCAAGTTATACCTGTTCCGCAGACGGCGGCGGCGTAACTACACGTGTTAATATCTACAATGAGTGGAACAGCCCTGATGCAACTGCTACGGCAGGCGAAGGCGATGACAAGCATTTGGATAACCGTGTAGCAGAAGGCAGTGTAGAAGATGCGGTAGCATGTCTTTTCTCAAGCGATTATGTTAATGCATCATCAGGCAGCGGATTCCTTGTAGAATCACTTGAAGTTGCATTTACAGTATCCGGATTTGGTACTCAGGCAGAAGCTGCAAGCGGCGATGGAGCACAGACAGCAGAAGGTCCTGCAATTGCTCATTTGAGCATCAACAATGAAGAATGGTCAGAATATGAAGCAGAGTATGTAGATGCAGAAATTACCGGCGACGGTACTTACACAGTATCTATGAAGGCTTCTGAAGGTCAGAGCCTTGTACAGTTCAATGCTCTTGAAGTTGAGAACGGCGAGCTTATTTTAGGAACAGCTTATACTATTACAGTAGACAGCATCAAGATTAACGGCGAAGAAGTAGAACTTCAGGGACCGAGTTATACATGCTCCGCAGATGGCGGCGGTGTAAACACCCGTGTAAATCTTTACAATGAATGGAACAACCCTGACGAGACAGCTACGGCAGGTGATGATAATCATATAGACAATCGTGTAGCAGATGGCAGTGTTATGGACGCAACAGCATGTCTGTTCTCCAGCGACTATGTTAATGCGTCATCAGGAAGCGGATTCCTTGTAGAATCCATAGAAGTAACCTTTACGGTAGCAGGAGTTGGCGAACTGGCATCAGCAGGTGAAGCAGCAACTCCGGACGCTGTTGATTTAAACGGAACTTATAATGCATATATCGGTCTTCAGACACCGAACTTCTCTTTCCGTAATGCTTTTGATGATGAGACTTACGGACGTGACACGGAATATTTCAACCAGATTACAGGTTGGGAAGGCAGCGATGCAATTGTTAAGGATGGTACCTTGACAGATGCCGTAATCGCAGGTAATGGTACATATACTATTTCTGCAAACGGAATGAATCTTGAAGGCGATTTTGAATCTCAGGATTACATGAATTTGATTTTTATTTCTACCGATATTCCTAATACCGGTGAGATTACAATTTCTGATATTAAATTGAGTATCGACGGAAGGGATGTACAGTGCAGCCCGATTTTGAGTCCGGACTCAGTAAATTATGTAAATATGCTGATCCAGAATATCTGGAATGAAGATGTAGCAACGATTGGTTACTATGCAGTACCGCCTAAGGATATAGAGATTACTTTCACTGTATCGGGCTTTGCATATGATAATGAAGCTGCAGCAGATACGGCGGAACCGGAGACAACTGAAGAACCGGCAGAATCTGAACCTGCAGAAGAAGCTCCGGCAGCAGAGGAATCTTCTTCTATGTCACCTGTAGTTATTGTAATTATTGTAGTAGTTGTAGTTGCAGTAATTGCCGGAGTTGCAGTTGTTCTTAGCAAGAAGAAAAAAGACTGATTGTAAGTAAATAGGGATATATAATAATATCAACCGGGCAGGCATATCCGACATGGAGAATGTCTGTCCGGCTATTACTCCTAACATATGGAGGTGTTTATGAAAGAAAATAATGAAAAATTTACAGATAAAGTTTATTATGTGCAGCGTATTGCAACGCTTCTTGCAACTGCGCTTATTTTTTTCCCGGCAGCGACGCCTTCCAGAATCTGTACAATGATTAATAAAAACCTGTCGCTGTTTACGTCGGGTCTTTTCTATAGCAGTCTGACAGCTGAGATGGGGCGTGCATTTAACAGAGGATGGATTGTGCAGGGGACTATCGTTCTGCTGTATGTGGCTTCTCTGATCATGCTTTTGGGAATAGCTGCTGCGGCAGCCGGCGGATGTATGTCTTTGGGCAACCTGAAGTTTAAAAGGCTGGGAAATATCTTTTCGCTGGTCGGAGCGGCGGGTGAGATTCTGGGACTCATTTTGATTTATGTTTCTTATGTGCAGATACAAGGAACCAGTAATTATGATAAAGTAGGACCTATGTTTCCTACCGGCTATATTGTATATCTGATTCTGACTGTACTGTTATTAGTTTCAACTATAGCTAATCTGGTATTACTGCCTAAACCGGAGAAGGACAGTAATTATGAGATGGAATCCAGATTTAAGCTGTTTCTGATGTTTCTCCCTTTCGCAACATTGTGTTTCGTATTCAGTTATCTGCCGCTTTGGGGATGGAGATATGCTTTCTTCAATTATTCGGCGGGCGGAACCTTGTCCATGGAAAATTTTGTAGGATTTAAATGGTTCACATCGCTGTTTCAGAGTCAGGCAACTAAGTCAGACGTAGTTCGTGTACTTCGTAATACATTAGCAATGAGCGGTCTGGGAATTGCCACCAGTTGGTGCGCAATGGCGTTTGCCATATTCTTAAATGAAATTAAAAATATCAGATTCCGTCGTTTTGTACAGACCTTTACAACAATCCCTAACTTTATAAGCTGGGTTTTGGTATATGCTATCGCGTTTGCAATTTTTTCTACAGACGGTTTTGTAAATACCGCAGCTGCGCAGCTTGGGATATTGTCAAGCGGAGACGTAGGGACAAACTATTTGATGAGTAATTCCCACATCTGGATCAAGATGCTTGCATGGGGTATGTGGAAAGGTATCGGATGGAGTGCAATTATCTACATAGCAGGTATTTCCGGTATTGACCAGCAGCTCTACGAGGCGGCGACGGTGGATGGAGCAGGACGTTTCGCCAAGATGTGGCACGTAACTCTGCCCGGTCTGATTCCTACATATTGTGTTATGCTGCTGATGTCCATTGCCAATATCTTAAGTAATGGTATGGATCAGTACATGGTATTCCATAATAAGGTAAATCTTGACACAATTCAGGTTCTTGATTTTTATGTATATACGCTGGGTATTCAAAATGGAAATATTCCGCTGTCCACGGTTATAGGTATGGTGAAATCGGTTATCAGTGTTATTCTTTTGTTTGCTGCAAACGGCATTTCCAAAGCTGTCCGTGGTGAGAGCATTGTGTAAGGGGGTGTGGTTAAATGGCGAAAACTAAACAGGAAAAACTGGATCAAAAAGCGGAAAGGGAATATGAGAAGAAGCATAAGCCTAAATGGCAGCGCACACCGGGAAATGTTATTTTTAACATCCTGAACTATTCCTTTTATACATTGTTTACTTTGAGTTGTATCTTCCCCTTTTATTACTTGTTTATTAATACGATTTCAGACAATGACATGGTGAGGAAGGGTCAGATAGCCTTGATTCCGCACGGAATCAATATTCACAATTACATAGCGATGCTTCAGGTGTCGGATCTTGGAAATGCGTTCCTTGTTTCAATTGCAAGAACAGTGATAGGAACAGCCACTATGGTTGCGGCAACCGCACTGGTAGGATATTTGGTCACCAAACAGGAGATGTGGCACAGAAAATTCTGGTATCGTTTTCTGGTAATAACCATGTACTTTAATGCCGGAACGATTCCATGGTATTTGAATATGTCCATGCTGGGTCTGACGAACCACTTTGCGGCATATATCATTCCGGGAATTGTGGCGCCTTACAATATTATTCTGGTGAAGACATATATTGAGTCCATTCCTTCCGAACTGGAGGAGAGTGCGCTTATAGACGGAGCCGGATTTATGACAGTATTTAGAAGAATTATATGGCCCTTAAGTAAGCCGATATTGGCGACAATAGCTATCTTCGGCGCAGTAGGTCATTGGAACTCCTTTACGGATTCGCTGATTCTGATGCAGAATGCGCCTTCGCTTTATACATTACAGCACAGACTGTACATTTATCTGAACACTAACTCCAATCTGGCGCAGATTATGAGTACGAGCGGTTCGGGTGCAACGGCGGCGGCACAGTCGGCTATGAGTACTAAAGTTTTGAAATATACCATTTCAATGGTAACGGTTATACCAATCCTTATGGTCTATCCTTTCATGCAGCGGTATTTTGAAAAAGGTATTATGCTGGGAGCGGTCAAAGGATAAAACAGGATAGGAAATGGTCATGATTATTAAATGAAAAAGGAGAGAGAAAAATGAAGAAGATGAAGAAATTTGCGGCATTGTTCCTGTGTGTGGCAATGACCGCAGGACTGTTGGCGGGCTGTGGTTCTAATCCTTCAGCCGGCGGCGGTAATTCAGACGGAGACAGTGGCGCTTCTAGCGGAGGAAATGGCGGAGAACCTATTACTCTTACCGTGTTCAGTCAGCTGGCGAACTATTCCGGTGAGCAGTCCGGATGGTCTGCAGATATTCTGTTAGATAAGTTCAATGTTATACTGAACATCGTACCCGACTTAAACGGTACCTATCAGACCCGTATGGAGGGTGGAGATTTAGGTGATATCGTAGTGTTCGGAAGTGACGGCGACCAATATGTGAATGCTGTCAATGCAGGACTTCTGCTTGATTGGAATGAAGAAAATCTGGTGCAGGAATATGGTCCTTATATCTATGAGCATATGCAGAATGCACTGGATTATAATGCAAGTATTTCCGGTGGTACGACTTATGGCTTTGGTCATAATGTAGCAAGCAGTATGCAGGATCATGAGGCATTCTTCTATACATGGGATATTCGCTGGGATTTGTATAAAGANCTGGGATANCCTGAGGTAAAGAACTATGANGATTTGATTGANNTNTTTAAGCAGATGAANGAAATNTGTCCTACGGANGAAAACGGAAAGCCTACNTATGCACTTGTTGCATGGCCNGACTGGGACGGTACTATGGCAATGTATNCAAAGGCTACNGNNACTGCTTACTANGGCTATGATGAGTTTGAAATGGGATTCTATGATCCNGCAACCAACAGTTTCATAGGATGNNTGGATGNNNANAGTCCNTATATTGAANCANTGNGTTTTTANAANCAGTTATATNGNAACGATNTGTTNGATCCTGACTCNATGACATGTACNTATGACTATGTTCAGGAAAAGGTTGCAGCAGGCGGTACNTTCTTCTCTATTTTCGATTATGCNGGACGTTCTTTGTATAACACAGAGGAGCATATGGCGGAAGGNAAGATGATGNTNTCNTTGACTCCTTCNGANGCNNCTCCTATTGCTTACGGNATGAGTACCATGGGNGGNAACCGTNTNTGGNCAATCGGCGCTAAGACCGATTATCCTGAACTGTGTATGGAAGTNNTCAACTATCTNTGNACNCCNGAGGGAAGANTCACTATGGAATATGGTCCNCAGGGTGTATGNTGGGATTATGATGAGNANGGTAANACNTANTTCACTCCNTTAGGNAAGACCTGCCATCAGGATATTGANACATCNATGGNGGANGCTGGTTACAGCGGAACTTTCCATGACGGTCAGCTGCAGATTAACAACACTACATGGACACTGGATGCTATCAATCCTGATTCTAATGGTGAGAGATATAGATGTGATTTCTGGGAGAGTGAGCTGACTGCTGCAAAATATGATATAGAGCAGGATTGGAGAGAGTTCACAGGCTGCCATAACACTGAGGAATACATGGAAAGCGGAAATTATCAGGTAAAACCTGCATCTCCNTACTCCGCAGGCAAAAAGGGTGATGAGTTCCAGACCAAGTGGGACCAGACCAAAGAGTGTATTGTTACTTATTCATGGAATGCAATCTATGCTAATTCTGACGAGGAATTTGCTCAAATTATTGATGAAATGATAAGCAAGGCAAATGAGTATTATTATACGGAATGTATCGAGTGGTCAATGAATGAAGCAGAGATTCTAAAGGAAAGTATAGAGTCTATGAAATAAAGTGTAAAAGGGGCTGTTCGGAAGCGAACAGCCCTTTGTATGAAAGGGGTATGTCTGTTATTATGAAGTTTTTCAGTGTAGACAGTCCGTTATATAAATTTATATCAAAGCTGTGGGATATTGCCCAGCTGAATTTTTGCTGGCTGATTTGCAGTCTGCCTATCGTTACCATAGGAGCTTCCACTGTGGCGGCATGTTCTGTGGCGCTGAAGATGGCGGAGGATACAGAAGGGTATATAGTCCGCTCATTTTTCAAAGCATTCAAGGAAAACTTAAAAGGCGGGATTCCTCTNGGATTACTGACAATGATAGCGGCATATGCAGTGTATCTGGATTTTCAATTCTGGGGGGCTACTGAGTCTGTTATGTTTCTCGTTATAGGAATTGCAGCCATATTCATTTTTATAATGGGTTTGATATATTCATTCCCGCTGATGGCAAGATATGAGAACAGTTTTATAAAGACACTGAAAAATTCATATGACATATCAACGAAATTTTTTTTACAAACTTTGCTGGCGGTTTTTGTAGTTGTATTGGAGGTATTGCTTTTTTGGTGGAATACCACTATGATGATTCTGGGAGTGTTTTTTGGACCGGCTACCATTATTTATACAATCTGTGCCTTCGCAATACGATTTTTCAGACAGATTGAGAAGGAACCGGGATCTGTGATATATACAGAGGAGACGGAGCCTGAAGAAAATGATTGGGAGAGAAATTAAGTTATTGGAGAGGAGATGATAGTCTGATATGAGAAAGATCAAATGCTTTAAAAACCGTATGAAAGCAGTGTTTATTGCAGCGCTGACGGTTGCTTCCGCACTTGCTGTTACAGCCTGCGGCACAAGCGAAGACGGACCNACTTCGGTAATCGTAAATGAAGTGGNTGGAGAAAAAAGTTCGGAAACTGATAATGGTGATGAGGGTAACAGTACAGTAAATAAAAGCGCCGANGACGGAACTGTGAGAGAGAGTCTGACGGCTTTGGAAGTTACGGAACTCATGGGAAACGGCATAAATTTAGGAAACACAATGGAAGCTTACGGCAGAAGCGCTCTCGGTACCGATGCGCAGCCCAGCCAATATGAAACTTATTGGGGGCAGCCNGTGACGACACAGGAGATGCTGGATGGTATGAAAGCAGCAGGGTTTGATACTCTGCGTCTTCCTGTAGCATGGACNAATATGATGGCTTTTGAGACAGGAGATTATACCATTAACAGCGCTTATTTAGACCGTGTGGAAGAAATCGTTGGATATGCACGCAACGCAGGTATGTATGTAATTATAAATGATCATTGGGATGGCTCATGGTGGGGAATGTTTGGTTCAGCCAGCGAAGAGACCAGAAATCAGGCAATGGAATTATACAAGTCAATGTGGACGCAGATTGCAGAGCGTTTTAAGGATTATTCGGATTATGTGATTTTTGAATCCGGAAATGAGGAGCTGGGATTCAGACTTAATGATACTGATATTGCCAAAGATTCAGGAACTCTTTCGGATGATGAGTGTTATACTGTGACTAATGAGATCAATCAGACCTTCGTTGATACTGTACGTGCAGCAGGAGGCAACAATGAACACAGATTTTTGTTGATTGCGGGATTTGGTACCGATATTAATAATACCTGTGACANNCGCTATAAGATGCCCACAGATTCTGCGGCGGATAAGCTGTTAGTATCTGTGCATTATTATGACCCCAGCGGATATTGCATAAACACCAGTATTGCAAAGTGGGGAACTAAGCAGGAGTATCAGACCATGAACGATACTCTTGAACTTATGACGAAATTCACCGAGCGGGGATATGGCGTAGTTATTGGTGAATATGGCGTATTAATTGAAAATACGAACAATGAGTTGAAGGAGAACACTCAGGAATATGTGCAGAATTTNCTGAATAACTGTGATTTATATGGCTANTGNCCGGTATTATGGGACTGCAATAATNTGTATAANCGTAACGANGNANNAATNATNGATATGGGCATGGCAAGGCTGTATATTAAGCACAGTCTGGAAATTCAGTCTGAAATGACCAAAGAAGATATTGTTGCACAGGCNCGTAAAGAGATGGATAATGATTATGCCGATGCAGATGAAGGAGCAGGAGTAGATGACGACACTGCCATGGCGTGGATCATGTTTAACAGCAGTGATTGGAATGTTCAATACAGNGTAGGGGATGTGTATAATCCCGGNTCTGCAACAGAGGGTATCNTAGCAGAAGACGTGGAAATCACGGGAGAGGGTACTTATACGGTATCGCTTGACTTTACGGGAATCAGCGGCGGCTATGCCGAAAGTACGGTGTTCAGCGCTATTGCAATTGCCAATGGTGAGACTCTTTTCCCAGGATACTATATTGATATTCAGGAAATATTGGTAAATGGAGAACCGTATGAACCGAATGGGCAGCCTTATACTTGCAGTGATGACGGAAAAGCTACCCGCGTCAATCTGTACAATGCATGGGTGACTCAGGTTCCGGATGATATACGTATTCTTGAGGATAACGGACAGGAACCGTCGCCTTGTATTCTTGATGCAGATACGTTAGGCAAAATAGAGACGTTATCAGTGACGTTTAACTATGTGAAAGGAAGCTGACTATATGATTTATAAAGAATATCCGATTAAGGTCGAGGGTTCGACAGATAAGGCTTATCTTAGCGTATACCTGATTTCGCATTCAGAGGAAATTAATATTCGGAAAAGACCTCTGATAATTATCTGCCCGGGCGGAGGGTACTGTTTTGTATCGGAAAGAGAAGCGGAAATGCTTGCCCTGCAATGGCTTGCTCTAGGTTACCATGCGGCAGTGCTGTATTATTCGGTGGAACCGGCGGTTTATCCTACGGCGTTGCTGGAGCTTGCAACATCCGTAAAAATGATGAAGGAGCATGCGGAAGAGTGGCATATTGATGCTGATAAGATTCTCGTAGAGGGCTCATCAGCAGGCGGCCATCTGGCAGCAAGTTATGGTATGTTCTGGAACAGGAAATTTATAGCGGAAAAATTAGGAACGTCTTCGGAAATGCTTCGTCCGGCAGGTATGATTCTGAATTATCCGGTCATTACTTCCGGTGAATATGCTCATGATGATTCCTTCCGCTCNTTGCTTGCGAAAGATTATGATAATAAGAAAGAAGAAATGTCCTTAGAGAATCAGGTCAGCGCCGATACGCCGCCTGCTTTTATATGGCATACGAATGAAGACGGTCTTGTTCCGGCGGAAAATTCACTGATGCTGGCATTAGCGATGAGAAAGCAGGGGATTCCGGTAGAACTGCATCTTTATGCAAAGGGAGGACACGGTCTGAGCCTTTCAGATGAACGTACGAACGGAATGGACGGATTTGGAAATGTAAAGGAATGTCAGTCATGGATGACGTTGGCCGATACATGGATGAAGGAAGTAATTCTAAGCTGATATATTAGTATAAAGTCTACTGTATAGAGTTGATACAATTGTAAATAACAGAAAGCAGATGAATAAATCGGTCATCTGCTTTCTGCACTTTATATTATAGGAAATTACGCCGCAGCGCAAATCATTCCAATGAGAATATGACGTGTTTGCCGAAAATATACTCTTATTCCACAGTAACCTTAATTGTAACAGGAAACTCACTTTTTACATTCTTTGTGACAAAGTGTAAGCCATCTTCGTCACAATGGAAGTCAATAGCCTCGTCAAATCCAAGAACGTTTACTTTTCGTATTATGCCATGGAAATTAGGCTTGTTTGCGTCAAGTGACTTAGAGAGCGAATGGATTGTAATTCTGCCGTCTTCCGGATATTTTAAACAAATAGCATAAATACAGCCGTTTCCTGCGGTGAACCTGAAATCTTCGCTTGTATATGCATTAGAGGACGCATCGCTGAACTGCCCTTCAATTTCTTTCGTAGGTCCCTCGGCAGGATAACGCCATGGCTTAGAGTTATATATAGCCTCTCCGTTTATATCAAGCCAGCTGCCTATATCCTGTAATATGGAGAGGTCCTTATCGGCAAATGTACCGTCGGCTTTTGGACCTACATTAAGCAGGAGATTGCCGTTCTTACTTACGACATCTATCAGATAGCAGATAATTTCATTGCTGCTCTTGTAGTCGAGACTGGTGGTATAGCACCATGAATTGCGGGCAATGGCNGTATCAGTCTGCCAATGGTAGGGCCTGGTGTCTGCAAATTTACCACGCTCGACATCTACAATGGCGCTTCCGAACGCCATGGCATCATGTTTGTAGCAGATGGCGGTATTATAACCCCATTCAAGACCTCTGTTGTAATAATATGCTGCAATCTGACGCAAGGCGGATTTATATCCTTCATGCTGAATCCACCAGTCAAAGTAAAGAATCTTAGGCTGATACCNGTCTATGATTTCACAGGTGCGGCATATCCAGTCATCCAGAAATTCCTGAGTCGGATAAGGTTGGGCAAAAAGGTCCTGCTGGTCGGGCTGCTCCTGAATGGAAGGCCAATAGAAGTCNCCNCATTTAAGNGGNTCCTTAATATCGCTTTCAAAATCTTTGCCGTTGCCCATGAACCANAGATGTTCGGCTCTATGAGAAGAAGTACAGAANACCAGTCCCTTTTTCTCAAACGCNTCTTTCANCTCNCCTATAATATTCCGTTTCGGTCCCATATTGGCAGCATTATAAATGGATAAGTCGCTTTGATACATCTGGAAACCGTCATGATGCTCCGCAACCGGAACTACGTATTTTGCACCNGCNGCAGCNAATGTTTCNGCCCAGAAATCNGCATCNAATTTATCGGCCGTAAACATAGGGATAAAGTCTTTATAACCAAAATCCTTATGAGGTCCGTAGGTCTTTATATGGTGTTCAAATTCCGGTGTACCCTGAATATACATATTACGGGAATACCATTCATTATTGAATGCCGGAACACTGTATAATCCCCAGTGGACAAATATACCGAATTTAGCCTTTTCAAACCATGAAGGCATGACAAAATCGGTAAGTGATGCCCAGTCGTCATGATATGGACCTTTGTCTATTACCTCGCGAATCTGTGATAAGTATGCTTGTTTGTCGGTGATTTTCATATGAATGCATATGCCCCTTTCCTAATTATTTATAAATTTATTTCTGTCTCAAAATCGCCACACCCTTTGCCCCCAGAGCGAGTGTATCCCCGTTTTGATAAACATTATCAGTCAAAATATCCGTACCGCCGCAGTTTAAGACGATATCGACTTTTTCTTCACCATGATTTAAGAAGAAAAGGAATGTGCCGTTATCATTGCTTCGTTTCGTTACCTCAATATCCTCCGGTGTATTTATTATGGGCTCAATGCTTATCTCTTTACATATGTCGCCTATAAATTGCCTGTAAAAATCTGCATTGGAGCGGGTAGCCACATAGTAGGCGGCTCCCTTGCCGAAACTATTGCGTGTCAAAGCCGGCATACCTGCGTAGAAATCTTTTTCATAAGCAGAAAGCGCCTGTGCATTTTCCGTATGCAGTAAATCGCAGATAAGGGTGGCAGGATATGTAACGCCCTGATAAGTGAAGGAATTGGAAGCGTCATCAGGAAGCGCATCTTCTTCCTCTACCCATATTCCCAGAATATCCCTGAGTTTTCCGGGGTATCCGCCGATTGTTACTAAGTCATGCTCATCTACATAACCGCTGAAGAAAGTGGTCAGGAAATGACCACCGTTATTAACGAAGTTCCTGATTTTCTCATCATGTCCTGTTTTGACCATATAAAGCAATGGGGCGATAACAAGGGAGTATTTGGATAAATCATCTTCCACACTGATCATGTCTACAGGAATGTTCAGGTTATTGAATGCTTTATAATAATTCAATACTTCATCAAAGTAATGAAGGTTTACGCTCGGACCTGCGGAATAGTCGGTTGCCCACCAGTTATCCCAGTCAAATATGACAGCCGCTTTGGACTCCGTTCTTCCGCCAAGTGTCAGGGAACCGATTTTTTCAAGCTCAGCTCCCAGCTCGGTAATCTCACGAAATACACGTGTGTTTTCGTGACCGACATGGTCAATAATGGCTCCGTGATATTTTTCGCATGCTCCGATGCTGCGCTTCATCTGAAAGAACATAACGGTATCTGCGCCATGAGCTACCGCCTGATAGCTCCACAAGCGCATTACGCCCGGACGCTTAAGCGAATTATAAGGAAGCCAGTTAGTAACGCTTGGAGTCTGTTCTATCAGTGCAAACGGTTTGCCCTGCTTTAAGCCGCGCATGAGGTCATGTTTAAGTGACGTATCTTCCATAGGAGTATCATTAGCCGGATAGTTATCCCATGAGATAAAATCCATGTATTTTGCCCACATCTGATAATCTAAGTCCTGATAAGCTCCCATCAGATTCGTCGTAATCGGTATGTCGGGAGTAATTTCATGAATGGCGTCGTATTCCATTCTATAGCAGTTCATAATGCTTTCTGAATTAAATCTTCTGTAGTCCAGAGATATACCCTGAAAAGTAGTTCTGTTAGGAGCGAAATGTTCAGAAAGCATATTAGGTACTACGATATCTTCAAAATCATAGAATGTATGACCCCAGAAAGCCGTATCCCAGACGTGGTTTACCTCGTCAATAGTTTTGTACTTGTTTTTCAGCCATTCACGGAAATTTCGCTCGCAGTTTTCGCAGTAGCACATGCCGCCGAATTCATTAGAAATATGCCATGCGACAATGTTATCATAATTTTTGTATCGTTCAGCTAATTTGACAGCGAGTGCTTTGGCATATTTTTTATATGTAGGACTGTTCGGACAGGAATTGTGCCGGCTGCCAAATTTACGTTTCATTCCATTGAATTCAGTTCTGAGAATATCGGGATATTTCCTTGCCATCCATGCGGGATGTGCGCCTGTGGAAGTGGCAAGACAGACTTTGAGTCCGTTTTCTTTGACCATGTCCATGATCTTATCCAACTTTTCAAAATGGTAGGTATTCTCATCAGACTGAAGCGAGGCCCAGCTGAATACATTCAGCGTGACAATATCGATATGTGCAAGTTTAAGCAGACGCATATCCTCTTTCCATGTCTCTTCCGGCCATTGTTCTGGATTGTAGTCTCCGCCGTAGAGAATTTTCTGTACCTTGTTGCTTTCAATCATGATGTACCCCCCTTGTTATTTTTGTGAGCCTATTATATTATATCCATAGAAGCGATAAAAATATATCATTCCAATAAGAATTACGAAGTAATTCTTGTAGCTCAGGCTGCCGAGCCTGAGCTTATTATATCATTTTATTACTATAAGGTATAGTAGGAAAAATCAGATTATGGAGAGTGAATGATGTACCGGATTTTTATAGTTGAAGATGATGAAATGATAGCGGCAGGTCTAAAACGCCATCTGGAAAGCTGGGATTATGATGTGGTGTGTGCGAATGATTTTGCTAATATCATGCCTGAGTATGTGAGTGCTTCACCCCAGCTTGTACTTATGGATATCAAGCTGCCGTTTTTCAATGGCTATCACTGGTGTAACGAGATTCGTAAGGTCTCCAAGGTGCCGATTATCTTTCTATCTTCTGCATCGGATAATATGAACATTGTCATGGCGATGAACATGGGCGGTGATGATTTTGTCGCCAAACCGTTTGATGCGGATGTACTTACAGCCAAAATACAGGCGCTGCTCAGGAGAAGCTATGATTTTGTAAGCCAGAGTGTGATTTTGGAGCATAAAGGAGCGGTGCTGAACCTGACAGAGGCAACACTTACATACAAGGATGAGAAACTGGAGCTGACCAGAAATGAACTTCGCATATTACAGATACTTATGGAAAACAAAGAAAAAGTCGTTTCAAGGGACACTTTGATGACAAGGCTATGGGAAAGCGACAGCTATGTTGACGAAAACACATTGTCAGTGAATGTGAACCGTCTGCGCAAAAAACTTGAGAGCATCGGTCTTGAGGACTATATACAAACTAAAAAAAGCATAGGATACAGAATAGGATAAAAGCATATGAAAGACTTTAATGCATATATAAAGGAAAATATCAGGTGGCTTGCGGTGATACTGTGTATTGCGCTGACCGCTTCGGCCACAATGATTTTAAATGAAATACCGGTTGTCGAGATTGTATATGGTATGCTGCTATGCCTTTTTATAACAATAGTAGCGCTTGCAGTGGGATACGGCAGACATTACAGCAGCTTTCGTCAGCTTGAGCAGATGCAGGAGAATATTGTGGTAGAGTCAGATGTGATGAAAACTCCCGAGTATATGTATGAGAGGCAGTATCAGAATTGTATCAGGATTCTGGCTAAGGAGAATAGCCGTATCCGAAATGAAATGTTGAACAGGCAGCAGGACATGACAGAATATTATTCCATGTGGGTACATCAGGTGAAAACGCCGATAGCTGCCCTGAAACTGCTGATTGATGAAAGTATGTCAGATTTCCTAGAGTCAGAAAATGTTGAAGAAAACGACACACGAGTCACAAATGAAAACCAGAAACNGAATGAACTTTTCCGTATAGAGGAGTATATTGACATGGCNCTNCAATATACGCGGCTNGGNGCTNNGACNAANGATTTTGTCATTGAGAGAATACNNCTTGANGANGTGATAAAAAATTCCATTCATAAATATGCNAAACAGTTTATNTNNAAAAAANTGNGCCTTAATTATGAANCAAAGGATATCATGGCAGTNACAGATAAAAAGTGGCTGGGATTTGTGATTGACCAGNTTTTGTCAAATGCCATTAAATATACGAAACNGGGAAGCATCACTATACAGANAGNGCAAAGTNCAGACGAATCNGTTGAANGCGCAAGTATTATTATAGAAGACACCGGTATAGGAATCAGCGCCGA
The DNA here is from genome assembly GCA_014804495.1 of Lachnospiraceae bacterium. GTDB lineage: Bacteria > Bacillota > Clostridia > Lachnospirales > Lachnospiraceae > UBA3282. The sequence goes on from JAAUZS010000002.1 coordinate 32,186, forward strand.
AGACCTTCCTCGGATTTGTGAAAAGGGTTACACNGGATATAACGGACATGNAGATAAACATTCAACCGGAATAGGCCTTTACCTCTGCAAAGAGATATTGGACAAGCTTGGACACCGGATTTTGGTCACATCAGAAATCGGGAAGGGAACAAGAGTGGAGATTAGTAATATTTGTCTGTAANAAAGCNGTAGTGTAATCTTACGAAAATGTAAGAAACGAAGGGGAAATGTAAGCTTATGAAATGGCTGAAGTTTCCTCTTTTTGATATGATTGGTTTATCAGAAATGAAAAAGTTAAGAAAAGCTTATCGAGGTTNTCGGGGAGGAGCATAGATTGAAAAATCAAAGATTTTTCAATCGCAAATATGTACCTGCGGTCCAAAGTTTGCAGGTTATAGAAAGGGCAAGGTTATTAGTAATGGCAATTTTAGAAGTNANAAATGTAAGTAAAATCTATACAACNCGTTTTGGGGGCGCGAAAGTACAGGCGCTGTCNAANATGAATTTTTCCGTTGAAGANGGAGAATATGTTGCGATTATGGGTGAGTCCGGTTCAGGAAAGACGACGCTNTTAAATATANTGGCNTCACTGGATAAGCCGACNGGCGGGGAAGTGTTGCTTAANGGAAAAGACTTAAGCGCAATCCGGGAAAAGGAGCTGTCTGCATTCAGACGTGACAATCTNGGTTTTGTATTTCAGGATTTTAATCTGCTTGACAATTTTTCGCTGAAGGATAACATATTACTTCCGCTGGTATTGCAGGGAAAGGCAGTGCCGTATATGGAACAGGCGCTTGAGCCGGTCTCAGAGAAGCTTGGTATTGTGGAACTGTTGTCAAAATACCCGTATGAAGTTTCGGGCGGACAAAAGCAGAGAACCGCAGTGGCNCGGGCAATTATTACGAAACCACAGTTGATTCTCGCGGATGAGCCNACAGGNGCGCTNGATTCCAAAGCNTCAGAGGGANTNCTTAATGTATTTGGCGATATCAACCGCAGCGGGCAGACCATACTCATGGTTACGCACAGCACNAATGCGGCAAGCCATGCAAACCGTATTCTTTTCATAAAGGATGGAGAGGTGTTTCATCAGTTATATCGCGGGAACCTGACAAACGAGCAGCTTTATGCAAGAATTTCCGATACATTAACGCTGGCNCAAAGCGGCGGAAATAAAGAAATATCGTGAGCATNGGTATTAGTATNATGGAGAAAGGAGCACGGAGATTAATATGAATCATTTATATTGCAGACTGGCAATAACGAATTTGAAAAACAACAGGCGGTTTTATCTGCCTTATATATTGATGGGAATGGTTTCGGTGATAATGTTCTACAGTATGCGCGCTATACAGGGAAATGATGGATTGAGTTTGATGCGGGGGTCAGCACTTCTGGTGTCCGTGCTTGGTTTCGGAGTCATTATTGTTGGAATATGCGCATTTGTTTTCATGTTTTACGCAAACAGTTTTGTAATGAAAAGGCGCAAGAAGGAGCTTGGCGTATACAATATTCTTGGTATGGAGAAAAAACATATCGCAAAGGTAATGGCTTGGGAGAGTGCGATATTGTATATTGCATCGGTTGGCGGCGGGCTCGCTGTAGGCATTGTTTTCAATAAGTTAATGACCATGTTTTTATATAAACTGACGGGAATGTCGGAAATGATTCCGTTTTATGTATCCGGCCGGGGCTGCATACAGACGGTGGAGATTTTTGGAGTAATCTATATTTTGATGCTGGTGTATAATTTCATGCAGGTAAAGCTTGCAAACCCAATTGCGTTATTACACGGAAGCAATACAGGCGAACGTGAGCCGAAAGCAAAATGGTTTTCTGCGCTGTTAGGGATTGTATGCATCGCAACAGGATATTATTTGGCAATTACCACTAAGGATATAATAAACGCTGTAAATATGTTTTTTGTGGCAGTTGTCTTGGTAATTGGCGGAACGTATGAGCTGTTTATGGCAGTGAGCATTGTATTCTTAAAACTGCTGAAAAGGAATAAAAGATATTACTATAAAACGTCACATTTTATATCGGTTTCAGGAATGCTATACCGCATGAAACGCAATGCCGTGGGGTTAGCCAGTATCTGCGTACTCTCCACGATGGTGCTTGTAATGGTCTCAACGACTGTATGTCTGTATGCGGGTGTGGAAGACGCTCTGAACATTGAATTTAAAAAGGAAATAATGCTTTCCATATACCTTGACAGCATACCTGATGACGAGGTGAAGAATTATGTGATTGAACAGATTGAGATCTTGGCCAAAAAACAGGGCAGAACACTGACGGATGTGTCAGAATATACTGACGTTGTGTTTGCGACGCATAATAAAGGAAATGCGGTGGAGATATATGACAATGATGACCCGAGCTATGATTATACGGAAATGAGTCTGTTTTATGCGATGACAAAAGAGGACTACGAAAAGTATACAGGTATGGAACTTGAGAACATNTCAAAGGGAGGCGTTATAGTTGCGGCGTCAAATGAATTTGATTGGAATACCATAAACATTTTCGGACAGGAATATCAGGTGAAAGGACGAACGGAATATCCCGACATGGGAATGGATTTGCTGGATTATCTGAGCGGCACAACTGTAATATATGCTGTTGTGGCAGATAACGAAGAACTGGAAAGAATAAAGGGAGAGGAATTGCTCCGGTACTATATAGAAGTAGAAGTAGACGGAAGCAGAGCTGAGAAAATCGCATTTACGTCAGAACTGCGTGAAAATATTGGAAAATGGCTGGATTATAATACCTGTATTATAACCTCAAGAACGGAAGAGCGGGACTCATATATGGAAATGAACGGCGGCTTTTTGTTCTTAGGGCTTTTNCTGGGAAGCATGTTTCTGATGATAACAATGCTGATTATATACTATAAACAGATATCGGAAGGCTATGAGGACAGGGAACGGTTTGCTATNATGACAAAAGTGGGAATAGACAGAAGCAAAGTGANGNCGGCTATCAACTCACAGGTGCGCACGGTATTCTTCATGCCGATTACTGTCGCAGTGATTCATCTTATCGCAGCATTTCCAATGCTTACGAGGATTATGATAATATTCGGATTGTCGAACACCTCATTGTTCATTCAGTGCCTTATAGGGACGGTAGTAATATTTGGAGTTATTTACTTTATTGTATTCAAACTTACATCAGCCGGTTATTATAAACTTGTATATCAATAAATGATTATGTTCGTGTCATGCAATAATAATTTTCAATTTTACGTTTNCTGCACCATGTAANGAACGGNCCGAAAAATGTATTAAAANCCTTCGAATATTATGAAAAATATTCCAATATGCCCTAATGTTTTNATGTCAGTGCACCGATANTATATTCAGAAGTGGCGGAATNGCCAAATTCGGTATAACTATAGTCAGGACATTGGANAAACAGTAAACATNTTTTCCGGTGTTACAAAAATCTTCCAAGGAGGGATATTAAAATGAGTGTAAACGGAGTTACAAGTACAACAAGCGCTTATGAGGCTTATCAGACATCTGCTGTTAAGACAACAGAAGAAAAGACTAATTCAGAGGTATCCACTGAAAAGAAATCAGAAGAGCAGGCAGGCGCTGTTTATGAGCCATCAAATGCAGCAGCAAGTACTGCTAAGAAAACTTATACGCAGAATGCGGATTTGGTTGCTAAATTGAAAGCTGATGCGCAAAGCAGACAGAACCAGCTGCAGAGTATCGTAGAGCAGTTGATGACCAAACAGGGTCAGACATATAACAGCGCTAACGGAATCTGGAGCATCCTTGCAGGAGGAAACCTTAAAGTTGATGCTGCTACTCAGGCACAGGCACAGAAAGACATTGCTGAAGATGGTTACTGGGGTGTAAAACAGACCTCTGAGCGTATTCTTGACTTTGCTACGGCATTGACGGGCGGCGACCCTGATAAGATTGAAGAGATGCGTGAAGCTTTCAAGAAAGGCTATAAGCAGGCTGAAAAGACTTGGGGCAAAGAACTTCCTGACATTTCNAAGCAAACATATGATGCTGTTATGAATGGNTTTGATAAGCTCGCTGAAGAAGCAGGACTTACAACTAATAATTAGTTTATAGTCACTGCGGATATAGCTACATTACTTATAGTAAAGTAAACTCCCANCATTCGGATNTGNATTCCGGTGTTGGGAGTTTTTTGTATACCTTTTGTATAATNGATTTGCAGCNTTGTATAAGCGATTTATTTTGCACTTGACCTTGCCCTCGGGACATAGTTTACACTAAACATAAAGCGGATTATATAAATGGATAAAGGACCCAAAAAGTATACTGGAGGATCATTTTGAAAATTTTAAAGCAGCTGATTAAATTACATAAATTTCTTTTTACGGTGGTGTTTCTGCTTACTTTTCTCTCTATAATTTTAAATTTATGCTGGAACAAATTTTTAGCGGATATTTTAGATATCTTCGGAGATGTGACTGCTGCTAATTTTGAGAACAGAATACGTACACTTTTTGCTGTTTTGCCGGTCGGATTATTTATTGTTTTCTCACACACGTTAAGCGAATATTTATCATCATATCTGGCTTNCTATACTTGTGAAANATTTGCACATGAAATGAGGATAGGATATGCAAAATACTATTTGCAAAGTGACATCAGAATGCTTTCGGGACTTAATNTCGGAGAAGAGCAGTCTGCAATGCAGAATGAGCTGAAAGACATCTCCGGTTATTTAAACGAAAATCTTTTCTCATTAGTAAAGCAATTTGGTACGTTTGCAGTCACGATTGCATTCTTACTCTGTCAAAATGTTAAGTTGACTTTGATTTATGTACTTCCGGTGGTTCCACTGATTATTTATTGTTCTTTCTCCAGCAAGACCATTAAAAACTATACAGGGCAATGTCAGAATGGTATGAAAAAAATCAATGGACTGGCGGATATAATTCTGGAATTATTTCCGACCATTCAAGTTTACGGCGCATATAAATTGGTCAATGATGCCATGATAGAAAAATTTTCAGAATGTGAGAAGTTGAATGTCAAAAAAGAGAGGGTTACAGCCGGNCTNATGTCTCTTTCAGGCNTNCTTTCNTTTGTACCGCTTNTGATATTGCTTGGATTTGGCGGAGCTATGGNNNTAAACGGAAANATCAGCATAGGNATTTTTTATATATTTATNAATCTGTCGGGGAATGTNTCAGGNTTTTTNCAGAACATGCCGGGTATTTATGCNAANTTCCGACGGTTTGANGCATCNGTCGGNAGGTTAGAAGAAAAACTTGTATTGAATGAAGGANAGGGTGAGAAAGCATAGAATAAGAAAGGCTAGAGAGAGGAAAATGAAGAAAGTACGTTTTGAGAAGAAAAAGTATACATATTTNGATTCCCTGAGATTTTCTATAATCAGTTCACCTGTGTGTACGATATTGTATTTGATTCTGTCTCTTGCTGTTGCAATTCTGCCAACCTACCAGGTTATTATTAATGCAAGATTTATTGATAATGCGCTGGGACTTATAGACGGCTCCGCAACAAAAAGAGCGGTATATATTTCACTGGCGATTGTTATCGGGATTATAGCATATCAATGGCTTGTTGAGCCCATAANGGNATATCTTGCCAACAAAATNGAGATGGATATGAGGGTCAGTCTTAAGGGNGCATATGTTGAAAAATGTTCAAAGATTGAGTTTAAGTATGTTGAAAATACGGACNGTATGGATTTAATGAACCGTGTTGCCGACACAATGGAGCATAAGTTTATCGACGGCTTTACAAATGTAGTCAATCTGATATCGCTGTTTATGACAATTGCGGGACTTCTTATTGTCCTTATTACACAGATTGCCTGGGTTGCACTGATTATTATAGCTGTTGCCATACCGCTTCTCTATCTTTCTTTCATAAGCGGAAAGGCAACCTATGAGGCCAATAAAGAGATTACCAAATATCAGAGAAAATACAAATATCTCACTACNGTAATGACGGGAAGAGAAAATGTTGATGAGAGAACGGTATTCNGATATAACGAAAAGCTTAATGACAAGTGGTTTGAGCAGTATGAGANTTCCAGAAAAATGGAAACAAGAACACGTGCTAAATGGTTTGTAAAGCTTAAATCCGGAAGTATGATAGCAGCATTTCTGTGTACCTTTATTGCAGCAATGCTTATCAACCCTGTTGCAACGGGAATTATTACAATTGGTATGTTCTTTTCACTGATAAATGCAACCTTTGATCTTGTACACACCATGTCATGGTCACTCACAAGATTAATCGAGGCTGTATCCACACATATCGAATACCTTAAGGAGATTACAAAGTTTGCAGCATTTGAACAGTATGATAATGCGGATGCCGTGCCTGAAGGCGNTATAGAATTTAAGTCTTTGGAATTCAGGAATGTAACCTTCAAATATCCCGGTACGGAAACCTATATTCTTAAGGATATGAACATGAAGATAGAAGNCGGCAGGCATTATGCCTTCGTTGGAGCAAACGGAGCGGGAAAGAGTACCATTGCCAAACTTCTGACAGGTCTTTATCAGGATTATGAGGGCAGGATACTTATTAACGGAAGAGACCTTAGAGAATATACGGCAGCTCAGCTTAAAGCCTTTTATTCAGTTGTTTATCAGGACTTTGCAAGGTATTCAATTTCAATCTGGGATAATATCGCCATAGGATGCGTTGGCGGAGCGGATGATGAAGCAATCAACAATGCCATAACTGCCCTTAAACTGGACTCGGTTATTGAAGNCCTTGAGGATGGTAAGGATACATTGCTGGGNAAGCTGGCACAAGAAGGCAAGGATCTTTCCGGCGGTGAATGGCAGAGAATCGCCCTTGCAAGATGCTTTGTAAGTGANGNACCGATTCGTGTACTGGATGAACCCACAGCCGCTTTGGATCCCATTGCGGAAAGTAACCTTTATAGTGAATTTGCAAAGCTTTGTGAAGGAAGAACCACATTGTTCTTCAGTCACAGACTGGGCTCGGTTAAGCTGGCAGACTACATTTACGTAATTGATAACGGACATGTAGAGGAACAGGGAACGCATAATGAGCTAATGGCTGCAAAGCAGCTTTACTATACGATGTATGACAGTCAGAGGAGGTGGTATCAATGAGTGAAAAGAAAATAAGTCCCATTAAGATACTTAAGAGAATAACGCCTCTTGTNTTTAAGGCAACACCCTTCTTTTTTGGATTGTTCATTGTAATTACAATACTCCATGGCTTGTCATGGGCAGTAAAGATTTTGTTTCTGCAGAAGTTTTATGATACCACCAGTGAAGTAATAAATACAGGCGGAAGCATAAAGACCATATACATTTCTCTTATTGTGTACGGCGTGGTTATTATTCTGGCAGAGCTTGTTAACGCACTTAACAATTTCCTGTATCTGCCATTTAACCAGAAGGTTATCGGAAAATTGATGCAGAAGGTTCATCTTAAGATATCTAAAATTGGAGCCATCGAATATGAAAATGCGTCAACTCTGGACAGCATCAACAAGGCCGAGATGGGAATCAATAATATCTTCAACATGGTATTTTCATTTATCATGATGATGGCATTTTTCCTGCCCTATGTGCTGTTTATGGGAATATGGATTTTTACTATTAAGCCGATTCTGGCAATAGTAATTGTTATTTCCATGATGCCCTGTCTTCTGACAAAGCTTGTGCAGGTAAGTATGTANGCTAATCTTGAGGATGAGATTGCTCCGCTGAGAAGATNCTATGATTATTATGAGAGCACCATCTGCTCCAAGGAATATTTCAAGGAAACGAGAATCCTGGGNNTAACGAACTATTTTAAGAAGCTTTATTATGACACAATGGTTGNTCTGAATAAGAAAAGCCTTAAGGTGGCAAAGAGAGCCTGTCTGTTTGATCTTGNGGGAAAAGGAATAGGCCTTGCGGGTTATCTGGTTGTNCTTCTGCTTTTTGTTAAAGCATTGCTTACAGGTGATATTACGGCGGGTACATTTGCCGCAATATTCACGGCAATCGTAAAGATGCAGGAAATGGTCGGNGAAATGATTAATCTTGTGGGCGATATAGGTAAAAACAGCGGTTCAATCAACAACCTTCTTGATTTCATAGATATGCCCGAAACAGACGGTGAAACAAAGGTAAATGATTTNTGTGAAAAGATTGAACTTAAGAATGTTTCCTTTACATATCCGGGAGCAANAGAGGAANCNNTGACAGATGTTAATCTGACAATTAACAAGGGTGAAACCATTGCAATTGTGGGACATAACGGAGCCGGAAAATCAACTCTCGTGAGACTGATTACAGGTATATATCAGCCCACNGGTGGCAGTGTAACAATAGACGGTATANCCACAAAGGATATTAAGTCATCGAGCCTTTACGGACTTATGTCCGGTGTATTCCAGAAATTCCAGAAATATCAGATGACTCTTCGTGAAAATGTTATGATTAGCAATCTTGATACGGAAAGGGAAGACNGAACTCTGCTGGAAACCTTAAAGAAAGCAGATGTGGATATTGAATCACAGTCTTATCCCGACGGTTTGGAAACAATNCTTTCCCGTGAGTTTGACGGCNTCGACNTATCAGGCGGACAGTGGCAGAGGGTATCTATTGCAAGAGGTATCAACAGAGACAGTAAGGTAATCGTGTTGGACGAGCCTACTGCAGCAATCGATCCCATTGAGGAGACAAAGATATATAAGAAGTTCAAAGAGATATCCGATGAAAGAACAACGGTGCTTGTAACTCACAGACTCGGAAGTGCCCGAATTGCAGACAGAATCGTTGTTATGGAAAATGGNCGTGTTGCAGAAATCGGAACCCATGATGAGCTGATTAATAAAAAAGGCACATATTATGTTTTGTTCATGTCACAGGCACAGTGGTATNAAAATCAGAATGCTTAATNNGAACGTATAATATGAAGAAAACAGCGGTTTTTGATGAGGCCGACAAATTTCNCAAGGGAAAGGTGTACTGTAACGTAACGGGAAAGGCATATAGTGAATGTTAGGGATACAGNGGACGGATACATGCTTTCATTCCTTTGTGAGGATGAAGGTGAAATAAGTGTTGAAACNGAATATGGAGGGAAAAAGTATGTATCAATATGCGGTTTATTTAGACAATATTTCATTTTCATACGAGAATGTTATGGTTATAAAAAACCTGTCGCTTAAAGCGAGGNNNGGTGAACATATNGGAATNGTGGGNGANAGNGGATGTGGAAAAAGCACTGTATTAAAAATCATTGCAGGACTCTATGAAGCTGACNGCGGGGAGACTGTCATAGCAGGCGAGNGCTCTCCTGAGAAAATCAGGGAACATATTGCGATTGTCATGCAGCAAAACAGTCTTTTTCCTATGTCCATTAGAGATAATATTACTTGCGGACATAATATTTCAGAAGAGATGATATGGGCAGCCTGTCAGAACGCAAGCCTCACGAAATGGACTGAAAGCCTTCCGGATGGGCTGGACACAAATGTGGGTGAGCGGGGAAATCAGGTATCCGGTGGGCAGGCGCAGCGTATTCAAATAGCCAGAGCGCTATGTAAGAATGCTTCAATTATTCTGCTGGACGAGCCGGTCTCGGCATTGGATGAGGATACCGGACGTTCGGTTTTGAGNGCNTTGAATAAACTGACAGAGGGCAGGACGGTNATTCACGTTACCCATNATCGGGAGACTTTGGATGACAGNTACAAAATCTACCGNATGGANGGGGGNAANCTGGTTCGTGANTGATTTTTGCAAATTGATNAAAAGAATGGGTATTTGGCGNAAATANATNTTTTTACTNNTGCTCAGATCTCCTTTTGATGCTGTTAGAACGTGGGTGCTTGCAAATTTATTGAAAGCGGTTTTTATTTGTCTGGAAACAAATAATTCAGGTACACTTCCGAAAATATGTGTAGTATACGGCTTGTTCTGNGGGGGACTGTTTATTTATAATGGAATCATATGGAGTAATTATGCGGCATTTTCTGCGAAAATAGAGGTCCGGATTCAAACGAAGATGTTAAATAAGATTCTGAGGTTACCTCTTAAGCGGATAAACAGCCGTTTCAGCGGTGAATGGATTACAAGACTGAATAGCGACATACAGGCAGCTTTTATGATGATGAATGGTCCGATGAATCTCCCNCATCTGGTAGTTGCCGTAATAAATACAATTTTGTCTTCTTTTTTAATGTTGAAAAGCAGCCCGCTCTTTTTGGGNATNACATGGATGTTTATTNCNNTACAATTATTTGCAAACTATAACACAGTNATTAANGCNNTNCCGAAATTAAAAGAAGAATCTCAAAATGCCATGTCGGAAAATACTTCTNNTATTAAGCCGCTTATCACGGATGCAGATACTATCCTGCTATATGACGCCGGAGAGCTGATGATGAAAAACTGTGAAGATACAAGCAGAAAACTAATGAAGACAAATATGAAGATTCATATGAGAAATGCTTTAAGTGATGCGGGCATGCGCCTGTTTGGAATCGGGGGATNCCTNATGATCCTGTTCATGGGATNTGGATTTATTTCNANAGNAACAATGACATTTTCGGATTTGATTTATTGCTTTCANATTAGAGGTTCTGTCATGGCAGGGATGTTCATGCTCATTACTTGTATAAACAATCTGAAAGCCAATTCTGTATGTGTNAAAAGAATTAATGATATATTTGAGGAATAGACGTATATTTACTTATCTGAAACGGAGGACGCTTATGAAGGATAATCTCATGCTGATTGGAGAAATTGCAGACTTTTTTGGAGTTTCCAGAAAGGCAATGCGTTTATACGAAAAGAAAGGTATTATTAAGCCGGTGAAAGTAGATGATGCAAATGGGTATCGTTACTATTCGGCAGAACAGATACATCAGTTAAATGCGTTGTTAGAGTTGAAAGCACTGGGTTTTTCTCTTGATGAGATTAAAATGATTATGGATGGGAAAACAACGAAAGCGCCATTGCTTGAAATGCTTAAAAAGAAGCAACAGGCATGGCAGGAAGCAATGAATGCGGCAAAATACAAAGATGAATGTCTGGATAATATTATTAACAATCTTCGAAGNTC
>JAAUZS010000002.1:43270-45716 GCA_014804495.1 Lachnospiraceae bacterium
GCNGAAAANATTNCNGAAATGACAGAAGANGANAGNGCATGGCTGCTGGTAAAAATGGTATGTATTGAAGATGTCAGAACACAGAAAATTTTGAGTGAAGCATTGTGGCTGTGATGTAATATATGTAATAGCAATGCCTTTTCCACATAACTCAAGCATTCCGATATCTGCATAATCATCACCGAAAGCTGTAATTATATCCTCCAATTTATCAGCATTTCCTTACTTCTTTTGACAATTCTCACAATAATACACTGTCCCGCCCAAAAAATTCGCTTTACGGATCTCATGTCCGCATTTCATACACGGCTCAAACAATGTATTTTTACTTAACTGGGTAATATATTTTCCCTTTTGTCCAAATAAGTCCCTTTCCGTATCCCGACCGCCTTGTTCACACATTTCCTTCAGGATTTTCTTTATCGAAGAATATAACGCCATAAAGTCTGTTTCAGATGCTTCTCTCATGTCAAAGCGCGGATCAATTCCGGCATCCCACAAGATATCCTGCAATACACCATTCCCAAGTCCCGGTATTCTCTGTTCTGTGGCAAGGAATGCCTTTGCGGTTAATTTTTTATGGTTACCTGGATAAAGACTCCTGAAATATTCAAAAGTAAATTCATCACAAAGCGGATTAATCCTACTGCTGGATGATATATAGTAATCTTCTGTACATTTTCCTTTCGGTAATACATATATAAAGCCATACATTTGTATTGACACAAAAACAGCCGTCTCATCATCAAAGTAAATGGCCAATTGATGCTTTTTCGGAAATTTCTTTTTCTCTTCATAATATTTAGGATACGCACCATCGACAAACACTACCATACAATTCTCAGTATCCATTTCAATCATACCGCCATGATAGGCCGCATTCATAACAGTCTGTCCTTCCAATAAGTCTCCATAGCTCTTAGTATCACCATGAAAGAACGCAAAACTGTGAGGTGTGTGTAATACTTCAATATAACTTATTATTTTTCCTGTCAAGTTCTTCTTTATCTGGCTGGATATCGTATAGCTTTCTGGTAATTCTAGCATATTATTTCCTCCCAATTTAAGATATAGAATTCTCCCCCAGGACCTCGCTCACCATATAAATCCTTGAGATGAAGTTTCTTACGAACTATTATATAAAAAGAATCCTGACATCCTATGTCAGGATTTATTTTTTTCGTATATTTTTTTTGCCCGTTCTGCTATCACTTTTTTTAGGGAAAGTGGTTCTATAATCTCCACAAGGGGGGCCAATGGAAAGCAAAAAGCCAATTACCCATTCATCATATGGAAACCATACCGTGACCAGCAGATCACCATTCTCCTGTCTTTGCACCAGATCGGGGCTAAACTCATCATACACTCTATAAGTTGCATCTTTTGAAAAAAGGAATACAAACTTGCAGTATTCTTGTGTGGATGTATCCTGATATTCCAGCAAAGGCGGAGACTCTATTCCTTCATCCAACAGTTCGCAATCTAAAATACGGCTTAATCGGAAAAATCGATACGCCTGTCGCTCCATACAAAATGCATGCAAATACCACGCCCTTGATTTGTACAATAATTTTACCGGTTGTACAATTCTTTCACTGAAGGCAGCACTCATGCTGGCATAATGAAGTTTTACACAGCGTTTTTCAAGGACTGCTGTCTTTAACAATTCAAAATACTGCTTATCTCTGGTTTCATTTCCCCATCGTGAAAAGTCCACTCCAAACCAGCTTTCTGAAGGAGCAGAAAAAAGCGCAGTCAATTTTTCCAATAAGCCATCCGGATAAGTGTTACCTGTAACCGCAAGACTCTGTAAAGCAGCCAGCAGTTCTCTCTTTTCCCTTTCTGACAACATGGCTTTACCCAGAACGAAGTCGGACATCAGGTGAAATCCCCCACCACGTCCTGTTTCTGCATAGATAGGAATTCCTGCTTCGCTTAAAGCTTCAATGTCACGATAGATAGTGCGAACAGAAACCTCCAACTTTTCCGCCAGTTCCGGTGCGGTGGCATGGCCTTTATTTAATAAATGATATACTATCTTGAATAACCGGCTTTCTTGCATAGGAAATTCCTCCTGTTATTAAGCATTCCAGAATAGAATAGCACTTCCTACCGTTATCCGCAATCAACACACTTTTTAAAATTTATGAAATTTATCAAAAATAATATAAAAATAGTCTTGCTTCTTACCTATAAAAGATAGTAAAATATAGGTAACTACAGCAACAAAGATAACATACATATTATAAGATATGTTATCTGAAACATCCTTAGGTGGGGAAGGAGATTGTGCTATGGGAATTGGCAGTGTAACATCAACGAACAGTATGTCAAGCATGCGGACGAATACGGCTGCTTCAACAGATCCAAAAATTAAAAATATTGAAAATAAAATCAAAGACGCAAAACAGCAGATGCAGAAGTTATCTTCAAAGGAAGAACTTTC
>JAAUZS010000003.1 GCA_014804495.1 Lachnospiraceae bacterium
GTATCTCCCCATACACATATATCTCTTATTTCGTCTAAATCATATAAGTTTTTCAAACTCTTATAAAAATCAGCATTATTTGATATTTCATCTGCTATTTCCTGATTATTACTTGTTACATTTTCAAAATCTATACGTCTTCCATAATTATCATAAAAATCTATATATCCGTCAGACCATTGTCGCATAGTCCGGGCAACATATTCAAAATCTTCTTGATTGTCAGTTACAATAGCCATAAACTCTTCGTTAGTTCTTTCTTGTTTATAGTTATAGTTATTTCTGCCATATTTGTAAATCTCTATTGTTTTTTTCCATTCATAAGCTATGTACAATCCAAGTATTACTACCACAATAATTACTATAACTGCGATACCTATTATTCTTAATATCCTTTTCCCTCGCATTCTTTTCCCTCCTGTTCAATATAAAGGCTCTGACTTTTAATCTGGCACTTATATAAAAGATACGAATAAGAATGAGTACTTTTATGGCATTTTTTTAAAATATTTTTTGTTTTGTTCATTTACTAATCTACTGCTTCAGTTCCACAGCAATACAAAGTTTTAAAGCCCGCAGGTCAATCCCCACGGGCTTTCAATTGTTTCATCCGATTTTTATTTATTCCTAAGTCCCGACTTATAGTAGAAACATATCTTCTCCGGAATCGGATAAACCGAATCACCTTCCTTACGATATTCAGAGCAGGCGCCGAATACGATTCTACCGTCAGGGAGCGCACAGTTCATAACGCCTTCCCACTCACATGGCGCTTCATATGCATGCAGTACATTTACCGCACTTTCCTCACTCAGATTATAAGTATATATTCCGCCATATCCCCAGAATACAAAGTCTGTATCCGAGCCCTGTGCTATGAGACTGATCTGTATAATATCATCCGGTACGATTCCCATATGGACATCTTCCAGGCAGCTATCCTCGACATTTACGGCAGCAATTCCAATCATTCTGCTATCGCCATTATCTTCACCTTTCTTCCTCAGCTTTTCAACCTGAATATAGACTTTTCCGTCTTTACCGATTGCGAGTCCACTGGCAGGATGACTGTAATAAAGCTCAGAACTAATTGTTGTTACCGGATTCCCTTCATTATCTAATATTATAAGAATAGTATTGCCCTCCATATNAGTCTTNNCATAGATATANCCCNGCTCATCTACTACGATTTTNCGTATAATATTAAACACTGTANAATCNATATATTGTGATAANTCNATTTTCTTCTTAACTTCTCCNTCACNGCTCAGAATCCANANNCCNATCTTNTAGNNTTCATNTCCNATNGTNNCATNAAANTCATCANCTTCCACACGCTGCATNANNCCCAGATANANGTCTCCCGACTTATCCTGATANANNGCGGTAANGCGCGTCTTACTGTCAAAGTCATCAAAGAACAANGTAGAATCGCNGCTTCCGATTTCCATCTTGTGAATGGCATTCCANCCNGTCAGNAAAATGCAGTTCTGNCCNGCCGCCATATAATGNGCTTCCAAATCTCCTGTATAGGGAATCGTAAGTTCCTGTGCCGGGTCCCATATAGCATCNCTTTGCAGAATACTTGAATCGGTTGCTTCTATCTCCTGAGTCCTTTCATCTATCGCATCTGTAGGAAAATCCATTTCGCCCGAAGCAATTTTTTCATTCACTGCNGCCAGACTGTAATCCCGTTTATGCATGAAATCAATAATCTGCAGCANCTCTTCATCGCTCATATCNTTATCNGGGAANAAAAAGGTCGCAGTNCCTCCCAAAAANGCTACTCCGCNGCCTTTGTACTCCTTTGCATCCGAAATCATTTTNAGNGANTTNTCCGGNAACANNNCNTCTNCCTCATAAGAANCCGTCANTTCCTTCATCCTCGACTTTTCCTCATCCGTATACGGACGNTTATAGTTNTCCACACCTATTTTGGCAGTATTTATATTTGTAAAATACTCTACCATCTCCTGCTCGTTCATTGCTTCCATACGNTGNGTAAGCGCNCTGACCGCNGCTGANACGGTAATGGAAAACAGCATGACAAACACTGCTGCCAAAATCAACGACTTTTTCAAGTCCATTCTGAAAATCTTCCTATGCCTTGGAAGTCCTGCAAGCGTATCATCCACTCTATCATACACCGTATCCGGCACTACCATTTTTTCCTTTTTCGCCATATCAAATAAACCTTGTTCAAATTTATCTTTCATACTAATAACCATGCTCCTTTCTCAACCTCTGAATCTGCAAACAATTTCGAAGTTATATTCCAATANCCGGAACTTAACCAAAATGAATAAAATAAGGNGCGATTGCNCTTGCGATGAGCGCCGTTTTTATTTATTTTGNCTAAGTTCGTGACTTGCCAAACAGTTTCGCATATATCTCACAACANCTCCCTTAACTGTTTCTTCCCCCTNGCAAGTCTGGACTTCACCGTTCCTTCCGCTATGCCCAGAATTTTTCCAATCTCCTTNNGTGANAGCTGTTCATAGAAAAACAAAATAATCACTTCGCTGTANACCACATCCAGCTTCATGACGACATCCCATAATTCATGATGCTCGTCCTTAAATGCAGGCATATATTCCTCTATATCATCTACAGGCGCCGTACGTTTGCTCTTGGCATATATCCGCNTCGCTTCATTNGCCGNTATCTGCATNAGCCACGCCTTGAAGCTTTCCGCTCTCCGCAGCGTATGTAATTTCTCATATGCTTTTAGAACGGTTTCAGCTACAGCATCCTCGGCATCTGAAGGATTATGCAGTATTCCAAGTGNAAGTCTGTACAGATTAGCTGTATATCCCTGAATCAGTTCCACAAACTTATCATCATCTATTACAGCCACGCATCCACCTCCTTTGAATTTTGCCGGCTCTANTTATTATGATTATCAAGTCGCTGAAAAGGTTCCCCAAAATTTTAATTAAATATAAAAGNTCTGCACCAAANTTTTCCATAATATAAAAACACATATCATTAACAACGCTTTCACACAATAATGCATTATCACTGATATGTGTTTTTATTTTAATACTTNTATAAATTATATNCCTAATAANTTATCTATAGCTTCGAATAAACGNTCAGGNCTGACAGGTTTAAGGAGATATCCTTGNGGATTCAGTTTCAATGCCTCTATGATATCCTCCCTCTCATTGTCTCCCGTNAGAAAAATAACCGGAAGATTCTTCGTATCTTCGTTATCCCTGATTATTCTTAGAGTCTCTTTTCCGTCAAGCACNGGCATGCCGTAGTCTAACAAAACCAAATCCACTTTATCCTTCTTNAATATCTCTATTCCATCAAAACCTGACATNGCAGTTACTATTTCATATTTNTCCTTCATCAATCCGGTCAGCGTACGTATTTGCATTGAGCTGTCATCAATTATTAAAATCTTTTTCATTCCTATTCCCCTTGCCCGCTTCTTCATACTCACAATCAATAACAGGAAGCGGATTTATCTGCCTTCCAGTAAATTGTATACGCATTATGCACCTATGTCAAATTTTATTTTCAGCATAGGTTAATGTTCTCATTGAGTTCCCCCCCCCTGCCGCCCTATACGTTATTCCGCTTCCTGCATTCGGAAAATCAGCGCTGTATGCGGCATCTACTACAAAAAGTATAAGCAAAATCAATCCGACAGCAATTCTTACCCTCTTAGGCAGCTTCTGATATAGCTTTGCATATATAGGAATCAGAAAAGATACCAATAAAACTCCGCCTGCGCCGAACATCAGACTGCTCAAAAGGCAGATATGTCCATGCAGATTAAGTGGCATACCACCATAATCCCACCACTTGACGCCCCATGTTTTTTCCAGAAAATACCCGGCACAGTATTCCAAAACAGAACAGACTATCATGGAAGTCAGAAAAACCAACACCGGCTTCTTTTTCCATCTGTCAAGCAGNAAATATAAAAACAACGCCCCTGCTCCATAGATAGGAAGCCACGGACCTGTCANAATTCCCCTGTTTACAAACTGTNTTTCTTTCACCAGATATATNCACACTTCCCATATCCAGCCCGAAAAAGAAACCAGAAAGAAAAGCAGTAAATAAAAATCAAATGAAAATCTTCTTTCCATATCTTTCATATCTGCTATTCTATCCGGTTCTATTATTTCTATTCATCCGTATTTAATAACTACATTATATTATGCTCTTTGTCATAGCCTAATACATTAAGCAGTCGGCTTATTTTGCCTTAAGCGCCCCTGCGATATCGTCTCTCATGTCAATGACCGCTGCTCTTGACGCTTCCGCAAAATGCTCTGCACNATATTTCGCATACTCTTCCTGCATGTATGCGGCAATAATGCCTCTGGAGGAACTGACGACAGCGCCAAGCCCATCCTCATTAAAGAAGTGAACCAAATCCTTGCCTTTTCCGCCCTGTGCGCCGTANCCCGGTACCAGAATAAACGCCTTTGGCATCATCTTTCTCAGAACCCTGCCCTGCTCCGGATAGGTCGCGCCTACAACAGCGCCTACATAACTATANGAATCGCCCATGCAGTCAGCGCCCCACTCGACAACTTTCTCNCCTACAACCTCGTAGAGCGGACGGCTNGCNGATGCATGANCNTTATCANCCNTCTGTCCATCNTCTTGCGATNCTTNTAATATCAAACGATCCTGAAACTCACCGCTGCTCGGATTGGAAGTTTTNACCAGAACGAAAATGCCCTTCTTTTCTTCCTTACATACTTTGATAAAAGGCTTGACNCCATCAGAGCCAAGATAAGGATTGACTGTTATNAAGTCCTCGTCAAAACCTTTACATACCTTGTTTCCAACCTGTACTTTCCCAAGATGTCCTATGGCATATGCCTCGGAAGTGGAACCTATATCACCGCGTTTTACGTCACCGATGACTACCAGCCCTTTTTCCTTACAATAATCCACGGTTCTCTGATANACAACGAGNCCTTCTATNCCAAACTGCTCATACATGGCAATCTGNGGCTTGACCGCAGGAATNAGGTCGTATATATTATCAACAATCTCNTTATTAAATAACCAGACAGCTTCCGCCGCCCCCTTCATGGTTTCNCCATATTCCTCTAATGCCTGTTTCTTCAGATGTTCAGGCACAAATTTTAACATCGGGTCCAGNCCAACNACAATAGGAGCCCCCGTTTTACGTATATTATNAATTAATTTATTTATCATAACTTTTTATCCTTTAAATCCTTTAGCAAGAATTGATTTTCAATATACTCTTCAAACATATCACGCGTAACCCACTTGTATTCACCGTACTCTTCCGGCAGGACGATATCGCCTTCTTCTGTCTCCTGAATGGAACAAATATACGCAATACCGACACATTGCGTGTCTCCCAGCAGATTAGACCATGTGTATTCTACGTTCTCAATCTTTCCATGTATAGACAGCATCTCATGAATAGCACGTAATACNGCATCATCCGGCGCTTCTCCATGATTCAGTNCAGTATCCACAAATTCCCATACAAAAGGTTCAGGTATACGGTCATCCACCCATCTTTTTACCAACAGGTATTTATCTTCTCTTTTAATAATTCCNTTTACACGTACAAAAACATCTCCCATATATAAGTCCACCTTTCCAGATTCTACTATATATAGTATCATTCGGCATCTTCACTGTCAAGATATATCCCTCGCGGCCACTTTGCATCCCCGNCCGCNGCTNATATACAGCNAAAGAGTATCAATTATCTTGTCTTCAGAAATTTATATTCTCTCTGTGCNGCCTCATCATCGGGATAGGTTTTCAGATAATCATTCATTAAGGCTGCCGCCGCTTTNTAGTCCTCCATATACTCATAAGCAACNATTTCATTAAANTTNAGNGACTGCATCATTTCATTATTTTCAATACTCATCGCTGTCTGGAAAGCTGTNAATGCCGATTCGTATTCTCCCATCTGCATATANCACANACCTAACTGATTATAAATTTCCGCTTTAGTCTGGTCGATTAATGTGTAATCGTTATATATGCTGGAAGCATAATTGTAATCTCCCAGTGCCTCATATGTTCTTCCAAGATATAAAGCCGCCTCATAATCTGATGAAATCTTCACCTGCAAAAGATAAGCCTTGGCATTCTCATANTCTTCCAGATAATAGTAAATGCGGCCTAAATCGTAATTGGTCATGGAACTCTCNTTTTCTGTTATCGCCTGACGCAGGTATTCCCTTCCGACCTCTTTATATCCGTTGTCAACAAGCACAGTATAAATCTGAATCAGCCTGTCATAATCCTGNACATCCAGGCTGATTGCGAATTCAAAATCCTCTTTGGCGCTTTCATAATCGCCTCCATACAGTTTCACGCAGCCTCTTAAATAATATGCTTCCTTTTCTTTGGGACGAAGCGCCAGAATAGCGTCATATGTACTGATTGCCTCCTGCGATTGCCCGTTTCTGTAATACGCTGTCGCAAGATAATAATTAATATCAAAATCTATTTCTCTAAGTCTGCCGTCGCTCAGCTGCAAGGCATTTTCAAAACAGGAAATAGCATCCTCGTACTGTGACATTCCCATATAGGCAAGCCCCAACCCACGGTTAATCAGTCTTTTATCTGCACTGTCATCATTCGCTGCATTGAAGTATCCAATGGCATCTTTATATTCCAGATTCCTGATTGCCTCNATTCCGGCGGNATAATTATCTGTTTNTTCTTCTTCGCCGCATCCGGTGCAAAGCATCAGAATAATTACGGCTGNTAATAAAAGGTTTATTTTTTTCATTTATCTCCACCCTGCCTATACGGACATTTTATCACATAAAATCTCCCTCGCCAATAGTAAAATACCCTGTGGAAATCAAATAAGATTTCCGTAAATCAGGTCTTTCATNACTCCGGCAAACTCACGTATCATATTATTGAGCAGGAAAAATATGTCCGAATTTGCGGAAATTCCGCAGACATTCCTNATTCCCTGATGTTTAGCCAGATGTACTCCNCGGAAAACATGAAAGTTATTCGTTACGATTCCCACACTATCATTCTCCATATCCAGAAATTCCGAACTAAAGGCAATATTTTCCGAGGTATCGGTAGCCTTATCNTCCATAANNATTCTCTCTGGCGCAATACCTCTGCCNGTAAGATAATCATACATNCCCTGCGCTTCCGAGAATGGTTCATTGGAACCCTGACCGCCTGAAACTATGCAGATGGTATTCTCGTTTTCAATAAGATAATCATAGGCTTCATCCAGACGAAATTTCAAAACGGCTGACGGTCCGTCCTGCCTTACTTTTGCTCCCAGAACAATAATGTAATCCAGATTCTTTTCTCCTTTTGCCCCAAATCCACTGATAATGCAGCCCTCTACGACAACAAATAACAGCATACACAGTATAAATGCACATGCCGATATCTTCTGTAATGCAGGCGGCAGCTTATGCCACATATCAAAATGCAGGAACAGTGTAAGCGCTATAAAAAACAGCCCTCCCGCCGCCCAGACCAGATAGAAATGCGTTCCCGTCCTGATGCTGAAAACCAGAAAACAGTATCCGAAACAAAATAAGCTGCACAGGATACAAAAAATCTCTTTCTTCATACGCCAGCTTTCTCCTCCATATAATTTTCACAAGGTAAAAAATTTATTTTTTACCTTTTAAAAAGGTCAGGCTGTTACACCTGACCTTCTTATTTTTAGGCAAATACACTACAATGTATCAAAGCCCGATTCTTATTATTAGTTCTTCATTTTACCTGTTTCAAAAATCATATCTATAGCATCTCTAACATCTTCTACTTCATCTGCATCTGCATCCTCACTTATGAATGCAGCTATCATATACATCGTGTAATCATAGTATCCATAATATACAATGCCTATACCATTACCGTCTATATCATCATCATAGACATTCATTTCCACCTTGGCTACCCTGCCCATGAAAGTATCCTCCATGGCTTCAACTTTGACATCAGATACCTCGTCGCCCATTGATGACTGCAATGCCTCTTCGGTATAAGCCGGATCATCTAATAATGCCTCTACATAGTCATCAGAAGAAAATTCTTTGGAAATCTGGATATAACCATTTGCTGTACGAGCATTTCCGCCCGGTGCAAAGACAGGTTCGCTATAGGTACTGTTTCTCTCATCCTTTTCCCAACCATCCGGAAGTTCGAATGACATGTATACCAGATTGAAAGCATCCGCATTGTATTCGTCGCTGTTTTCAAACGCGGTTCTCTTAGCCTCTGCAAAGGAGTCATCCCAGTCAATATCCATTTGATAGAAAGAAGAAAGTTCTGCTAAGAGAGCCTGAGTCTTTCCGGTGGTCTCCTCTGCGTCGATTGAAACCGTAAAAAGAACCGTAACGCCATCACCTATATCCTGTAACTTATATAATTCATAGACAGGTGAATATTCATCATCATAAGAATCATAATCCATATAAGATACAAGACAGGTCGCAGTATCATCATCAATTTCCTCTACATCACCAATCTCAATTCCATATTTATATGTAGAGTATGAAAATTCATCCTCGACAAACTCTTCCAAATTCTCAGCTACCGTATAGTCTTGCGCATTATATTGCAGATACGGCTCTAAATCTACCTCAAAGCTAACGCCCATGCGGTCGCTCCTTGCAGATGAACCTGAAACGCTAGGGTAGTCATCCTCAGGAACAAATACTGAGAAGCTTGCTTTATTTCCCGATTTTGTATCAGAAGTAGAAATAAGTTCTTCCATCAGATACTCAAAACCATCATATCCTTTAGATTCATCGGATCCAAATACAACACCTTTGGCCGCTGTTTTATCTTTGTTATCTTCTTTCTCTTCGGGTTTCTCTTCTTCAGTTTCCTTTTCTTCTTCTTTTTCAGTCTCTTCAGATTTCTCGGTATCCTCACCTTCATCTGATACCACAGACCTGCCTGTAGTAAGTTCCGATGCATTAGGCTGTGTATTCCCACATGCCGTAACACTGGTTACCATTATTGCCGCTAATAATGCAGCGATTATTTTCCTTTTCATTTGCTTTCCTCCCTGTTATGTGTACCGCATATTAATAATCTATCATATAATAATAGATGTGTCAAAGACATCTTTAAGGGAATTACAGAAAACATATTGCCATTTTTATCCAGACTTATTGCTCCATGTGATTTTCAATACATTCAACAATCTTAGCCTGCACCGGAAGAATCTCCCTGATTAAGACTTTAGCGTCCTCGGTATTCCCTGCACGCAGCAAGTCTACTATCTTCGTATAGGATTCATAAACCGGAGTAATCGACAGATTTCCCGATACTCCCTTTATAGCATGTGTCTTCTCTATCATCTCAGCACAGGCATCCGCATCAAAATCAGCCTGAACATCATAAGTTTTTACCGCCTTGGTAAACGAACCGAGCAATTTAGTATAAAGCTTTTCATTTCCGTTAATACGTTTCAGTCCGCCGTCAACATCCACACCTAAATCCTTTAATTCTTCAAATAAACTCATGTTAAATACTGCCCCTTTCTGCTGCAAACTCTTTTTTATATAGGAAGGCACAGGAACCTCGCGCTCCTGTGCCAAAGTCATTATTGAAATTATGTCAAATAACTTCCATTAATATTTTCCAAAGTCATCTTCCAGAGAAATCATCTGCTCATTCGCATTAGATGAAGATGAGAAACCGCTGCTTCTGAATGACGATGAGAAATTGCCGCTGCCGCTTCCTGAGCCGAGATTGTATATTGAAAGCATCTCTCTCATTCTGGAAGCCTGGTTGGAAAGTTCTTCACTGGCTGCAGCACACTGCTCGCTGGTAGCAGAGTTCGTCTGTACTACCTGAGATACCTGTGTGATTGCCTGCTCAATCTGAGCAACTGCCGTTGCCTGATAGTTGGAAGATTCTGCGATACCATTGATTATCATCTCACTATCCTGTACAACCTTAGCGATTTCTTCCATAGCCTTAGCTGTGCTCTCTGCTATTCTGGAACCTGAATTAACCTTATCAATTGAATCCTCAATCAATTCAGCAGTTTCTGCTGACGCAGCCGCACTCTTCTGAGCAAGACTTCTTACTTCTTCTGCTACAACCGCAAAACCTTTTCCTGCCTCACCTGCTCTTGCAGCCTCAACTGCAGCATTCAGTGCAAGGATATTGGTCTGGAATGCGATATCATCAATTGTCTTAATAATCTTTGAAATGCTCTCGGAAGACTTATTGATATCCTGCATAGCGTCAACCATTTCATGCATCTGGTTATTACCCTGCCGTACATCTTCGATAGCGCGTGAAACCAGGTTCGCGGCTGAATTAGCCTGCTCTGCATTATCTTTTGTCTTATCGGCAATTTCATCGATAGAAGCGGTAATCTCTTCAATAGCGCTTGCCTGCTCCGTTGAACCCTGTGCCAAAGCCTGGCTTGCACTTGCAACCTGAGATGCGCTGATAGTAACCTGAGAACCTGCTTCTGAAATATTGCTGAGTGTACGAAGATTATCTTCTACCAGTTTCTTCAGGGAATTACCTAACATATCGTCGCTTGATGCCGGCTTTACGGAAACCGTCAGATTACCGTGTGCCACCTCTTCCGCAATGTTTGACTGATACTTGCTGTTTTCAACTACATTTTTAAACGCATCAATTAACTCACCGAANTCATTTTCNCCATGTTTCTTAAGTTCNACATCCACATGTCCTTTAGCAATACTTTGTGATGCTGCTACAAGCTGCTTTAAGGAAGAATCAATTTCCTTAACAATAGACGCTGCAAGCACTATCGTAATAATAACGGATACTGCTAATATTGCAAAGGAAAAAATTACTGCGTTGTTCGCNTATCTTTCTTCCAGTTCAGCCTCTGTGGCAGCAATCTTTTCAATAGACATCATACCAAATATTACGTTGATTACCATCAGCAACATGGAAATACAAAATGCACCTATTAATCTTACTTTAATTTTCACATTTTTCATCTCTCATACCTCTCATTCTTCATCAATATTTACTTCATTTGCCTGTTCAACTACTGATAAATCCTCATCATTCAACAGCTTATCAGGATCAAGCAAAAGCTTGACTGCATCCCCGACCTTGCCGATACCATAAACATACTTGTTCTTCACATCGCCACGGCCGAAAGTCGGAGGCGGGAGAATATTTTCTTCCTTAATTTCGACCACTTCTGCGATTTGCTCTACGATCAGCCCGACCATCATGGATTTTATATTAATTACAATGATACAGGTTCTGTCATTATACTCAAACGGTTCTTGTTTGAATCTCAGCCTGACATCAACAACAGGAATGACTTTTCCCCTTAAATTAATCAAGCCCTTAATATAATCCTCTGTTTCGGGAATCGCTGTAATCGCCTGTAATTGAATAATCTCATTGACATATTGGATACCCAGACCAAAGTACTCATTTTTGGACTTAAAAGTCATGTACTTTCCTTTTTGTGTATCATGTTCGTCTGAAGCAGCCTTATTATCTTCAATCTGTCTCTTCAATTCGCTTACTTCTTCCATCTGATTACCGTTCCTTTCTTTATATTTTCTTATATCTATTCTATTAATCCGGCAGCATCCAATATCAAAGCTATACTTCCGTCTCCAAGCTGTGTACAGCCGGACAATCCCTTAACCTTCTTAATATATGAAGGAATCGGTTTTACTACTATTTCCTGCTCACCAATCAGCCTGTCTACAAGAAGACATACTTTCTTATCTTCAACCTCCAGAATCAACATTACCCCTTCTTCCACAGATTCCTTATACTCCTGCAGACCATACCACTGGCCAAGCCGGCGTACCGGGAAACACTCGCCGCGTATCATGATGTATTCATCCCCGTTAGGCTCATGAATAAGCATATCTTCCTTCACACGGATGAACTCTTTGATAGCGCCCGTTTCCAGAACGAATGAGGAACTGCCGATTTCCATAACGATACCGTCAATGATGGCCAGCGTCAGCGGAATCTTCAGGCTCATGATACTTCCGAATCCCTGAGTGCTTTCAATTTCAAGCGCTCCGCCGATTGCCTGAATATTCTGAACGACGACGTCCATTCCGACTCCTCGTCCTGATATCTCCGTAACCTGCTCGTTGGTCGAGAACCCCGGCAGGGTAATGAACTGATATACTTCCTTATCCGTATATGCGCTGTCCGGCTTACTGTCATCGAGCAGTCCCTGCTTCCTTGCCTTGGCAAGAATCTTATTCCTGTCAAGTCCCGCGCCGTCGTCTTCTACGCTTATCCATACCTTACCGGCTTCTGTCTTAGCGGATAAAGTAATCTTACCCTTTTCAGGCTTACCGCTGTCGATACGCGTCTGCTTTTCTTCGATACCGTGGTCTACGGAGTTACGTACAATATGCATGAGCGGGTCAGAGATATGCTCAATAATGTTTTTATCCACTTCCGTCTGGTCACCTATCATGACGAACTCAATGTCTTTTCCCAGCTTTCTTGATGTATCAAAGACAATACGGTTCATCTTCTGGAAGGTATTTGTAAGAGGCACCATTCTCATCGACATGATGACATTCTGCAAATCCGTGGATATCTTGGACAACTGTGCCGCCGCCTTATTGAAATTGTCAAGGTTAAGACCGGGCACCTTCAAATCGGAGTTCTGTAATACCACCGATTCTGATATAACCAGCTCTCCAATCAGCTCCATCAACTGATCCATCTTGCTTACATTTACGCTGATGAACGAAGCCTTCTCTGACTTAGGCTTATCCTTTGCCAGTTTCTTCTTCTTACCCGGTTCTTTAGACTGAATAACGAAATCACCGGGTTTGATTGCAGGTTTTTCGGGTTTTTTGGCTTCTTCCGTTTCACCCTCTGTCTTGCTTTCCTCGGAAGCCTCCTGCGTACGTGCGTCTATCTCCTCCACACTTGATTCCAAATCAATCACCGGCGTGCCTGCAATATCTCCGGCACTGTCATTACCGCCGAAATCAAATCCCTGATGGAATTCCTCCGCTTTACATTCATAAATATCAACTTTTTGAATGTCGTATCCAACGCCAATTACCTTGCGGACTTCTTCTTCACTGCACTGCGCCTGTAAAAGTATACGAAATCCCTCATTTATGATGATTTCCGCAGTATCCGGATCGGAAACGATGTCCTCAGGCGAATACAGAATATCTTCTGCAACTTCCTTCAGGGCATATACCGTCTTATAAGCATGGACATTTGACATATCCGTTTCAGGGAAAAATGTAATATAAATCTTGTAAAAACGGCTTGCGCTCGTAGCTACCGGCGCTATATAGAACTGCTTCGGCTCCTCATGATGATTTGCGGGCGGTTCTTCCTTTTTGCCCTTTTTCCCTTTTTTACCGCCGCCTTTGATGGTGTCCAGAAATTCGTCAAGCCCCTTTATGATGTCACCTGACTGACCATCTGCCGGATCGCCGTTCCTTATCTTTTCCATCTCACCTGAGATAAAATCCTCTACCTCCAGTACGTGATCCACCAATTCCAGATGCGGTACGTTATCAGGATGGGATTCCCTCAGAAAATAAAAGATGTCTTCAAGCTTATGCGCCACAGCCGTTATCTCATCGAACATCATGATGCCCGAAGAACCTTTAATGGTATGCATGGTTCTGAATATTTCATTGATGCTGTCTTCATCAAAGCAGTCCGCATCTTTTTGTTCCAGAACTATTTCCTGAAGCTGTTCCAAGAGCTGCCCATTCTCGAACAAGTACATATCCAACATACCGTCTGTGCTAAACTCTTCTGCCATATTCTTCTCCTTTCCTGCATATTCTTATAAGTTCCTTTGTTAAATCAGATTAAGTTTTTTAAGTGCCTGTTCAAACCTCTCCTGATCAATAGGCTTACCTGAATATATAGTACAGCCCAGTTCAAAAGCCATTTTAACATTTGCCTCATCATTCAGCGCAGTNGTCATGATAACTTTAGCAGCCTTATCTTCCGGAACATTTCTTTCTTTTTCAAGATTACGTATTCCAACAAGTGACTGATATCCGTCCATAACCGGCATCATGATGTCAAGGCAGACCAAATCATATGGCTCGCCATCTTCTAAGGCCATCATAAATGCGTCCACTGCTTCCATTCCATCCACAGTGACATCACACTCACCGTACTTTGACAGGAAACTTACCATGAATTTCCTTGTCACAAAATCGTCTTCTGCCAATAGAATCTTCATGTCTTCTCTCCTTTACATTTTATTTAATAACGCGTATGTTCTTTTAGCGATATCATTTAACTTCTCCTGATATTCTACCGCTCCCAGATCATAAGCGACCTTAGGCATTCCATAAACTACACAGGTAGACTCATCCTGTCCGATGGTTCTGGCTCCTGCCTTTCTCATAGACAGCAGTCCTTTTCCTCCATCGCCGCCCATTCCTGTTAAAATGATTCCCACTGCGGCGGGTCCTGCCGACTTTGCAACGGATTCAAACAGTACTTCCACTGACGGGCAGTGTCCGTTGACTCTCGGTCCTGCTTTTACTTCTACCTGATATACTCCGTTTACCTTTATAAGCCTCATATGCCTGTCGCCGCCCGGAGCTATCAGCATATGTCCCGGCAATACCCTGTCGCCGGTCTCAGCTTCCTTCACGCTGATCCTGCACTGATCATCCAATCTTTTGGCATACATCTTCGTAAATCCCGGCGGCATATGCTGCACACAGACAATTCCCGGAATATCTGTTCCGAAATCCTTTACAACTGAGTATATTGCTTCTGTCCCTCCTGTGGATGCACCAATCGCAACTATAAGGTTGTTCTGTGGAGAAGCCAGCTGCTGCGCAGGCTGATTATTAGACATAACAGTTTTCTTAATATTACTAATCTTTGCCGTTGAGGCAATCTTAATTTTTACAAGCAGTTCATTTCTGATAAAATCCTCTAACTGCGCCCGATTCGATACCGCAGGCTTAGCCACGAAATCAACGGCTCCCGCATTCATGGCATCAAATACCTTGTCGCTCAAGGAACTTATGACTACTACCGGTAAGGGGTACTGTGGAATCAGTTTTCTCAAGAAATCTATTCCGTTCATCCTCGGAAGCTCGACATCCAGTGTCATAACATCCGGGTGATGCTGCAAGATCAGGTCTCGCGCTTCAAAAGGATCCTTAGCTGTCGCCACAACCTGTATAGCGGGGTCTTTTCCTATATTCTGAACCAATAATTCCCTAAAGACTATCGAATCTTCAACTATTAATACCTTTATTGGCTGCATATCTATCTCCTTTCCCTTTTTAAGTAAATCCAAAGGGTTATATCTTTTCAAATATTCTTTAATTTATGGTTTTTTTCTGAATATTGACGGTTGAATAATCTGAAACGGCGTACTGCTTCTGTCAATCGTCTCTGTTGTTCCGATAAAGAAGTATCCTCCCGGTTCCATTACATCATATATTCTCTGAACAAGATCCCTCTTTGTATTATCGTCAAAATATATCATAACATTACGTAAAAACACAATGTGCAGTTTCTTTTTGAACGGAAACGGATCCATTAAATTAAGTTTGCGGAAAAGGACTTCCTGCTTCAGTTCATCCTTTACCTGATATTGTGAACCTCCGGCAATCGATTTAAAGAAATGCCGCTTCCATTGCTCCGGAAGATTTTTAAGTTCTTCCGCTCCGTAGATTCCCATCATTGCCTCTTGTAATGCTTTGGTGGAAATATCTGTCGCCAGAATTTTTTTATCCCACTGGTCTTTCTCAAGACCGAGAAAATCCGCTATGACCATTGCTATCATATAGGGTTCTTCACCCGAAGAAGCAGCGCCGCACCAGACTCTTAAATCTTTCGTGGCAGCCGCTTTCTGCTTCGCCCACGGAAGCGCAACGGATTTCATATAGTCAAAATGCTCAAACTCTCTCATAAAATATGTATGATTGGTTGTAAGGAAATTGACCAATATCCTTTCCAGCGTTCCTGTCTTATCACGTTCTACAGCATCCATGTATTCCTGATAGTTTTTCCATCCGTTTTTAGCTATGTAATTCTGCAGTCTTCCATTTACAATGACTTTCTTTTGTCCCAGCTCTATACCATATCGCTGTTTCATATATACGGAAATTCTCTGCAGCTCTTCATCTGTCATTGTCAACTCTTATTCCTCCTGTCATCAACAAAATAAAGTGCGCTATACGCAATCTCCAATATAATTATTGTAACTCTAAAATTCAATATATCAGGTTAACTGACGCGCTATTTTACAACATATACTGTAAATGTCCGGATTGTATTTCACACCCGACTCATCTTTCATAATATCAAGAGCCTTTTCTCTGCTGACATCTCCATTCTCAGTCATTGCGGTATATCTGTTCATAATAGAAACAATCTGCGCTGCTATCGGAATCGCATCTTCTTTCAATTTATCAGGATATCCGCTTCCATTCCAATTCTCATGATGATGGCGCACAATGTCTATAGCCGTGCTGATAAATTCATTATAATCACTGTTTACATATAAATCCGAGAGAAGTCTGGCGCCAATATCTGTATGACTGCGAAGTATTTCTGCTTCCTCCGACGTCAGCACAAGTTCATTCTTCCTTAAAATCTCCATAGGAATGCCGATATTACCGATATCACAAAGAGGCGCGGCAAGTTCGATTGAATCTATATAAGTATCTGAAATCCTGTCCTCAAACAAAGGCGAAAGCTGCATGCCCTGTGCCAGAATCCGGCAATTGTGACGGATACGGTCCATATATCCGCTTTCACAGTTTGAATTCTGCAGTGCAATATTGGCCAAAGCAAATAATATATTTCTTTTTTCCAGCTCCATTTGCGCAAGCTGCTCATTTACGGATATCTGAAGACGTCTGTTCATCTCCATCATCTCCATTTTGGCCTCNTGCAGACGCAGNTGGACTCCGACGCGCGCCTGAACGACTTCCGAAATGAAAGGCTTGGTAATATAATCTTCACCACCGATTAAAAATCCTTCGACAATATCCATCGGATCATCAAATGCCGAAATAAATACAATCGGAATATCTTTTGTCTTTTTATCCTTCTTAAGCAGTCTGCACAGTTCATATCCATCCATTCCGGGCATGGATATATCGCTCAAAATCAATTGAGGGGAGTATTGCTTTGTNATTTCCAGAGCCTGTTCCCCATCTTCTGCCAAAATCGGAGAACAGCCCATGTCCTCTATTATCGCTTCCAGAACCAGCCTGTTTGTTTCCACATCATCTACAATTAGTATCTTTTCTCCACCCAGCTTCATTTTGTCAGAAGTCACTTTGCATCCACCTCTTATAAATATGTGTTCAATTCTTCAAATCCGGCATTCACTTTCTCATAATTCTCTTTCTGAACTGCCATCTTTAACTTCAATACCACGCGGGATACTTCACGGGGCGCTCCCTGAGTGAGCTGCCTGATTGTTTCCATGAACATCTCCGCTTTTTCCCAGTTTTCCATCTCGACGCACAGAATCAGTTTTGACAGATTCTTCTTCAGGATTTCCCTGTTTTCCGGAGTGCCATACTCTATGATATCCTCGGTATCCTCATCATCGTCCGCAGGAGCGGAAGTAAACATTGCCTGACGTATGGAAGTGCTTCCCTCATCCGGCTGCATGGGAGTATTCTCATCTTCACTCACNCCTACCCATATTGAGAAAGAAAATGTTGAGCCTTTATTCTTCTTTCCTTCGGCNTCAATTTTTCCGCNCATCAGTTCCACTAACTGCTTACATATGTTAAGTCCCAGACCGGTTCCGCCGTATTTCCTGGAAATTGAGGCATCCAATTGTGAAAAACTCTGAAACAATTTATCCTTATCGGATTTATCGATTCCTATTCCCGTATCTTTTACTATGAAAAATAATTCTATCTTATCCTTAACGCGNGCCGTCCTGACAACCTCTAAGCTAATCTTGCCNACGGTNGTNAATTTCAGCGCATTGGACAAAAGATTGTTAAGTATCTGCACGATACGAAGTTCGTCGCCTATAACGTGTTCAGGTATCTGCGGAGATACCGTCATAAAGAACCTGAGACCCTTTTCGGTAATCTTGGCAGTGTGCTGGGCCTTCACATAATCAAGCATATTTCTGAAATTGAATGAACGCGGCTCCAGCGTGAATTTCCCTGCTTCCAGCTTGGAAAAATCCAGAATATTATTGATAATCTTATTCATATCTCCGCAACAGCGTTCTATCAGCCGCAGAGTTTTGAGTGTACTCTCATCAGTTACCACATCAAGCAGTTCTTTGACATTACCCAGTACTCCGTTTACAGGAGTACGAAGTTCATGCGTAACGTTCGATACGAACTCTGACTTTACCTTCAGCGCCTGTTCCGCTTCCTGCTTTACATGTTCGATTTCCCTGCTTAAGTATTCCTTTTCCAGCGTATCATTCGCCATGCATATGTATGTTTCCGATCCATCTTCACTTTTAATGATTCTGGCTTCTACNGGAAAACANGTGCGATTCTTACGATACGCAACCAGATTCTGCTGTTCATGNCCAAANGGATAATCCGTCTCAAAGCCGNTTTCTGTATTCCTGAAGTCNTTNAGAAAAATGTCGCTTATGTGGCTNCCGCATAAATCNGCTTCGTATTCCAGCTTCTTTTTGGCTGCCGCATTCGCATAGGAAATCGTTCCGGTCTTATCAAACACAAAAATCATCTCCAGCGCATCTTCCACCGGAAATGAGGCGTTTTCACTCCATTCCTCCATCGATATTCCTCCCTGCAAAAATTCATAATAAAGGCAACAAAAAACATTTTACGCTTTTGCTGCCTATTACATGTTACATCAGGTAAAATCG
The DNA here is from genome assembly GCA_014804495.1 of Lachnospiraceae bacterium. Classification (GTDB taxonomy): domain Bacteria; phylum Bacillota; class Clostridia; order Lachnospirales; family Lachnospiraceae; genus UBA3282. The sequence continues at coordinate 18,803 of JAAUZS010000003.1, forward strand.
AACATCTTAATTACTTCTACNATATTGAAGAAATCCTGTTTAGCCAGCCCAAAACATTCAAGTACATCGGGTGCGAACTGTCCGCATTCTCCATTCATGATCATCTCATATGCCATGCTGTTAGCATATGCGCTCTTATATACTCTGGGACTTACTAATGCGTCATAAACATCCGCAATGGCAACCACCTGCGTGTAGATTGGAATTTCTTCTCCCGCCAGATGATCGGGATACCCTTTACCGTCCCATCTCTCATGGTGATAACGGCAGATATCATAACTATATCTGTAAAATTCCGTTTCCCTATTTTTGAAGCTCTTTTCCAGAATTTCGCTTCCGATGGTTGAATGGGTTTTCATGATTTCAAATTCTTCCGGNGTNAGNCGTCCCGGCTTNANNANNATAGCATCCGGAATNCCTATNTTNCCNATATCATGCAGNGNNGANGCCCTGACANATCAAATCNNNCTGTTCNGGNGTNATTNNNTANTTCGGGAAATACTTCNTAAGGTATTTCANCATNATNCTTGTAAAATATTTAATNCGTCTNGTATGTTCACCCGANTCTGCGCTTCTGGCCTCAACAACCGAGCTGAGCATTTCAATCATGAACTCGTTATTGGAACGGATNTCCTTCTCCTGNGCCCTGATTTCTTCTTCCTGNTCTTTCAGGCGTATCTCCATGTTATTTTTATTCTGATACAGTTCAATAATATTTTTACTTCTTCTTTTTACTATATGCGGATAGAACGGNTTATGTATAACATCCATTACACCGTATGAATATGCCTGATCTTCACTGTCCAGAGCATCTTCACTGGTAATCAATATAACCGGAATCGTATCCAACATCTTATTTTCATGCATAAACTCAAGCACGCCGAANCCATCCATGACGGGCATTACAATGTCCAGCAGAACCAGCGAAAGATCCGGGTTATCTTTAATAATATGCGTTGCGGCTTCACCGTTTTCCGCCTCGAAAAGCTCATACTTCGTGCTTCTGAACATCTCTTTGAGTATTTCTCTGTTTACTTCTTCATCATCAACAATCAGAATCTTTAGTTTGTCTGTATTCATACGCGCCTTCCTCCGCCTTAAATTATACTCTCCACTGCTTTACATAATATTAAAAAACATTATAATTGTCAATAAATTTTCCAAAAAATCTTAAAAAAAATCTGGAAAATTCAACAAAATTGTCCAATTTTATCAAAACGTCGCAATTGTTTTGTTGCTATGCACAAATAATGTCGCAAAACGTGATTCAAACACATTGTATGTCATTGTGCATTTTTCAAAAGTTCAAAGAATTCTTCCGCCGGCATGGGCTTGGCATAATAATACCCCTGCACCTGATCGCATCCCATGCTTTGCAACAGTTCGGTCTGCTCCTTTGTCTCTACGCCTTCCGCCAGAAGTCCCAGTTCAAGCTTATTGACCATAGAAACAATCTGTTCCAGAATAAGTCTTCCCTTACCCGATATCATCATATTTTCCATAAATTTTTTATCCAGNTTGATGACATCGAAAGGAGTCTCCAGAAGAATGTCCAGAGAAGAATAACCGCTGCCGAAATCATCCATTAACAAGGTATATCCCTCTTCTTTAAGCTGCATTGCCTTCTTGCTTACCTCTTGTCCGCCGGCCGTTTCCGTTATCTCCAATTCCAGCATTTTCTTAGGGATTNCGTTTCTGTCTATCATATCGTCAAGCACCTGTATACATTCATTATCCCGCAGATGGATTCTTGATACATTGACAGATATCGGACAGGTCGTTATTCCTATATCCTGACATTTCTTTATAAAGCGGCATGCCTCTTCCCATATGTAATAATCTACCTTCTTGATAAATCCATTTTCCTCGATAACNGGAATGAATTGGTCCGGATATATCATTCCNCGCTCCGGATTCCGCCACCTTACCAAAGCCTCTGCNCCTATGATTTCATTCCGGGCAATGCTGTACTTGGGCTGCAGATACATCATGAACTGTCTTTCCGTAATCGCTGCCTGCATGTTTTCTTCNATAAATTTTCTGTTATACAGNGAATCCTTGAATTGCTCCTTATAAAACAGAATNTTATNGAGNACATTATTTTTGGCCGCCTTTCTGGCCATTGACGCCCTATCCTGCATCTGGCGCTGCTCCATGTTCTTGTCTTCCACCATATACACGCCATAAACCATATAGAGCTTCACGCCCTTATAATTGTTTATTTTCTCATCCAATCTATGTATAAGNTCTGTTATCTCTTTTTCCTCGTCATATTCCGTCACTACCATGAACACATCGCTGCGCAGNTTTACAAAAAACTGGTCTTCCCTGCACACCTCGCCCATCCGGCTTTTGACGAAGTCCAATATCTCATCTCCGAATTTTTCCCCATACAGATCATTGATAATCTTAAACTTGCGGATATCAAACTGGATAAACGCTATTTTCTTTTCGGAAGAATGCAGAAGATTATTNACATTCCGTCTGAAACGGTTCTTTTTATTCAATTGCTTTAGCAGCACCTGCAAGTCTTCACCTACAGGAATGTCCTCCGGGTCGAAACTGCTTTCCTTCACATCTTTAAGAACGTCTGCAAGCATGTCCTCAAGTATATCGATGCTTATATTGATCGCCCTTGGGCATTTCTTCAGAATGAGTCCTTCTTTACGTATTATTGCGACTTCATCCGGCTTGGATATATCTTTGCCCAAAATTTCACGGCAGTTTATTTCGCCCTCCATTTTTTCCGTGAAGCGCTTTATGAACTCATCCGTTTTCTTATTTCCGTATATCTCCAGCTCTCGGTCCTGGGAATCATAAAACCCCAGCGTCATCCCAAGCACCAGCAATGAAGCCGTTATACAGCCGCAGGTTCCGCCCTGCCGCATTCCGCCTCCAAAACATGTGCTGATCTTAAACGCGGTTTTTAAATCCATTCCCAAATCTTCCGCAAACGCCCCAAACAACGCCTGCGAACAGTGATACTGCTGATTAAGCAGTTTTTCCGCCTTCTCCTTATGTGTCATAGTAACCTTCCCTTCCCAATATAGTTTTATGCAGAAACAGATTAGCACAATATCTTATCCAAGGTCGCAAACAGATTTTCAACGTCAATCGGTTTGGCTATATGTCCGTTCATTCCGCATTTTTCAGCCTCACGCCTGTCTTCCTCAAAGGCATTGGCTGTCATCGCTATAATCGGTATTGACGCCAGTTCCTTATTCTCAAGACGGCGGATTTGCTTAGCCGCCTCATAACCGTTCATCACAGGCATCTGAACATCCATCAGCACCAGCTGATAGTATCCCGGTTCTGATTTCTTTAGCATATCCACGGCAACCTGTCCATTTTCCGCAACTTCNGTTTCAAATCCGGCGTCGCCTAAGATCGCCACGGCAACCTCTTGATTCAGNTCGACATCCTCCGCCAGTAAAATACGTCCTGTACGNGTCTTATGAGANGAAGCGGCGCTATCGGCTCTCAACGCATCCTGCTGTTTTACCTCTTCCGAATAAAGACGGAACATTAAACATAGAGTAAACTCCGTGCCTACGCCCTGTTCACTTTTAACACTGATTGTGCCGCCCATCATATCTACGATATTTTTGGTAATTGCCATTCCAAGACCTGTTCCCTGTATTCCGCTGAGCGTAGTATTTTTTTCTCTCTCAAACGGCTCGAAAATATGNGCCACAAATTCCTCGCTCATNCCTATTCCGTTATCCTCGATNCAGAATTCATAATTGGCATAACCCGACGGCGCTCCGTCTTTTTCCGCAACCTTCACGCTGACAGTGCCGCCGTTATTCGTATACTTGACAGAATTACTGATCAGATTTAAAAGNACCTGATTCAGACGCAGTACATCGCAATAAACATTTACGTTTGCGACGTTCTTTGTATCAATATTAAGNTTCATATGTTTGGCATTGATATCCGCCTGTAAAATACTTCGCAGTCCNTTNAAAATNTCTTTCAGATTNCTNGGCTTCTCTTCTAACTGCACCTTACCGCTCTCAATGCGGCTCATATCCAAAACATTGTTGATCAGTCTGAGCAAATGATTTCCCGACGTCATAATCTTCCCCAGATACTCTTCCACCTGAGGCGTATTGTCTATATGAGCGATTGCCAGATTAGTAAATCCGACAATGGCATTCATCGGAGTACGGATATCGTGCGACATATTGGAAAGGAATGTACTCTTCGCCTTACTTGCCTGATTCGCCTGTAGAAGCGCCGCCTCAAGCAAATCCCTCTTCTCCATATCCTTGCGCATCTCNTCGTCGATACAGAGTATTCCCATGACAATTCCCTGTTTTTCCTCCCACGTTCCCGTGCATACCAGTTTCATCTGGAAATANGTCTCTTTANCGTCCATGAGCGCCCGGTANTATATNTAATAAATTTTCTTCTCCGCAAATTCTGCCTNCAGCTTTTCCAGGGATAAATCCTGTATCANCATTTCCCTGTCATCCTCACATACAATCTCCCGTATATAGCGCCCTAAACTTTCTNTCAAGTGTATNTCACCGCTAAAAATGGAATCTATCGCCNCTCCGTTAGTTCCATCGTTCTGAAGCAGTTCNCCCATACCCGTATCCAAATCAAAAAAGCACACNAGACTGTAATCTATNCTAAGCGCATGGACTAATTCCACATGNTGCATCTCTTTCCTTTTTTCCTGAAGCCTCTGGGCAGTACAATCCAGAAGAAAACGNTGATAAATCAATTCTCCGTTTTCCATTTGGAGTTTGACATCGCCCACGATATGCACAATTTCCCCATCCTTGTGCATTACGCTGTAGTTCACGCCAACGCTGTCNCCTTCGTTTTTAAGCGTCATTATCCTGTCATAAAGCTTTTTCCTATCTTTTTCCACNACGGTCGGGGCAACCATCTTAAACCCGTCCGCCATCAATTCCTCTTTTGATTCATATCCNANNATCTTAAGCGCGGCTCTGTTTATGCTGAGTATATCTCCATCCAATGTATGCCGTATCACTCCGCAGTCTATGGTGGTGAAAATCCTTTCCAGAGTCCTGTTCTTTTTCAGTATCTCCTTTTTATAAGCACGCTCCTGAGTCACATCNATTCCTATGCCCACTGTTCCCATTATGCTTCCGTCGATGTCAAAAAGCGGAGATTTATAAGTGGAAAGTGTTTTCATACCNTCGCCTGTCTTAATTATTTCTTCGGATATACAGGTCTGTTTCTTNCTCATGACNTCATTATCCGATTCCGTGCAGGCCGGGTCGTCNGCATCAACGTTCCAGATATATGCATGNTCACGTCCTTCTATCTGCTTTTTGGTCTTACCTACCATNTTNCAGAAACTGTCATTCACCTTTTTATGTATACCGTCTTTATCCTTAAACCAGATAAGACTCGGGCTTCCGTTAATAATCGTTTCAAGATATTGCTCATTCTTCCATAAGTCCCAGCTTATCTTATATGCCTGCTGCCATCTTGTGAACCGAAAACGTATTTCATCATCTGACATCGGCAACNACCATATATCCTTGATTTCTGCAAGCACATCTTTATCCGGAGTTTCNTTTTTATCCGCAATCAGAATAAGCTCGGCACCCTTCTTTTTGCCTGACACAAGAGTCCGAACAGTTTCCTTTACATCTTCACCATTNAAATAAGCCAAAATTACATCCGCATCGGCAGTTAATGTTTCCGCAGGCACATCACTTTCCATAAATTCATGTGTGAAACGTTCAAGCGGCGGCATCTTCTTAATCTCTTCAAACGCGCTGCACCGGCAACCGACCAAATAAAAATGAATATGGCAATGGTACATAAGTATTACCTCCCTGTACTTTACAAAATTCCTGACTATACTAATATTCTAACAATCGCAGAAAGCTGTGTCAACATTGGTTATCATAGAATGTTCATGACTACCGAATGTTCCTGTCGTCTTTTTTCTTTAACAGTTGTGAGGTATCTAATGCCTGCTCCGACTGTTTTGTTTGTTTTGGTTTCTTTTTAACCGATTTTACTTCTTTAANAGAATTTTCTGTATCCGGAATATCTGTCTTAATNATTTCATTTCCCATGCTTATGTTTTCCATGCCTCCGCCTGGCAGATATTCCATGGATTCTTTTGTTTTCTCAGCTCTCTTAGCGCNCATTTTGTCTATGGNCGGAAGCCATGCCGGNCTTTTCGGNGCATATTGGAAACGTCTCATAGCCACGTCCGCCATAAATAAACAAATCGAAAGCGCGATAAGCAGGCTTGCGAGGGGATATCTCTCCCCTGCCTCCGTTTTCAGACGGGTCCAGACGGAATCATCCTTCGTAATAATGCGTCCGTATTGTTCCGCAAATCTCAGATANGAAGCCGTGCTTACGTCAAATTTGTATTCATCTGCAAACTGCACCGCTGCGGCNGTCGTCATATAACTTTGAATCTCATCGCCCTGTGTCTTTCGTATATTGAAGTGATACAACCCGGTCTGAGGAGTGGAAAGCTCCGCTTCATATTTGCCCGGCGCCGTGGCGTGCAGCTTCTCCTCTCTGGAATCGCCCTGTGGGTCGATAAGCGTTACATAAACTTCCGTTTCNCTGNCATAATCCTGCGTCTGGTAGACCACTTCCGTAAATTCGCCCACNGTCACNACATTCACACTGTCATCGCCCATGCTGACATTTCCNGTAGAGTAGTCTACTATCCGCTTCCACATCTGAACATAATCTTCTTTTCCGGCGAAGCCGCCGCTCCATTCCCCTGAGACATCACAGTTCCATGCAACAGTCCTTCCCAGTCCATACTGCCATACGGTAAGAATCGGATCNTCCTTTTCCGCCGACTTAATAACGGTACTGGAAGCAGTCTTGGGTGAAGCTGAAATATATCCGTATATTATCGGCCAGCCGTCAACAAACAGATTGCTGGTCAGTTCATGCCCACCCATAACGGATAGTGAGAACGTCCCATTCTGAATATAGCTGTCTCCTCCCAGAAATACTTCCTGTGCGAAAATCCTGGGAATGTCGCTGAATATATCGGAATAATAATATCTACCGCCGCAGCTTTCTGCCAGATGTTCAAGGAGCTTCGCATCCGAACCGGTTCCTACAGCCACTGTAGACAGCGTGATTCCGCTGTCAGAATATGCCTTTATCACGTCACTGAAATCAGTAGTTTCCCCCATACCGTCTGTCAGAAGCACCACATGCTTAATAGACGCATCGCACTGTGAAATAGCCCTGTACGCCTCCTGAACCGCCGGTTTTATGGTAGTTCCTCCGCCCTCTTTAATACTCTTAACTGCATCCTTAATCTCCGATTTATCATCGGCTTTCGTTATTTCCACCTGCCACTCGTATTTATCATCAAAAGTAAGTACGCCCACATAATCCTCAGAACGCAGATTATCCACCGCCACGGCAGCGGACTTTATGGCAATATCCAGATTACTCATTCCTACGCCGTCAGCTTCACTGAGCATACTCCCCGAATGGTCTATGACCATGACCATCGCCATGGAAGGCATCTCGTTCACGCCCTTTAGCTGCATATTCACCGGCAGCACGGTCTCTAACACCGTATCCCTGTATCCTCCAAGGGCGAAGCTGTCCTCACCACCGCAGCAGATAAAACCGCAGCCGTAATCTTTCACGTATGTTTCCAGATTGTTTAAAAATCCGGAAGGCAGGTCGTCAATGTAGGTATCCGCCAGAATAATGGTCTTATAATCCAACATTCCATTTATTGTATCAGGTGCGTTCAATGCAGAAACCACACTGTAATCACAGCCTGCCGCATTCAATACGGAAGCAAATCCCGATACATCACTATTTAATCCGGAGATAACAAGTATACGTGGCGGCGATTCTACAACGGAATAAGCGCTGAAGAAATCATTTTCGGGACAGGTATCTCCCTGTGCCTGCACCTGTACACGCAGATTCTCCATTGAACCACCATCCGCATCCGTACCAACCTGTCCGCTGAATACGAAACGGTTGCTTCCCTTATTCAGATGCACACTATCAGCCTCTGTCTGACTGCTCCCGTTATAAATCGTTATGACTGCATCGGTGTCATAATTACTCTCCACCATCACAGTTATGGAATACTTATCACCCGGATGCAGATAAGACGGAAGCGTTACACTGTCAATATAAGCATCGTCTTTCTCCTCGTCATCATACATCAGTGTCAGAAGCTCCACCTGACCGGATGACACAGCCTGCGCCATGTTGTTAATGTCTCCTCTGGTTTCCTTTCCGTCAGTAAGCACTACCAGTCTCTTGCTATAGTCTCCCGGAATCATCGTCAGCGCTTTAGAGAGAGCATCCTCAAAATTAGTCGCTGTCTTCTCGGGAATCGTCATCAAACCTCCATAATGACCATCCGAAGTCAGAAATTGTTCTACCAGAGTGTTTTTTCCAAAAGTCACAATACCATACACATTACCGGAAGGCATTTTATCTACAGTCTCCCGCAGATAGTTTTCCACTTCCTCCAGATGTTCCTCATTACTGTTAGATAGGTCTACCACAAAAACAGTAGCCGTGCGGCTGCTGCCTACGCGTATGCTTATGCCTAAAACCGCAAGAATCAAACAAAGGAGCACAAGACCTCTCACTATCAGATAAAACTTGCCCCGATAGCGCATTTTACGCACATATATAATCCATTCCACAATCAGAAGCGCTAATGCCAGCACTAAAAATACATTCCTGAGTGTCCGCTTCACTTTCTGCATCTGCAATTCAGACGAATCATTGACAGACTGCGCCACTTTTCGCCCATCCGACTCTGTATCGGTCTGAAAACGTACCACATATGACTCCTGATAGTCATCATTCCCAACCTGATAAATCCCCGCCTTATCCGGACGGCTTTCAAACATACTTCTGTCCGGCTCAGCCCAAGGCTGCAGGGCAATCTCCTCGCCTGCATAATAGACATTGGCCGCAAGCCATGAAGTATCTGAAAGATAAAGCATAGCGTTAGCAAGAAAAATAGGAAATTCCGCCCGCAGTGGGAAATCAGACTCCCTTATATCAAATCCCACTACGACTTCTTTATTGCCTTCAATCTCCCTATAGTAACCTACACATTTACCATTGTACTCTAAGAAACTCTCTGCGCCTTCCGGCAGCTCAAAGCAATAAGCGGTATTCACCCCTATGGTAAAACCTGACAAACCGACAGTTAAGTTACAATTCGTCATATCTAACACTACGTTTTCCAATTTCTCTATGGATTCATTGCCGGCATCTCCGAAAATCAGGCGGTTGACGCCCACTGCCCTAAGCTTCTGACCCGCGTCATAGATTACCACATTGTAGCCATCATCATTTTTCACCATGCCTGTTACATCATCTATCTCATATCTTGCCGCAGAATCCGTCTCGGATTTGGTGATACTCTGCCCCGTCACTGCCATGTATGCTTTTTCAATAAAGGTGTTTCCGCTTCCTACAAGCAGACCGTTAATCTGATTTCTCCGGCCTTTTAACGTCTGTGAAACATTATCCTGCGCCAGGCTGTCATGAGAGCCGCCGGGGAAGGAAATTCCGTCAATACGTGAGACGAGCGTCTGTCCCTGCCAATCCACATGTTCAAACAGACATACCTTACTCTCGGAAGGATTAAGACTCATGCCGGCAAGCGCAATGAGCTTCTCGCCGTCATCATACAGACTGACATCAAAAGAAACCTCCTCGTCACTGTAATTGGTCATGCTGACCATTACATCATAGAAGCCGTCTTCCCGCTCGGAAAATACCGTATATTCATTAGCCACATTAAAAACAGCCTCACCTACTACATGAAGCTCTTTTCCGGCACTGCATCGCAGCTCATCAAACCCTGACGCGCCGTCCCCGTCAGTGAATACAATAAGATTAGCGGACGTTTCTACGGTATCTCCCATAAGCATATCTATGTTTTCCTGCGCCAATGCAAGATTCCCGCCGCTGTCGCTGCACTTAAGGCCTCTCAGAGTCTGCACCAGACTGTCTGCATCCGTAATATCCACTGCCCAGATCTCAGCGCCCGTTTCATCCACCGTCATAATACTAAACTGCATATCCTGTGCTGCGCGCACATAATCACATGCCTGCTCTACCGCCTCATCCAGACGGCTTTTCCCTGACGCTCCGGTATGCTGCATACTTCCGCTGGTATCTATAAGCAGTATATTCCTGCCGCCTCCACTGCCGTTCACCTTAATAAAAGGGGACATTAACGCCACGATGAGCAGTACGGTAACCAAAATCTGCAGATACATAAGAATATTGTGCACAAATTTCTCAAAGAATGTTTTCGACTGCTCATTCCTTAGAAGCTTCTGCCAGAGCAGATTGGAAGATATCAGGTAATCCACTCCCTTTGGTCTTAACAGATATAAAATTATAATAATCGGAACCGCTGCAAGAAAAAGCAGCGGCCATAAGCTCTCAAATATCATATAGCATCCTTAAGTCCTGAAAAATCAATTGATAAAATGAAGTCTGTGTGTTACATACCGCATAGAACGCCCCCGCCCTGGCGCATTCCCGTTTAAGTCTCATAATGAAGTCCTGCAGCGCTTTCTCATATACACGGATGCTTGAATCCTCCAGTGTAAGGCGCAGAGCGCTATGCTCTTCCATATCGATTAAATTCCGTGTGCCCGTAAGCTCTACAGACAGTTCCTCACCTGCCAGCACATGCAGTAATACGGCCTTCTGCCTGCGGTAATCCAGAAACCGCAGCAGCTTCTCCACAGTATCCTGTCCTTCCGCCAGAAACGACTCCTGCCAAAAGTCGCTGATTACAATGGTCACGCCCTGCCCCTTTGCCGGAAGCTGTCTTATCGCTTCATTTATGTCAACCTTTCCGTCAAAGTTAAGCCGTTCCAGCCAGTCTGTCAGCCGCGACAGTACCTTTCTTCCGCTGCCGGCCACGAAAGGCGTCTGCATCCTTTGCATATCGTATACCACTACCCTGTCCATATTGTTAAGCCCGATATAGGAAAAAGCCGCCGCCAGCATACAGGCAAGTACGCTCTTTTTTTTCATGCCATAATTCATGGAAGAACTGGTATCAATCAAAACGGAAACAACCGCTTCCTTTTCCTCCATATATTCCTTCACATAGAACCTGTCCAGCCGACCGTAAGCATTCCAGTCAATACGGCGTATATCGTCTCCGGGCATATACTCCCTGAAATCGGAAAATTCCGTAGAAGAACCCTTCTGCATGGATTTGCGGTTCCCCGTAAGATTCATCGACGACTTATGCCCCATAGCAATCCGTAATCTGGATAAGGTATCAAAAAATCCGGCATCAAGTATCATATTACACATTTACTCCCATTCTCATTTACTGCTTTTGTCAGCCAGAATCTTCTTAATGATGTCATCCTCGGTCACGCCTTCGCTGATTGCGTCAAAGCTGAGTATGATACGGTGTCTGAGTACCGGAAACGCCGTTTCAGCCACATCCTGAAAGGAAACATTAAAACGTCCTTCCAGAAACGCCTTTGCCCTTGCTGCGCGAATCAGGCTTTGAGCCGCTCTGGGACTTGCGCCCTCCCTTATATGAGGGTTCGCGGCATGAGTTTCCATGACTATCTCCAATATATAATCCATGACCGCATCGGCTATGGGAACCTGATTCACCAAAGCTCTTGCCGCCAGAAGTCCTTCGCCATCCATCTGCTTCTCTATGACGGGCGCCCGATTACCTTCCGTCAGGGCAACGATACCCATAAGTTCAGCCTTGGAAGGAAAACGAACCAGAATCTTGAACATAAAGCGGTCAAGCTGTGCCTCCGGCAAAGGGTATGTTCCCTCATTCTCAATCGGATTCTGGGTAGCCAGCACAAAAAACGGCTCAGCAAGCGCATGACTGTCATTCCCCACTGTCACGGTATGTTCCTGCATTGCCTCAAGCAGCGCTGACTGCGTCTTGGGCGTGGCACGGTTGATTTCATCCGCCAGAATCAGATTGGCAAAAATCGGTCCACGCTCAAAAGAAAATGCGCTGCCCTGCTCATTCTTGACTATAATATTCGTACCGGTCACATCGCCCGGCATCAGGTCAGGAGTAAACTGAATCCTTTTAAAGGACAGGTCAAAGACTTTTCCTATGGTATTGACAAGTCTGGTCTTTCCAAGACCCGGCATACCTTCCAAAAGTACATTTCCTCCCGTAAGCATGGCAAGCATGACCTGTCTTATAATTTCACGCTGCCCGATTATTCCTTTTTGAATCTCCGCTTCACAGGCTGCAATCCGCTGCGCCATATATTGCGGATCCTGCAATCTGCTTTTATCCAGTTCATTCATATTAATAATTCTCCTTTCTCAAGACATCCGTTGTACAATATAGACAAATCAACGCAGGGCACGCTTGCGCTGCATTGTCGCTCGTAGCGGTAGTAAGCTCGATAAGACCTCGCAAAACTACAAGTCCACTTTCAGTGGACTACGGCTCCATAGCACCCTGCTTATGATATTGTCTATATTGTACAACTACGTTATCGAATAATAGAGGCATAATAATATAAGCTATGTTTGACAAAATGTTTCATCAATTAAAACTTGAAAAATATTCCTTAATCACATCTTCCATGCCGCTTGGATATTTCCCTGCTGCAATGCCCTCATATGCATTCTGTTCGTAGCTTCCGATGACAGCTTCATGGGAAATATGTTCTCCTTCCCAGCTTAAACCGTTCGGCGCACGAAAGAACTCTGAGGCGTCATGGTCCACGGAACTGCCTGTAAGATTTTCGCTATCGGCAATGTCATTCGGGACACTGACATAATCATGAGGCGTGTCGCTGCCTCCGGTTCCTCTTCCGCTCCCTGAGCCTCCATCGCTGCTTCCGCTGCCCTGACCGTTGCTGCCTTGTCCGTTTTCGCCGCCCGAACCGTCACCTCCTGACTGATCGTCTTCACTTCCCTGTCCGTCTCCACTACCTTGACCGTTCTGGCCAGCTCCGTCATCCTGACCGTTATTACCATTTTGACTGTCACCGCCATTTTGATTGTTTTCGCCGCCTTGTCCGCTTTCTCCGCCCTGACCATCGCCGCTGCCCTGATTATTATAAGCGAGACTGTTTCCTCCAGATGATTCCATTCCGCTCATTTCCTGCATCTTTTTTGCCATAGCCTGCATGGACTGCGCTGTCACGGCGGAAACTTCCGCACCGTTTTCCAGGCTCTTAGCAAGCTCTGACAGCTGACTGCTTACATCATTATATTTGTAATTCAGCTTATCACCGGCTGCGCTCATGGCTTCCGTGGAAGACGCCTGCTGAAACTCCGATATGGAAGATTCCAGACTCTCTATCATTTCCTGTATCGACGCCTGCTGTTCAGGCGCAAGGTCCTCCTGCATAAGCTGCTTTAACTCCTCCACGGCATCCTCTATCTCTTCCGCCTTATCACGTGCTTCTTCCCTGATTTTATGAAGTTCTATGGCACGATCCTTAGCAACGGACGGAGTCAGCGCCAACCCTATCAGAATTGCTGACAATCCCAGAAACACGACGTTCTTTTTCCATGAAGGCAGCAGTGGTATGCGAATCTTTTCCTTATTCGCATCAAGCTTCCTCATGGCGTCCTCACGCTGAAGTTTTATCAATACCCCATCTTCGCCAAGATGCTCATAGGCCGTAATAATCCGCTCTCCGAATCCAAAGCCGTCCATCGCCAGGGCAGCCTGCTTCATGCCAATGCGTTTAACACAGGCTGCTGCTACAGCTGCAATCACGGCAAGCAGCAATGCCAGTCCGGTATAGAGATTGGCATAATACAGCGGCGTTATCAACGCCACCGCCTGAAACAGGATTCCCGCTCCGGCTCCGACGCATAACGCAAACACAGCTTTATTTAAGAATCCCGCCAGATTCAGCCTGCGGCGGCATTCATTTATTCTTTTTAGAAATTCCTTTTGTTCCATCAATTTCTCCTATATGACTTTAACTGCTTAGGCACTACACCCTGTTTTTAACTTTTTTTCTTTTTGATACAGTATGCATAGGGTTTACCTTCCATGCAGCCGCAAACATAAACAAAAACGACAATAAAAGCAGACATGCCGCCGACACAAACAGCCACAGCTTTCCGCGTGCCAGAGTATATGTCAGTATGCCGACATCGCTGCGCGAAAAATTAGAAGTCCAGTCAGAGCTGCCGAAAACACTCTCACCTGACATAATGTGCATGAAAAATTCCTCAAAAAACACGAAGGGATTGAACAGCAAAATCAACAATGATTCTCCTGCGTTTCCGTCATACCAGCCCCATAAACCGATTATCAGAGCCGGAAAGAACGTCAATATATAAATAACAAAATAGAATACAAACGATAATATAACAGCTGTTATCGACCTTCGGCTTACGGAAGAACAAAAAATGCCGATACTTCCTGAAAGCACTGATATCAGGATAACTACAAGCAGAAAATAAAACAGACTGCTCCAGCTTAAGCCTCCCACTACAAACGGAAGCGCCATAATCGGCATTCCTGCCGCTACATAAAACAAAATACGCATTACGGCAGAGGCTACTTTTCCAAATACTATGGAAAAAGGAGACATACATGTAGTAAGCATAATATCAAAAGTCTGGCGTTCTTTCTCTCCCGATATGGATGAAGACGTAATGATAGGAACAATTAATGCAACAAGGCATAACTGCGCCACCGCCAGCGCCGGAAACAGATATATCAGCGAGCTGTAGATATTACCGTCACCGTAAATATTATCATTTATCTCCTGTATGACAGCCAACGCCAGCAGAAACGTTATTGTCAGCATGCCCTCATAAGCAAACAATCCCCAGCTTAAGCGCATACTGCGCGCCGCTACCTGAAAATCCTTTTTTACAATCGGATTCAATCTTATCTTCACTGTGCGCCACCTCCCGTCAACTGCATAAACAGCGATTCCAGACTGCCTTCCTCCCTGTGGAAGTCCGTCAGAATCACATTATTCTGAATCAACTGTCCTATAAGTCTGCATATTTCCTCATCAGGACCTCCGTATGAGATAATCATTTCATTCTCCCTGACAGACTCCACTTTGACATGAGCCTGTTCTTTCATAATTCTCACAGCATTCTCCATATCGGAAACAATGCGGATATGAATGCGTTTCCCGCCTGCAAGATGCTGCATGATATCCTCGATCCGTCCGGCGCTCACCAGATTCCCATGATTCATGATGCCGATACTGGTACACATCTCGGAAAGCTCCGAAAGAATATGTGAACTTATTACGATGGTAATTCCCATAGAATGAAGATTTTTAAGGAGCTCCTTCATCTCTACTCTGGCTCTTGGGTCAAGTCCGGAACTGGGTTCGTCTAAGATCAACAGTTTTGGATTATGGAGCAATGCCCTTGCCACGCACAGACGCTGCTTCATACCGCGGGAAAGCGTATCCACATAGACTTCCTTCTTATCGGAAAGATTGACAAGCTCCAGCAAATCATCCGAAAGCTTGGCAATGTCTCTTGAGTACATCCCATACATAGAGCCATATAAATCCATATACTCCCGCACCTTCAGATTATCATATACCCCGAAAAAGTCCGGTACATAACCAATCATGCGCTTCATTTCTTTACTTCCCACGGGAGCCGATGTGCTACCAATCCGCACTGAGCCGCCGCTTGCCTTGAGCAGACCGCAGACTATGCGAATCGTGGTAGTCTTGCCCGCACCATTCGGGCCCACAAACCCAAATAAATCCCCTGCGGGAATATGCAGCGTCAAATGATTGACTGCTGTAAAAGAGCCGTAATTTTTTGTTAAATCATTGATATAGAGCATTCTGATAACCATGCCTTTCTCTAAGCCTGCAAACTTTAGGCCGCAGGCGTAGATTTAATATTGTATCATGTAAAGACAGCCATACGACACTTCGCTGCAACTGTCATCCACCGTTTTATCCCAATTCTTCGTCAAGCCTATAATTGCAGTCCCGTTTCCGTTAAGCTGTGAATAAGCTGATGAGATTCCTATTCCCAAAGCCGCGATACTATCCATTTCCTCTGCTTTCACGGCCTCACGCGCATCGTACATATAATCATAGTAATAATAACCACCAGCAGCAGACTCAAAGACTTCTGTTTTCTTATTCAGGCTGCATGATTCTCCTGACGCAAGATTTTTAAATACCCGCACCTTATCGCCTTCAAGCACTGCAAAATAATCAAAATCGTAATTTGTATCATTGGTAACTCTCAGAACAGTAAGTTTATTGCCGGACAGCTCACTCTCAATCCTGCTGCCTTCGGTTCTTACATCCGCCGTCATGCCCGCACAGAAATAACCGTCCTCAAAACTTGCAGTCGGCTTGATGCCAAAGAACAGCCTGTCCCCTTCTTTTATTATACGATAGCGATATGTATCGTCACTGCTTACTGTGTAGCTTGTCTGAGAACCTGCATATTCATAACCCTCGACCAGACGCAGACTCCATTCCCTGTGACCTGCATCAAAGCAATGCAGATAAGTCCTGCAATCTCTTCTATCAGAAAGATTACAGACCGTCACGGAATATACCCTGGTGCTGACAACCTCAAAACCTCTTCCGGCAAAGAANACCAGAANGATTCCCACAAGCGCCGCNGCAGGCACTACCGCCCAGTATAAGTCTCTCTTTTTCAGTGCGCGCAAAATCAAATAAAAAACGGGACCAACCAGAATAACATAGACTATCACAATGAATTTCAGNANNCCGAAGTTNANAATATTGCTGCTGTTNCCAAGTGNAGCCAGCATTCTGCGNANCATNTATGAACTGTCATATNCTGAAGAATATTGATTTCCATAACGNCTANTGGCGANTNATGCNGNNNTCATCCANNATNANATACACAAAATCACTCTGAGTAACGTAATCACTATAGTCATCGGATTTCAGAGTTCCAAGCTCCGAGAGCGAATAGGGCAGAACTGCCACAGCTCCGTCTGTTTTATCCCTCTCCATGGCAAGGCTTTGGTTCTGCGTGTAATATCTACCGGTTGTATCCACAATATTCGCCATGTTAAGTTTCGACCAGTCTACATAACCGCTTGCACTATTCCATTTGCTGACGTTTACGCCCTTCTCATAGACCTCTCTGCATTCTATCCCCAGATAATCGAATCCGCTAAGCGTATCCTCAGCATAACTTCCTGTTCCTATAATCAGGACTCCTCCGTCATCAGTCCAATCTTCAATAGCCGATATTTCCGCATCAGTCAGGACTCCCGTATTGTACTTATCAATCACCAGAAAGGTCAAAGAATCCAATGAATCCGACAGATTATCCTGATTTAACTCCATCAGTTTGATCGGATAATCATTAGAATAGTAATATAATTTCTCTCCGCCCATATCCATATAGGTAAGCGAAGAGTAATCGTCACTCAGTATTCCCATAGCCAGAGAATCAACGCCGTCATTCAGAAGCTGCTTAATCACTTTCTCTTCTACTGATACTTTTGAGTTTTGGTTTATCAAAGACACCTTTACATCACCGCTTTTACCCGAAGAGTTAAAGCTGTCTTTTGGCACCTTGACCGTAAACTGCTTCATACTGCCCTGNGGCAGGGAAATCACCGTATCGTAAACACAATCAAGATTGCCGCTGTAAGAACTGTTANCAGTCAGCCTCGCTGTTCCTTCCCAATCTTTTCCCGTGTTCTCTACCGTTATTCTGACGTCATAAGTGGCGGCTCCTGAAGGCATCAGTTCTGCGNTAATTTCAAAATCCGACTTATCAGCATAGGCAGTCATTCCGATAACGCCGCAGCACATAAGGCAGACAAAAACTGCCAAAGCCAGCATTANAGAAATTGTTGCGACCTTTTTCTTGATTTTNATTCTACTCTTCATAATATATTCTTTCATAAATATGTTCTCTTTTCCTATTTCCATATAGCATGGGGATTAATTTACAGATGAATTTACGGANAANTGTAAATCATGCGCAATCTATGTCAATTATACAAAAGNGGGAAGGAAATGGCAATGACATATTTCTTAAGAATTTATGCATAGTTCTGTGCCTGCGCCTCGAACAGCCTGCGGTACAGGCNTNCCTCCTTCTTCATCAGTTCCTNATGCTCTGCAAAATCNGCCACNNNGCCTGCNTCTATTACNAATANNTTATCACAAAANACNCTGGAAGACATCCTGTGTGAAATATAAAATGCCGTTTTTCCTCCCGCAAGCTCATTGAAATTCTCATAGATTTCCGCCTCCGCCAACGGGTCAAGCGCACTGGTNGGCTCNTCNAATATNATCATCGANGCATCNTTATANAACGCTCTGGCAATTGCCACCTTCTGNTGCTGACCGCCGGACATCTCNGTNCCTTNCTCATCATATTCCTTGCCTAAAAGTGTATGGATTCCCTGCGGAAGTTCTTTCATTTNCTCTGACAGTCCCACCTGTGAGATTAANTTCTCTACNGTCCCNCTATCCTGACCTNNNGCCNGACAGCTGATATTTTCTTCTATACTNAAGGCAAACAGGCGGTAATCCTGAAATACNGCTGCCACNTGCCGCATATAGGATTGATAATCATATTCCATNATATCCCTGCCATTCACAAGAATCCTTCCGCTCTGAGGCTGATACAGTCTGCATAACAGCTTGATCAGGGTCGTCTTGCCTGCGCCGTTTAAGCCCACCACGGAGATTTTTTCTCCTTTTTTCACAGAAAAGCTGACTTGCTTAAGCACCTTTTTCTCACTTCCCGGATAGGTAAAATCCACATTTTCAAAAACGATGCTCTCCACCGGTCCGTGAAATTCCACTCCCTGCTGAATCTCCTGCTCATCAGGCAGTTCCATAAGCTCCATGAACGGCTCCAGATAGCCGAGCAGCTGTCCCAGCCGTATAACAGCCTGCCCGAAAGCGGTAATATTAGCAGAAAACTGCACCGCCGCATTGACATACATGGTAAAAGANCCCAGACTGATACGTTNNCCAAACCAATCCGTAATTACGCTTANTGCCACATAACCATAGGAAACNGCCGCCTGNAGGTCATTNATNGCGCTGTAGAGTCCCATATAGAAACCTTCCTGCTTATGGAATCTTACAAAAGTTTTCGTCATATCACGATTATACCATTCTATCCGCTCCCCCAGCATATCCGCCATATTATATAAACGTATATCTTTCTGCATATCATTTGAAAATGCTTGGTTGACATAATATCCATACCTGCGATTGATTGGAAGAATCAATTCATTTATCTTTCTAAAGCTTGCGGAAAGTCTTTTCTGAAGCAAAAGCATTATTCCNACCAGCAAAAGNAGTATNACCACNAATACCGGACTAAGCGTTANCATAATAANNGTCAGACCAATCAGTGTGCTTCCNTTCTGCAAAAGNTCAGCCAGACCCACAATCATGTTAAGCATAGCCTCCTGATTTGTAAAGGCAAATGCAGCCCGCTCCTTNAAATCCAGATAATANGGGTCTTCNANNCTNATATANGGNANACTCATAATCTTTTCCCCNAGAAGCTGCTCCATCTTTTGGCTTACATACGGATTCTGCACATCCATATGTCTTTTCATGAAGCGGTTAAACCATGCGAAAAACAGATTTGAACACACTACCATGCTTCCGAGCAGAGACAAACGTCGCAAATCACAATTTCCGGTCAGTTCATCAATGAGAAATTTGGGCAGNACCACATTCATAACCACCTGNNCGCCGCTCATCACCGTTTGAATAATAAGCAGGACTATGTATGAAGGAGCAGTTTCCCANGATAACCNGAAAAACAGCCTTAGTTTNTTAACATTATTCATCNTAATACCCCTCCTCTTTTCTCCGTTGNATCCTNCNTATAATATNTNCCCTGTACGGTAAACATCTCGTAATAGCTGCCCCTGCGCTCCATCAGTTCATCATGGGTTCCGTATTCTTTAAGACCNTCNTTATNNAACANNGCNATGTGGTCNCAGAAACGTGTACTTGCAAGCCTATGTGAAATGAAGACTGCCGTCTTTCCTTTTACAAGGCTGCTGAAGTTCTCATATATTTCGGCTTCNGCCAATGCATCNAGCGCTGCCGTAGGNTCATCCAGTATGACCATATTCGCATCTTTGTAAAGNGCTNTGGCTATAGCAAGTTTCTGGTTCTGCCCTCCGGACAGCATNGTNCCNTCCTCTTCGACTACCTTCAACATCATCTGNTCAGTCTTNTCAGGCAGCGCATTTATAGCNTCNNTCANTCCCACNTTTTCCAGTGCTTTGTTTACCCGTTCATCATCAATATCATTAAGACAGCCCGCCACGTTTTCACGCACTGTAAACGCCAGNATATTTACCTCTTGAAATACNGCTGAAAACATTGAATACAGCGCTTTTTTATCAAATTCCNGTATAGGAATGTCATTTATGCGGATTTCNCCTTCCGTCACATCAAAAAGNCCCATCATCANCTTNACCANTGTGCTCTTTCCCGCGCCATTGATTCCCACTACAGCCAGNCGNTCNCCTTTTTGTATCCNAAGATTAAGATGACGGTAAATATATTTTTCCGTATTCGGATAGCNAAANCTTACATCATCAAACACTATCTCCAATGTATCTCCTTNTATTGCCTGACGTTTTCCGCCTCTCTCACCCATATCTTCATCCAGAAAGCAGTACATCTCATNNACATACTGCCCCTCATTNANCACAAAGCTGAGNTGTTCCGCCGCCTGCTTTAGATATACCGAAAGAGTAAGCGACGCCGTCAGATACATNGAAAAATCGGCGATGGACATTCCTCCGACGGTTCTGCTGATTAACGTACCATAGGTGAGANCGTCTCCCAGAAGCACAGCCGCCAGACCGATAAAGCCAAGACGGTATTCTTTGGCTGCCAGAATGCGNTTCAGATTTTTATAGCGTAAAATTTCTTCTGCCGCATTATCCAAAANCCTCTTTTTCAGTCCATACATACGAATGTCTTTACCATATGTAAAATCGCCCGTTACCTTATTATAATAACTGACCTTGCGCCTTAATCCGGCTTCTTCTTCCTTTTTTTCATAGCGAAAGCTGTGGCTCTTACGGCTTATCCATACTACGGCTGCCAGATTTAAAAAAAGTCCGAGCAGTACCCATATGCTTAATCTGCCGATAAAAACTCCCAACGCTGCGGTAGTCAGAAATACAGCCGGCATCTCGTAGAGTTTATGATAAATCCCTTCCACACCATTATCATTGCTCTGCGTAGCCAGAAACGCCTTGTCGTACTTTTGCATGAACTGAGCGTCCTCCGTGTTAGGATATGCCATCTCCATGACTTTGACACATGCAAGCCGGACATAGTCCAGCCTGAGCAGCGACAGTTCCGAATAAGGCATATGTTTAAGATATCTCTGTACAAAGCCCACCGTTCCCGCCAGGATAAAATACCCTACCGCAATCCTTATAACCTGCTCCGGCATAGCAGCAGAGCCCTTTTGCAGTTCGGTTAAAAAAAGCTTAGGCAATAGCACAGCAAAAAACGGATAAACTGCTGCCGTTACAGTATAAATTCCACATAGTAAAAACAATTTAGGATTTTGATTTGCGACGTTTTTCAACATGCGTTTGAGCGTTACCCATAACGGATAGGAATTTTCTATTTTTATATTGTCCATTGTCCGTCTCCCTGATTTTTCTGCATATCCTTCATCTGCTGCTCTCTTTTCTGAGTCTCGCGCTCCTGTCTGGTCATTGCAAGCTGCATTATTCCATTGCTCACTTCCTGAAGTCCCTGTTTATTTACCTGATAATATACGCGCTTTTTCTCTCCGGTCATCTGTATTTCAATCAGTCCCTCCGACATCAGAATCCCAAGGTGATGCAGAACTGTTGCCGGCGTCAGCTTAAGCTTCTTCGCCAGTTCCTGCAAATAACTTGGACTTTCCACCAGATTATGCATAATCTTAAGCCGTGTTGAATCTCCCAGAGCTTTCAGCCTGTCTAAGAGCCTGTCATCATTCAACATGTCCGAGAAGCGCATTTCATAAGATGAAAAGAGTTCAATGCCAAAGCGTATCCTACGCGCGACACTCCCTGAATCATCCACTCCTTCCCCTTCTTCATCCTCATGCACCATAATCTCATTGTATTGCATAATAGCAGGCGTAAGACGACAGGAATATTTTTCTCCATACTGAAGATTAAAGCCCAGTTTGGACAGAAACGTTTCCAAATTCCCCGGTTCTCTCAATTTTTCCATACATGCATCAAACCGGTCCTGCACCAGCGTAAGGCAGCTTCGTCCAATTTCCTCGCACGCCCCCTGAACACTCCACAACTGCTCCATTACTTCACGACGCTCAGAATACAAACGAAGCAGCTTGAATTTGTCCGCATCTTCCCTTTCCTGATTCTCCAACGCTGTCATTACATCCTGAATATTCTGAATCGATGTTGCTCCGGAATCCGTATTCTTACTTACGCCATTATCAAGTATCCGCTGAAAAGCATGGTTCAGCTCTTTCTCCAGTTCTTCCTCATCCGGAAGTTCTTTTGCCTCTAAAACATGCTGCATCATTTCCAGAAAAGTAATCATAGGCGGATTAAAATTCCGCAGGCTTTCTTTATCCC
This sequence comes from Lachnospiraceae bacterium, assembly GCA_014804495.1. Lineage (GTDB taxonomy): Bacteria > Bacillota > Clostridia > Lachnospirales > Lachnospiraceae > UBA3282. The sequence continues at coordinate 41,373 of JAAUZS010000003.1, forward strand.
GCGGAGAACTATCCACATAGTTCATAAGCATAGGATACTGCTCCAAAACCGGTTTAAGTCTGGTACGCATGGCGCCGCGGTAGCTTCGGTAGGGAAGCAGAAATTCCTCCTTTATACGCCTGACCTGTCCGCTGCTCTTATTGAGCCATTCATCGCTGTCGAGCCATTCCACGTAGTTCATGCATGCCATTGCTTCAAGAAGCCAGAAGGGGTCTTTACTTATGGTAAAATTTAGTTTATCGGACATGATTGTATGTCTCCTTTTATGTTTGCTGTATATAATATGTTTATCATAACATTTGATGTATGTCAAATATATTTTATATTTATCTAATATATATTCTTAATTAAAAGAGATAGAATTCAATCATTATATACAAATGGCAACATCGCCATAAGCAATGTTGCCATTTGTATCAATAT
>JAAUZS010000004.1 GCA_014804495.1 Lachnospiraceae bacterium
ACATCTGCTTTGTCACTTCATCTCCTATGAGTGTTTCATCCATAGACACGATTCTGACCTCATACTTATCAAACACATTCCAGAATATGTATTCCTTCCTGTTCGCGAAGGATGTCAGTTTTCCATTCATGTAGATGAAGCCTACGGAACCATCCGGTATTTCCACATGCATGGTAGCATTAAGGAATGCAGTATCCTTAGAAAGTACCTGATAGGGAACCTCAATATAGTCCAGTTCATCCAGCATTTCCTCAATCACAACCGTGTAACCCGCTATTTTTGGAAAATGCCAGGTTCCCGCGGTAATCATCTTCTGAAATACCCCATTCTTAAATACAAATCCTGCCTGGTTGTCTCTTATTATATACTTCATTAATCTTTCCTCCTGATTTTAATTTGTTTTGGTAATACTGATATCCCTCATTCATCAGCCTGATTCGGGATCCTGGTTTAGCAGACTTTAGGGAGAAAGGACACTTTGCAGACGGAAATCTTCGCTGTTTTAAGATATCTTTTGCAGAGTGTTGTTCCTCCTTCCCATCAGCGGTATCCCCAGTCTTCAGGTCTCAGACTGATTGGTGCACTCACATTTTCACTGCATCGGAAGTCCTTCTGACAACACCGCAGGAATACGGAATGTACCTGAAATCGGGATAAAAGTATTGATTGGGGCGGATTCGAACCGCAGACTTTACAGGTCTTGCCATAATATTGTGCACTCTACCACTGAGCTACCGTTTACACGGGAGGGATTTGAACCCTCGACACCACAAGCTTTTACTTAACACCAAGTTAAGCTGGTTGGAATATCCGTGGAATACCGTACAGCACGCTGCCGGCACCGCCGGGTAGGAAGTAACTTCCAATACCCGCGCCTTGCCAAATATCCCGCATTATACTGACAGCATATCGGTTTATTAGTTCAGTATACTGCGGGGTATTTGGCCTTCGCTCCGCTGCGGTCGGCACCGGGCAAGCTCCATTGAAACGAAGCACCCTGCGAATCTCATCCTTTTACTACGCCTATTGTCTTCAGCTTTCTTATCGGCGTGACCATATCCAGCTGCTGCGCCATAACCTGCTCAATATCCTTATAGGCAAATCGGCACTCCTCCGCAACGTCATTTTTCTTACGTTTTCCCAGCACAACATCATGTTCCTTTAAATCCACCATGACCTGCTCTATGCTGAATGCCTGCATAGCGCCGGATCTGGAATAGCTTCTGCCTGCACCGTGGGAGGAAGTGCAGAATGACTCTTTATTTCCTTTCCCTTCCACTACATAGCTGTAGGAACCCATAGCTCCCGGTATTACAGCCATCTCTCCTTCCCTCACTCTGGTGGCGCCTTTTCTATGCACCCAGACATTGGCGTCATAGTGATTTTCCAATGCCGCATAGTTGTGATGGCAGTTGATTTCCTCTCCGAATTCCACTGTGAGATCCGTGTGCTTTTCAATCTGCTCTTTCACAATGGCACAGGTTTTATCCAGCATACAGGCACGGTTCTCAAAGGCATAATCCAGAGCCAGATTCATCCAGTTGATATACTGCTGCCCTTCTTTAGACTGGACAGGCAGGAAAGACAGACGGTATTCATCTTTGACCTCGCTGTACCACATGCTGTTCAGATCTCTCGCCTTATTATGGAAGTAGTCACAGATTGCCTTTCCGAGATGGCGGCTTCCGGAGTGAATCATAATGCAGAGGTAACCTTCCTGATCTCCCTGAAGCTCGATAAAATGATTACCGCCGCCCAGGCTCCCCACCTGAAAATATCCGTCCTCGATCAATGGTACCAGCTCCGCATTCTCCTCATACTTTTCCATTTCCCTTTGCGCACGATCCAGAACTTCCGACTCCTGAGGAGTCTTGTATCTCTCTGTGTTTAAAGGAATCGCCCGCATGATGCTGCCGATGATGGACTGGATCAGAGTACCGTTTCCGGTCTGAACTCCCTTTATATCCTCCACACGGATGTTGGTAGGAATAAAATCCATACCGCATCCGATATCAACGCCCACCGCATTTGGGATAATTACATCTTTGGTGGCGATTACTCCGCCGATGGGCATTCCCTTGCCCGCATGAGTATCGGGCATCAGGCATACCCATTTATGTATGAAAGGAAGCTGCGACAGATTGTATGCCTGCTCCAGACAATTCTCTTCCAGCTGACTCTCATCCGCCAGCCATACCTTTACAGGAAATTTTGTTTTTTCATTATTTAATACGAACATATTTACTCCATCCTTTCACTTTTTTGTTTTATCTAGTCAATTGTAAAACTCACTTTTCTAAACGGTCCGTTGTACAATATATCGAAAATGGGTAGTTTAGCAATTGGCTATTTTGCTTATTCTTGTTGAACTAAAATCATTATATGAAACATTTTCCAGTTAATCATTTCAAAAAAGTTGCGAACTGTGATATATTTATTTTTGAAGAAATTGCAAGATTCTGTCTCAATAACCAGAACATATCCAAAATAAACAAAATAAGGTGCGATTGCGCTTGCGATGAGCACCGTTTTTGTTTATTTTGGATATGTTCGTGACTGATGATAAGAGTTTCACAAGGAGAAAGGTTTAGAATGTCTGATTTTCAAGAGCTGGTAAAAAGCTTTCCCAAAACAAGAGAATATGTGCGTGATTTTTTTGTCTATGGCTTCAAGACCAGGGATGAATTCAAGGACAAGAGCCCCCGGACCTATGACAATGAGCGGAGACGTCTGGAAAGCTGGCTTGGGGAGTATGTGCGTAAAGACCATGTATCTAACGGCGCCAATATTTCCCTTGCTATAGACAGTAACCTTCTGGACACCAATCCTCTGTTCAGGGTATGGAAGACGAAAAGCTTCACCGACAACGATATTGTGCTCCATTTCCTGATACTGGATCTGCTTCAGGACGGAGCGGAATTGACCGTGGAGGAAATAACAAGCGCATTGCTAGAGGAATATGAGGCTCTATTCGATATCCAGACCGTCCGCCGAAAGTGCAACGCATATGAAAAAGAAGGTCTGCTGATTAAAAAGAAATCCGGGAAAACCATCGTTTTTTCCATCGACAATTCTCTTGCAACATGGATAAAATCCAATGAGGACATGCTGGACGCCCTTTCGTTTTATCAGATGGCAGGTAACTTTGGGATTATAGGAAACTACCTTTCAGAACAGCTGGATTATCAAAACCGGACTTTTCGGGTGAAACACAGCTTCTGCGTACATACATTGGAAGAAGAAATCCTTTTTGACCTTCTGAATGCCATGAATAAGAAGACAGATGTACGTTTGGAAATAAAAAGCTCCAAAAGCGGAACCCTTAATACCACCGACTGTACGCCCCTGCAAATCTTTATCAGCACCAGAAGCGGCCGCCGTTTTCTGTGCGGATATGTGAAAAAAAGCAGGCGCTTTACCTGCTATCGTCTGGATACTGTCAAAACCGTCACTCTCTTGGGTGAATCGGAGGAATACGAGGAATTGCTGGAGCAGCTTGACCGGAACCGACGCTATCTGTGGGGAGTATCTTTTCAGGGGAATGACAGACACCATCTTAACAAGCTGACTATGAAAATACAGGCTATAGAGCCTTCCGAACAATTTATTGTAGAGCGTCTGAAGCGTGAAGGCAGGGGCGGTACGGTCACAAGAATAGAGAGGAATGTTTATCAGTATGAGATTGAAGTATTTGATTGTAATGAGGTGCTGCCTTGGATCAGAACTTTTATAGGAAGAATTTTGTCTTTAGAATGTACGGATAAATCTGTGGAACGGCGTTTTTATCGGGATTTACGGACGATGTATCGGATGTATCAGATAGAGGAAGATATTTGAAAAGGGAGACACTTATGGAATTATTTTCGGAAATATATAGCTGTTATTATCAGGTTCTAAGACACTTGCTGTGCAGTCAGGATGTACTGACAATACAGGATATACGCCGTCTAATCTGCGAAGAAGGATTTGAAGAGAGTTTACTTTCAATAATACCCAAGCTGGAAGATGGTACGTGGAATTTATTTGAAAATGATGGAAAGCTATGCCGCTCCAAGATTTCATCCTCATTTATCACTCCTGTATCCGACCTTGAGAAATCCTATCTTAAGGCGCTACTGTCCGACCCTCGTATGGGCTTGTTTCTGGAAAAGGAGCAGTTGAAAGCATTGGATAAAATGCTGGCATCTGTGGCTCCGCTTTGGAGACCGGAACAGTTTTATTATTTTGATAAGTTCGCTGACAGCGACCCATATGAGGATGAAAATTATCGCAACTGCTTCAGGACTCTGCTTCAGGCACAGAAGCAGAATCGGTATGTGGACATTGATTACACTTCTCCGAATGGGAGGCGTGTACATCACCACTATATCCCTGCCCGTCTGGAATACTCGGTCAAAAATGACAAATTTCGGATTCTTGCTCTTAAACCTGTCAAGCTGGCTTATAATAAAGGTTTGCAGCATGAAGCTCAAAGGGGCGAAAAAATGAAGCTGGAAATTCTAAATGTTTCCCGTATCCGGCGTGTTCAGCTGATGGAGAAAACATTATCTTCTCCTATAGACATAGATGAGATGATTCAGCGTTCTTATTATAAAGAACCTCTCAAGCTGTGCATTGTCAACAAAAGAAATGCTCTTGAACGCGCAATGTTGCATTTTGCAAACTATGAAAAGAATACTACAAAAATAGATGAGGACACTTATGAATGCCTCATCTATTATAATCAGAATATGGAGACCGAACTGTTAATTGAAGTCATGTCCTTTGGTCCCATGCTTACTGTAATCGAAAATGAAAGATTCCTGAATGATCTGAAAGCTCGGTTACAAAAGCAGATAAAATTAGGTCCGCAGTGCTGATTTTGCCGTCTTAGTTTATTGCGCCAGAATCCACTTTAGAGCGCTAGTCGTCCCCTGACGGGCATCTTCAATGTCCGGATGGATATACACATCCGGCAGGATTGTATCTTCCCACTCGTAGAGACTGCCATTCTCGTCATATACGGCTCCGGCAAAATCATTTCCATCATGCCAGCCGTTAGCGATCTTAACAGAGATCCGTGACTGTGGCAGAACAACCTCATAGATGTAGCTGTAGCAGAAGAAGGAAGTAAACTGCCCGGTAGGCTCGCCTACTGTGACAGCATTCATTTCTTCCTTGAATAGACCGATACAATTCATGGCGGCAGACATTGTATATCCTCCGATAAGTACATATGATTGCTCGATTGAATGCTCTTTTAGGATTTTAATGCCCTTACGCAGAGAACCAAGAGATAGCGTCTCCAAACCTCCGGGGTTATACCGAAGGTCTATTACCAGCTTTCCGCAGTCCGGATGCTCATCCAGAAGTTCGGATGCTTTTTCAAAAACCTCCAGAAAATCAGCCTCATCCAAATCGATCAGCTGCTCCAGATTTATATAGACATATCCGCCGTTTTCCCCATTACGATATTCTGTCCAGTTTCCTGCATCCTCATTGGTATAGGAGAGCCAGTTCTCTGGATAGACAACTGAGGCTGTAGCATACTCTGCGTACGGCACCAGAGGCACTTCTACCGACTGCACTTTCTGGTTCTCATCCAGAATCTGAAAGGTATAATTATCCTGACTGCCGCAATCCACCCATTCAAAAAATGCTGGAACAAAATAGTACGTACAAAAAATTTCTTTGCTATTCCATTTATTGTTTGGATTGATGATGTTCTCAAATTTTCTTTCAAGATAGCTGATATCCGCACCGTTAACGGCTACAATTTCCCGCATCAGGTATGGCTCAAGTTGTTCATATCCTTCAATGTAGGCGGTGAGATACAGCCTGCCGTCATAATATTTGACAGCAAATGGAAAAAAGTAATCATAAAGAGAGTCCGATGGTAAAACATACGTATGTATATCTCCCATTCCGGCAACGATTGCCATCAGTTCAAAATAGATATCATTATCCGACAGACTGCCAACATTTTGGCATAGCCAGTCAATCTTCCAGTCAAATTCCTCCTCCGGGTATAAATAGAAAGGATCAGGGTGATATGTTTTATAACGTTCTTGCAGAAAGCGGATATCATTGATCCAATTCCGCTCTCGTTCTGACAGTTCCGGTACTTGGTCATCTTCGGATGCGGAAGAAGTTTCCGTATCAGGTTCCGCAGGCTGCTCCTCAGAAGCGGAAGCAGCTTCTGTATCAGTTTCCATCAGATGTTCCTCGGATGTGTCCGGCTTCGAAACAGGCTCCGTGTCCGCCGGAGTTGCGGAAGCGCATGAGGTCAGCAGCAGGCATAATGTCAGTAAAAACAGGCAAATTTGTTTTTTCATTGGATATTCCTCCATTTTTCAATTTTACGAATATAAATACCAATTTTATGGCAAGATAATACATAAATTATATTTCTATTATCTGGAACCCCGTTTGTCCAAATCTTCTAAAAAGCGGCTGAATGTCTGTTCTCTGTCTTTTGCAGTTTCAAAATATGTCAAACCGTATTTTTGACATTGCTCTTTCATTAAAATGCTTTGCTCTACAATATACACTGCGCCTTCTCGAAGCTCTTCATCCGATTTGTAAAAGGTATAATCTTTTTGCGTATCATATCTCTTCTGAATTGCAAACCGTTCTTCAGGTGTCACATCAGATGTAATAAAATAGAAAATTTCACAATTAGCCCCATGGATATATTTCATATAATCTTCCGGCAAAAGCTGATACATATCCAGCACCATGCCGGGTTCAAATTCATCGTATTCGCCGCTGTCCAACATTGCCCGAATAAAAGGCGCCATCTTGCCGCTGATTAAGTGTAATGTATCTACAGAAGACAATCCGGCATACGTATTCACCCCTGTTTCAGGGAAACACTTCTCAAATCCCGCTATGATTGAATCCATACTAATATGCTGATATCCATACTGCTTAGCAAGCCGGTGGGAAATTGTGCTTTTCCCTGCTCTTGGAACACCTGCAATAATAATATTATTTTTCATCTTATAATTCCTCCAAGTTTTAATTGGCAGGCTTGTCAATTCTGAAATTCAATTCATACAAATAATCAGTGAATTCTAATTCGGTTCCGCGCTTTTTATAGTATTTTTCACCAATAACTTTGAAGCCTACTTTCTTGACGACCGCGTTGGAGGCAGCATTATCCTTATTGACTCTGACGGTTACTTTACATGCGCCGTGCTCCTTTGCGTAATTCACCATTCCTCCTGCCATTTCAGTGGCATATCCGTTTCCCCAATAATTTTTATGTACACAATAAGCAATGTCGTAAATCTTGCCGCCCTCACTCGGTATAAAGCTGCAAGTTCCGATTCTTTCATGTGTATCCTTAAATTCAGCTATCATATAGCAGCATACTTCATCCTCCGCCAGCTCTTCTATCTCCTTTAAGTACGCTTCGTCGATCTCAACCATTGCTTCATCCGGCAGGTATTCTCCCATCTCCGGGTCATTCCAAATGCCGATAGCAAACAAAGCGTCTTCTTTCTGAAATCCGCGTAAATATAAACGTTCTGTTGTAATTGTTTCAACACGCATTATTATTACCTCCATGGTGATTATTCACAAGAGTTTTACACTCCTTATAAGTAAAGAGTCTCTTCATTAAAAAGGGAAAATAAATCATACGAAACATTATAACACAAATATATGATTGCGCTGTAATTTTTGGTAAAACTTAAATAAAAAATATTGACAGCTGAGTCTATCCGTGATAGACTAATGATAGTCTATAGCGAATAGACTGGCAAGACGTACCTAATAAAAGAGAGGAGCACACATAATGAAAGAATATAAACTTGCCGAGCTTGAAGCAAAATTTGCCGAGCTGATTTGGCAGAGAGAGCCGATTACTTCACCAGAGCTTGTGAAGTTATGCGAGGAAGAATTTAACTGGAAAAAATCCACTACATATACGGTTTTAAAAAAGCTGTGCGACAGAGGACTCTTTCAGAATGAAAAGGCGGTAGTTACCTCGCTTGTCTCAAAAGAAGAGTTTAACGGATATAAAAGCCGGAAATTTGTAGAAGATTCCTTCGGGGGTTCCATTCCTAAATTCCTGACTGCATTCATGGGCGGCAAAAAACTAAGTGCGAAACAGGCGGAAGAAATTAAAAATTTGATTGACAGCTTTAAGGAATTGAATGAGGAGGGATAATATAATGAGCGGAATATTCATAACAGTACTAAATATGAGTCTTACAGCAAGCTACTGCATTTTAGTAGTAATTGCACTGCGCCTGTTGCTAAGACGCCAGCCTAAACTGCTTTCATATATATTGTGGAGCGTAGTGTTGTTCAGGCTGCTTTGTCCGGTTTCCATATCCGGAAGTTTCAGTCTGATGCGAATGGACACAAAGATGATTTCTATGGAAAATATAGAAGAAATTAACGGCGCAAATGAGAATAATCGTGAAGAAAATTATGATGCATACAATAATGGCGCTACGGTGAATAATTTAGCGGAAGCCCGGAATGCAGAAGATACGCCGGATGCAGGCCGTACAGAAACGTCGAAACAGCCACGATTACAAACGGTCATCAACGCTGCTGCATGGATATGGCTGATTGGCGTTGTACTGCTTATACTGCGAAGTGCCGTATCAGCAATGAAGTTACGCCGTTTTTTGAGCAAAGCAGTCAGGACAGAAGATAATATATATGAAGATGAAGGAATAGATACGCCGTTTGTGATGGGAATAATCTCGCCGAAGATTTATCTGCCGCCGCATTTGTCTGAGCGTGAGAAAGAGTATGTTCTGGCGCATGAGAATATTCATATTGTAAGAAAAGATTATATGATTAAGCTTGCAGCATATGTAGCAGCATGTATTCACTGGTTCAACCCTTTTGTATGGCTCGCTTTTTCGCTTATGGAGAACGATATGGAGATGTCATGTGACGAAGCAGTACTGAAAAAAATGGGCATGGAGAATAAAGAGAAATATTCCCGCACGCTACTCTCTTTATCCTCAGAAACCCCAATGCTGCAAGGCAATCCGATTGCTTTCGGTGAAAGAAAGGTAAAGGAAAGAGTAAGTAATATATTGTCTTATCGTAAAAAGGCATTACTTACGGTAGTTCTGACGGCAGCAGTTCTTATAGCGGTGGGGTTGGGGCTTGCCATAAATCCGGAAGCAAAGTCCGATACGGATGAGTCGGAAAATATAAATAACATAAATTTGACGTATAAACCCAATATGGCTGCATCAGATAAGCTTAATAAGTTCGTACAGGAGTATGCAGAGGCATTCTGTGACAGAAATGGAGAGGTAATCGCCTCACTTTATGTCAATGAAAGCACTGCGCTTGCAGATGGGGAAGATATGCTACTGGAAAAGACCGAAGGAGGATATTCTTTTGGGTGGTCGAGTCCATGGCCCTTTTTCAATGATTACAGATACCTGATTAATGAAGGGGAGAAAAAGGCGGAGATATGGTATTACGCAATAGTATCAGACCCTCATGTAACGGTCTGGAAGCAGGAAATACAATATATTGAGAAAGACGGTAAATACTATCTGACAGAAACCTCAATACAGTTTATGGACAGTATATCAAGCAAGTCTGAATTTGATGAAGCTTATCTTATAGAAGGTGAACATATATTTGTAGACTATATTGACAATGGATTTGCCGAGGCTATTCTTTCTCATATGGAAGAAGAGAACTCACCTTTTGACTATACAGTGTATGAAAAACCTGAAACCGCAGCGGAGTATATTCTTAATCTGACAGGCGTAGTGAGCGTTGATGAAAGCAGCCGTTACAGTGACACTGATAAAACCGGTCTGGCGACGATGAGATATACATTTGCCGATGGAAGTGAAGTTGATATTCCTATGTGCGCATTTACAGGAGATGAAGCAGCAGGCGGAAAGAAAGTCTGGGTAGTAGATACACATGTCTGGAATGCAGGGGCACCGTAAAGAATTACAGGAATAGCAGGGTGCGGGGTTAAAATATCCCCGCGCTTTTTCCTGCAAAGAATAAAGAAAAATTAAAGCTTCTTATATGCATATTTTCAGACGAATTATAAATATTTTTATAGTAATAATAAATTCTACGGTCATTTTCATCTTGAATAGCATCTTCTATTTGTTCCTGCAAATCATAATATTTATCATAAGAAAAATCCTTACTGCCATATCCGTATTGCTTTTCAAGAGCGGCATATTCTTCCATAGTCTCCAGAGAAACCTGCATATAAGGGTTTTTCTCCACATTTAATATGACCGGCGCGGCATCCGCTGACAGACCGGCGAGATAGCGGTAGCTGTATCGCATGTCTCCGTCCTGTTGATAAATGTGCGACGGATTGAGGTTATAGCTTGCAATCCAGTAATCCGGATGAGCGTATGAAAAAGCTATATAAAATACGGTAGTAACCGCCACGCTGTAGAAAAACAGCGGAAAGCGCTGGAAATAGATATATACAGTCACTCCCGTCATAAGCAGAAAGATTACCGCAAGCGCCCATAAAACAAAGATTCTTAGGAAAGTCAGGTTATACATCTCAATATACATGAACATTCTGAGCGCACTGGATAAAATCATGATAAAAGTACAGCCGCTTATAACGGTAAGAATGATTTTTAATATCATATTGTCCTTGAAGAAGCTTAAGCAAAGCAGCACAATTATCAGATTCAGTATGCATACTGCAAGGAGTTGGAAAAATCCCTGTCTGGCATATGCGGAATAAGTGTAGCCATCGGGCAGCTGCATATTCCCGATAAATAAATACAGAATCTGTATCATGCTGAACATCAGGTAAACAATCGACAGCATTCCGGTAATGATGATTGCGATTATGGGTTCAAAGAATTTCTTATCTGAAACCGCTTCCTTTACGCGCTTCTTGCATAGCTCAGTAAGCAAGGCATAGGATGCGGTAAAAACAACGGTAATCAGCAATGCAATCTTGATTATTTCAACAATCGCAAAATCGAAGGATAATAATCTGTTTATCATATTTTGAAATACAATATCTGCGCTGCACAGCAGAGCGGTCATCAGTGCAAGCACCGGTAAGGAAAGCGCCAGACCGATTATTATATAGATTATTTTGCTGTTTTTATCGCTTTTTTCCTGTTTTTTGGCAGCAAAAAAAGAAGCCATGTCAATAAAGGGGCTGAAAATGCAGGCGCAGGAGCTGCATATTGTACGAAAAATCGCGCTGAGGTATTTAGGCAGACCCCACGAATTATCCTGATAAATTGTATGAAGCATCAGAACAAATGACAGAAGGAAAATCCCGAGTTTATTCAGAACCAGAAGCTGTGGCGAAGCGGTGCAGCAGTTGGAGATTCCCAAAAGCATTATACTAATCACGTAGAAAAGACTGCCTTTTTTGAATGGAACCCCTAGCTTTTTCATAGAGAAGAAGAAATAGCAAAGGGTTCCTGCGACGAAAAAAGGGTAGGTTATCCCTGAAGCATTTTTATATAAGCAGAATGCATAGAAAACGGCATAAACTGCGCTTGCGAGTCCGAAAAAAGAAAACTGGCTCTTCATGCTTTTGGTCATGGGAGTTTCGTTTTTTACTTTATTCTGCGCATAAGAATTGGGCGATGCTTGAGCATAGGGGCTTGTATACGGAGCCTCGTATGGGTTTCCGTATGACTGTGTGTTATTATTTGCAGTATATAGTGGCTGCATGTGTTGACTTGTTGAAAATTGTTGGTTATTCATGATTTAAATCCTCCTATTAATTTTATTATCAAGACTCGGTAGAGTTCTCATCATCTTCCACATACTGTATAATATCGCCGGGCTGGCAGTTCAGAGCCTTGCAGATTGCTTCAAGCGTTGAAAAGCGTACCGCCTTTGCCTTGTTATTTTTCAGTATAGACAGATTGGCGAGCGTAATATCTACTTCGCCTGCCAGCTCTGTCAGGCTCTTTTTGCGTATCGCCATCATAACATCCAAGTTGATTACTATTGCCATAAGTTCCTCCTAAATTTTACGTGTAATTAATCGTTCCATTCATACTCTGACTGCAGCCCATCGGGGATGTCAGTAACATTTATCTCTTTATATAGCATTGCACCGCCATCCATGGTAAGGTAATTTGCAATCCATTCGTTTGATGGATAATGTTTATATTCACATACCCTGTCGTTTGTATCCCCATTGACATAGCCAATTAAAGTTCCGCAGTCGTTTTTAGAGACCACGCAGAACGGCACATAGGTTCTTTCATCCCAGATAATAGCCACATACTCGTCTCCTTCCACGGTACTTATGTCAGCCAATTCCTGCTCTTCGCCGCAGGCGCACAATACAACAGATGCTAAAATTACAAATCCTAAAATTCTTATTTTTTTCATTCCAATCTCCTATATCGTCAGATCATTTTCCAGTTTGTAAGTTACGGCTTTATCAAATACCTGCGCGAGCACTTTGCTGAACAGTCCCGCGATTACGAATACCAGAATCACAACCAGTACTGCGGGTGTGATATAGATAAAAAGCCGGCACGCCATAATAACTGCGATGAAAAAGCTGTAAATGCTCATTTTCTCAAGGCTTTTCACATTTTCCCTGATAAAGCAATCGTCATTCAATACGGTGCGGAACATTTTGCGCAGCTCATGAATGATAAGTAAGGCGAATATGCCGGCGAGGAAAAATACAACTAGAAGCGAATAATAGTTGTTGGCAAAGTAAGTGTTGTATTTTCCGTAGAATCTGATACTAAACGGCAGTGTTACGATGACAACCATGCCGGAGAAGTACATAAAGTCTAAAAGAAATCTGGTGAATAGAGTGAGTTTGTCTTTCATGGGAAACCTCCTGTGTAAATGAAAATGCACCATATCATGGGGAATTTTCATATTGTGAATTGTAAATCGAAATGCAACCCTTTCGATTTTAATTCAATATAAATCTTTGTTAATAAGTTACATCTGCCAGATGGTTGCATTCCGGCTTGCAAAAGATTGTTGTGTTTATATGATGTTTTCATTTATCCTATAGCTGTTGGCGACGGATAAGGAGGACACCATGTCAAAATTTTTTACCTATGAAGAACGCCTTACCCTTCAAAAGAATCTACGGGATAGTAAATCTTTGAAGTCTATTGCAGCAGAATTGGATAAAAACCCAACCACCATTTCAAGAGAAATAAAAAAATATTCTTCTGAAGTTGCAACAGGTTATCCCGGATATCCGTACAATGCATGTAAAAACCGATTGAATTGCAGAAAAAAGGATATCTGCGGAAAAGACTGTGTCCGTAAATCTGTTCCATACTGTAAGCTGTGCAAAGAATGTAATGAGCACTGCAGAGACTTTGTACTTGAGGTCTGTTCCGCCAGATCCAGACCGCCATACGTTTGTAATGGGTGTACTGCCATTGGCAGATGTACATTAATGAAGACAATCTATGATGCAGAGCATGCCCATACAGCTGCACATAATACGATTTCTGAATCAAGAAGCGGTCTGTGTGTTTCAGAAAAAGAGATTGCCAGATTAAACGCAATAATCAGCCCGCTTGTGAGACAGGGGCAGTCAGTCCACCAGATTTATATTGAACATGAGGATGAATTAATGTGCAGTGAAAAAACAATTTATAACTACATTGATGCCTGCCTTTTTGATGTCAGGAACATCGACCTCCCAAGAAAAGTACGTTTCCGTGAGCGTTATAAAAAGCCTGAGTTCAAGGTTGATAAAGGCTGCCGTATTGGACGGAGTTATAAAGAGTTTGAACACTTCATTGAAAAAAATCCGGATACACCCGTTGTTCAAATGGATTCAGTAATCGGAACTGCCGGTGGTAAATGCTTACTGACAATCCATTTCGTTGAATCAAGTTTCATGCTTGCATTTTTGCGTGATGCGAATACCTCCCAGACAGTGATTGATATTTTCAATGCCATGGACAGGATTCTGGGTCCTGAGCTTTTTGGGAAACTTTTTCCGGTGATTTTGACTGATAACGGAAGTGAATTCTCAAATCCAAGGGCAATAGAATACCGCGAAAAGGCACCAAAAGGTTTCTCATGCCACAGAACTAACGTATTTTACTGTGATGCTGGACGTCCTTACCAGAAAGGTGCAATTGAAGTCAATCATGAGCTGGTAAGACGTATTTTGCCAAAAGGTACAAGCTTCGACCATTTAACACAGAAAGATATTTTTCTGATGATGAACCACATTAACTCTTATAAAAGAAAAAAGCTGAATAATCGCAGCCCATACGAAACATTCAGCTTCTATCATGGAGAAGATGTTTTGGAAAAATTAGCATGCCGTCAGGTTGCCGCCAAGGACATCATGCTGAAACCTAATCTTCTCAAAAAATAAAATACAGAACCCGGTCGCCAACACCGTACTGAAAGTAAATAAGCAGGTGACAGTGGTGGATTCTCCGATTACAAATTTAATCGAGAGAGGATTGGCCTCTGTTTGGCGTGTTCTAAAAATATAATACAACGAAAAAAACATTTTGTATAGACTGCATTTCGGTTACAAAAGCTGCATCTCGTTTACAAAAGTGGCATTTCGAGTACAAAAACTGCGTTTCGCTTACAAATATTTAATTGTCAATTTACAAAATTGCATTTCGGATTACAAAGTTGCATCTCGGAATGCAACTCAGCGGGAATTTTCATATCGTTTTCCATAATATAACACAGGAGATTTTGATTGTCAACAAATATTTATTGTAAAACAATAAATTATTATTAAGCTTCAATAATAGAATGTTGAGAAAGATGTACGTTGCACTTATGTGTTCTGAGTTGTATCCCGAGGTGCGTATTTATAAAGTCCACTTCATAATAAATTCAGGTTCATTTGTATTCTCATCAATATTTTCAGAATGAATTAAAAATTGTTCTCTTAGATAAAAACGAATTGCACGTTCATTCTTTTGATAGACACTTAATCTCAAACTTGATTTGAAGGTTTTTACATAATCCAATAATTGCTTTCCGATACCTTTTGACTGGGCTTTGGCATCCACAAAAATACCCTCAATGTAGTTATCTGTCAATCCGATAAAGCCTTCAATTTCATTGGATTTATCATCTTCGTATACATACAATTCTGCTTTTGGCAGCATTTCTTTTACTGCATCATAATTACTTATCCAATATTCTTCTGCTATAAAGTTGTGGGATTTAACATTTGTATCAAGCCATATTTTCGAAACAAAATTTAAGTCTGAATTTTTATACTTTCTTATCATAATAATACCCTATATTCTTTACATGATATTAAAAATTGCATTTACATTAGTGTAAATATTATAATTGAAAGCACTCTATTGTGCAAATAATTAAAAAATGTTAAAATTTTATATGAATAAGCGTTTTGCAAATTACATATAGGGATGGGAGATTTTGAAGTACATATGAAGGAAATAATAAAACAAAGGATTATTATTGGCTTACAGTATCTAAAAGATTCGATGAAGTGGGTTGCTTTNGCGGTTATATCCGGNGTNGTAGTGGGAGGNGTCGGAACTGCTTTTTCCTTCTGTATGGCTGCNGTGACNCAGACGCGTGCTAAGAATCCNTGGATTNTATGGNTGCTGCCGATTGGCGGTCTTATGATTGTAGGGGCATATAANCTTCTTCGTGATGANAACAGTACCGGAACTAATTTAGTACTGTCTTCAATTCATTCCGGAGATAGTCTGCCGCTGCGGATGACGCCCCTTATTTTTATCTCTACCCTGATTACGCATTTATTCGGAGGCTCCGCCGGGCGGGAAGGCGCGGCTCTGCAGATAGGCGGCAGCATCGGAAATAAATTGGGAATGTGTTTTAAGTTTGATGATAAAGACCGGCATATCATGACCATGTGCGGCATGAGTGCAGCTTTTTCAGCGTTGTTCGGAACTCCTATGGCGGCAGCCATATTTTCCATGGAGGTCGTGAGTGTAGGAATTATGCACTATTCTGCGCTGGTGCCTTGTGTGATTGCATCATTAGTCGCGCATGGCATCGCGGATTATTTTGGAGCGGAAGCAGAATCCTTTCCGCTTAATGAGGTTCCTTCATTTGCGATCAGCTCTGCGGTCAAGATTTCAGTGCTGGCGTTTCTTTGCGCATTGGTAAGCATCCTGTTCTGTGTACTGCTCCATCAGACAGAACATCTTTATAAGAAGTTTTTACATAACAGATTCATAAGAGCTGCTGCAGGCGGTTGTATNATCGTAGCGCTCACTCTTATTGTCGGGGATCAGCGTTATAACGGCTCTGGTATAGACATTATNGCCNACTGCATGAACGGTCAGGTNGCGCCGGAANNNTTTCTTCTCAAAATGATTTTTACGGCGCTGACTTTAGGCGCNGGTTATAAGGGCGGTGAGATAGTTCCTTCTTTTTGTATTGGGGCTTCTTTCGGGTGNCTGTTCGGAAACCTGATTGGTTTTTCGCCGGCGCTTTGCACGGCAGCAGGTATGGCAGCTGTATTCTGTGGCGTTACAAACTGCCCGATTTCCTCTTTGCTCATCAGCTTTGAATTGTTNGGTTATGCGGGAATGCCGTATTTCCTGTTAGCGGTTGCATTTAGTTATATGTTTTCGGGATATTATGGGCTGTATCATGGTNAGAAGATTATGTATTNCNAGCATAAGACGAGTTTTATCAATAGAATGGCGAAATAAAGGATTACAAAAAGGTCAGGCTGCCGGGCCTGACCTTTAAAAATTTGCATTTAAACTGATTGTTTTAAATCTTGAGCAAGCGTAAATATACTTTCCAGAATCTCTTTTGTTTTTTCCATGTCCTTAACCGTATTNGCAGAGGCAGATAAACTNTCNNTTNAGGAAGCAGCAACCTCCTCACTGGTTGCGGACAGCTGAGTAATATTGTCTGAAATAGTACCGGTAGACTCTAAAATGCTTTCAATAATCTGCTCGGTATTCTTAATGTTATCAACGAGTTCTGAAACCTCTTCATCTACTTTCTCAAATTTTTCTCTTGTGTTCTCAATAAGTTCGTTTTGCTTCAAAACGGAAGCTGCTGAATTTTCAATGCTTTCATTAGCGCTCTTGGTATCTTCATTTAACTCCGTAATAATATTTGTAATGTTATTNGATGCCTCCTTGGTCTGCTCTGATAGCTGCCTGATTTCTTCAGCAACTACCGCAAATCCTTTTCCTGCTTCTCCGGCNCGCGCCGCTTCTATTGACGCATTTAGTGCAAGCAGATTGGTTTGATTGGAAATACTCAAAATTGCGCCGACAAATTCCTGCACCTTCTCTACTTTTGTNGTAAGTCTTTCAATGACTTCTACGGTAATATTGCTTGCTGCTTCAACAATTTGCGCTTGTTCCTTTAGCTCTTTTACAACATTTGAACCCTCATTAACCATAGCCTCCGTGCTATGGGAAACTTCAAGCATTCTTTTGGTTCCATGCTCGGCGTTATCCATGTTATCCTGAATATCGGAACACATTTCCGCCTGATTCTGAATTGCTTCTGCCGTATTTTCCGTACTATCCACGATATTGTTCATAGCAAAGTGGCTNGTGTCGATGCTGGTCTTTAAGTTTTCCATCATATTCATGGCTTCGTCAAAAAGCTGTGTGATTTCTTCTGCAACAAGCGCCATTTTCTTGTTACTTTCTTCCTGCTTATTAGCGGCATCAGTAATGTTATTTACATTTTCTTCATTAAAACGAATCAGTAACGTCACGGCGCGAATAGATGAAAATGCAACAAGCGCCAAAGTAATCACTGCGAGTACCAATTCTTCCAAAACAGAATTATTTCCATTTGATATATTCATGACAAGGCGAATTATTGTTACAACCAAAGTAACTGTATTGCCGCCGATAATAAGTTTTATGTTTAAATATGCTACAGATGCAAATAGAATGGGAAGTGCATATGTCCATGTGCTTATAGTAGTCCCCACAAGACTGACAATAGTATAGACAACAGAGGCGCTTACCATCAAAATAATACCGCATATTTTTTTCGTTCTACATGTAATAAATGCTACAGTTGCAACGATCAGACCAAGCGCGGCAGATATAAGCTGCAGCCATGTTTTCCAAGTGGCGCCATTAGAATTGGCCCACATAATCATAGAGAATCCGATGTATCCAAGTATTACCNCGATAACCGGAAATACCGCACTGTTTGCTCTTTTATATTGTTCTTNTGTCATATTATTCCTCCGTTNANACTATAGCTTNTAATACTTCTTNTATTATAAGACATAATATNNCNTTTTTACAAGCTATTTATGTGATTATTCGATGAAATTCGAACCTTTTTCCCAAAATNTCAATCGACATAAAAAGTNGGAAGTCATCCNGATAAGTAGTAAAATTGATAAAGGGTATTTTATATGATATACTAAACTCAGCTTCGGATGCTTGGTAAAGGGGGAAAAGCAATGTCAAAAACAAGCGATATGATTAGAAAGAATTTTAAAAAGACCGATGATGTAAGAGATGCGGGATTATCTACGCCGGATAATATTGTAAGGTATGACGATATCGTATATGGCGAGGATGCGAAGTGGCAAGCGTTGGATGTATACCGTCCGAAAGATAAGGGAGGAAAAGAGCTTCCCGTGATTGTCAGTGTACATGGAGGNGCATGGGTATATGGCGATAAGGAGCGGTATCAGTATTATTGCATGAATTTGGCTCAGAGAGGGTTTGCGGTAGTAAACTTTACATACCGGCTGGCGCCTGAGTATAAATTCCCGTCGCCCCTTGAAGATACGAATCTGGTATTTACCTGGGTNNTAAGCAATGCCGAAGAATATGGATTTGATATATCGCACATATTTGCGGTGGGTGATTCCGCAGGGGGACACCTTCTCGGACTTTATACTTCTATTTGTACGAATCCGAAATATGCCGCAGAGTTTACATTTAAAACCCCCAGAGGATTTGTACCTNCTGCAATCGCNCTTAANTGCGGAAAATANGAGATTAGTCTTGAGGGAGATTTGACGGATGAGCAGACGAAGCTTTTAATGGNGGATTTTCTGNCGGAGCGTGGGAGTGATAAAGAGCTTGAATTGATTAATGTTACCAACCATGTAACAAAGGATTATCCTCCTACATTTTTAATGACAGCAACAGGAGATTTTCTAAAAGATCAGGCACCGTTAATGGCAGCAAAGCTCGCTTCATGCAATGTTCCGTTTATTTATCGCCTTTATGGGGATTCCAAAAATAAGCTGGACCATGTTTTTCATTGTAANATTAAGTTGGATGAAGCGAAGTTGTGTAATGATGAAGAGTGTAGNTTTTTTAGGGAGNTTTGTTAAATGTAATTAAAAATTTATGTGACGGCGAAGTTTAAGAAATAATANGATTATCGGCAGNAGCATTTAAGTACGAAAAGGTCTACCTTGGTAATNGGGGTGAGTACGAAAATGCTGCTGTTTTTATTTTAATTAAACTTTTTAAAACCTTCATCCGTTATTTAAGTATAAAGGTTATAATAAACCTAGCCATTAAAGGTAATTACCAAGTGTAAAAGGAAAGAGAAAACAGGTGACAGACAAAGAACTGATTCATAAAGTTCATAATGGAGATAAAGAGGCGCTTAATATAATTGTCGGAAAATACTATGATGAAATTTACCGTTTCTGTGTTTATCTGACAGGTAATGATACGGATTCATATGACATAACGCAAGAAATATTCCTGAAATTTATAAAGTATGTCGATTCCTATCGTTATAAAAATCTGAAAGGTTATCTGCTTATAATAGCGCGTAATTCGTGCTGCGATTATTTCCGGCATAAAAAAGATACGCTTTGGATAGAAGACATGGCAGAATCAGGAAAAGAAGATTCGCAGATAACGGCAATGGAAGATGGGATGCTGCTTAGGCAGGAGCTTTTGAAAATACCGCCTGAGCAAAGAGAGGTAATTATTCTGCATGTTTATGAAGAACTGAAATTTGGTGAAATTGCTAAGATGCTGGGCTGTAACATTTCCACTGTGAAATCACGTTATTTTCAGGGGATAAAAAAGTTGAAGAGATTGATGCGCTCGGAGTAGATAGCAATTGTGATATGTTATGTCAGGTGACGAACTTATCTGAAATAAAGAATAAGAATGGAGTGAATGAGATGAAGAGCATGAGGGAAAAAGACTGGTTTCGGATAACAGACTCGATAATAAAAATTGATGAAAAAAGAAAAGAAGAAGCAATAACGCTGCTGCAGGAAAATATCGCAGAAAAACAGATTAGAGTTATAAGTAACAGAAGGCGGATTTTATTGAACCAGTTCCGGTATATGGATAAGTCCATGATATATGTTCATCTGATATTTTGTGGCGTACTGCTGTTGATAGCTGCGGTTTTGAAACGTTATGGTGCAGAGGAATCAGATATTATTTTATATTCCTTATTCTTGTCAGGCGTTCTGGGTATAGTATCCGTCGTGGGAATCAGCCGTATCTTTGGCTCAGGTATTGCGGAACTTAGCGAGAGCTGCTATTTCAATGTCAGACAGATAGTGGCACTCCATATGCTGATATCCGCAATTATCAACCTTACAGTCTTGTCTATCGGAATAATATTTGTGGGGGTACAATGGCAGATAAGTCTGCTGCGGCTTGGACTATATATTCTGGTACCGTTTGTGACAGCACAGAGCTGCTGCCTCAAGGTACTGCTTACGGAAGCCGGGCGGAAAAATTCATATCTGTTGATAATGGTAGGAGTTTTCCTTGTTATATTCTATATGATTATGGGTTCTATACCTGAGTTGTACATGGTAACCGCATATGTAATATGGGCGGTGGCGCTTATTGTTGGACTGATGTTACTGAGAATACAGATAAAGGCTTTGTTCAAAGGAATCGAAAAGGGGGAAATCATATGCATGAATTAGAATTAGTGGATATTCAGAAAAGTTATGGGGAGAAAATTGCCGTTCAGAGCATCAATCTTAAATTACAGCACGGAGTGTATGGTCTGTTAGGAGAAAACGGCGCGGGAAAAACGACGTTGATGAGGATGATATGCGGAATTTTAGAGCCTACTCAGGGTAACATCTTGTGCGATGGCATGGAAATCCATCAAATGGGAGGCGCTTATCGGAGCCTGCTGGGATATCTGCCGCAGGATTTTGGTTATTATGAGGATTTTACCGCATATCGCTTTATGAATTATATGGCGGCGCTTAAGGCGATTCCGGAAGATTATGCGAAAAACAGGATTGATGAGCTGTTAGAAACCGTAGATTTGACAGCGGTAAAGAATGAGAGGTTGAGAACTTTTTCCGGTGGGATGATTAGAAGGATTGGAATAGCGCAGGCGCTTTTAAATAACCCGGAAATTTTGATTCTGGATGAGCCTACCTCCGGTCTGGACCCGAAAGAGAGGGTGCGGTTTCGTAATATTATCAGCTCACTTGGAAGGAACAGGCTGGTTATTCTCTCCACGCATATTGTTTCGGATGTGGAATATATTGCGGACAAAATTATGATTATGAAAAGCGGAAAGATGATACAGATGGGAACTGAGGCACAGATGCTCGAGGGAGTAAAAGACTGTGTATGGAAATGCCTTGTAACGGAAGAAGAATCAGAGGTATTAAATAAAAAATATATAGTAAGTAATTTGAAGAATCAGGGTGAAAAGGTAGAGCTGCGGATAGTGTCAAAAGAAAAACCGCTTGAGAGTGCGGTGCCGCTGGAAGCCGGTCTGGAAGACATATATCTGTTCTATATTCAGCAGTGAGCAANGAAGGGATAACTATGCGATTATATAAAATGGAATTATATAAGCTCTGNCATAGGAAGCTTTTTATTATAGGAGCAGTATGNGTTGTAGGAATCCTGGTGCTTTTCTTCTGTATTAAGGTCGCAGATGAAATGGCATATGTAGACGGAATTACATATGAGGGATATCAGGCAGTGNAGGTGAACAGGCAGATTACGGAAGAGNTTAAAGGAATCCTGACTGATGAGAANNTAGAAAAGATTGTAGAAAAATATGGATTTCCACAGGTGGTAGAAAANCGCNATTATGGATTTAGTGATACTAATTTNCTGAATNACTTTGTTATGGAGTATTTTTCGGATGGTTACTTTTATGGTTGGGATAATTTTCATGAAGCAACATGTNTTTATCCAATAGAGGATACGGAACTGGGAGAAGTTAAAAAGATTACCGGAAAAGAGATTATATTGGAATATAATAATGGTTGGTTTACCTTTGTGGATGTTCTGCAAATAGGGTTGTTGCTTGGAAGCATTTTGGTTTTATTCAGCGTTTCGATAATTTTTTCCGGTGAGTGCCAGTCTGGGATGCTGCAATTATTATTTACGACCAGAGAAGGCAGGAAAAAGGGT
Source organism: Lachnospiraceae bacterium (assembly GCA_014804495.1). GTDB lineage: Bacteria > Bacillota > Clostridia > Lachnospirales > Lachnospiraceae > UBA3282. Next base: position 22,302 of record JAAUZS010000004.1, read on the forward strand.
ATCTATATAAAAATAGCCGCAGCATTTACGGTAACCGGTATAATATGGGCGGTAGTCGTGATTCTTGATTTGTTGCTGTGCGGTGCAGTTTTTGGTTTTGATGGGCTGGACTGTTTTGTAGGAGCGACGAAAATAATGTTCTTATGGGTGAGGGACGGGTCGCCATCTATGCTTAGTGTAGGATATTTTACTGTGATTTCGCTCTTGCGCGGTTTTGTCGGTATGATGCTGCTTTGCGCAGTTGTATTATATATTTCCGCCTGCTACAGAAGTTCGTTTCATGCTATTACGGTTTCATCGGTTTATTTTGCCTCACCAATTCTGGTTTGGGCGCTGGCAGGAAGTGTATATGCTGATTCGTTCTTTGTGCGTGTATTGTTGTACACCATAAGGATACTGCAATATATGTCACCATTTTACATGATCATGCCCAGCAGTGTTGTTGATGTATATCGTATATGGCAAGCATTATGCAGTATACCAGCCATGACATGCGTACCCTGTATTGTTGCGGCTTATAGAAAATATAGGCGGTGTCAGGCTAAGTAAGTTTAAAATAAATCAGATAGTGAGGAATGAGGGATAAAATGCGATTATATAAAATGGAATTATATAAACTTTGCCATAGGAAAATATTTGTCATTGGAGTGATATGCGTTATAGGGATTTTACTGATTTCCTTTTGCGCATATGTAGCAGATGAGATAGCAACCGTCGATGGAATCAGATATACAGGCTTTAAGGCGGCACAGGTGAACAGGCGGATTACGGAAGAGTTCAGAGGTGTTCTGACAGATGAAAAAGTTGAAAAGATTGTAGAGAAATACGGATTTCCGCAAATGGTTGAAGAGGGCTGGAATTATTTCAGAGATGGCAATTTTCTAAATTATTTCGTCTTGGATTATCTGTCAGACGGATATATGCGGAGTTGGACAGGTGATTATAAGGTAGCGCAAAATGTTTATCCGATAGCAGACTCCGATTTAGGCGCGGTAAAAGAGATTACGGGACAAGAGATTATTCTGGAATATTATCAGGGGTGGAATACTTTTTTAAATGTAATGCCGATAGGAATGATTCTGGGAAGCATTTTAATATTATTTGGTATATCGGTAATCTTTGCTAACGAAAGACAGACTAAGATGCTTCAATTAAT
>JAAUZS010000005.1 GCA_014804495.1 Lachnospiraceae bacterium
GTAAAACTTTTCCTTTATTTTTACTAATATTTGTTTTATACTAAATGTAAATGAGAAAGAGAGGATTATATATGTACATTTATACACTTGAACTTACTCCTGCCAAAAAATGTGGAACTATTAACTACACCATTTTTAAGGAATTATTTGACGAAGCATGTTTTTACATTAATAAAGGATTGTCTTTCACAAGAGATGGAAAAGAACTGCACATAAAAGAAATTAATAAAGAGAATATTGTTGTAACACTTAATTCAAGAAATTCACTTCAAAATCCTGCACGTAGTTTAAGTGCATTAACTAGATTTTTAACATCTAATTACACTGATATTTTCAAGGAATATGTATATAACAAAACTCTATTTTCTATGAGATTAATCGAATCCAACACCATCAACTCAAATAATGCAATTGATATGTCTGATGAAGAAATGCTAAAAACATTAATTGATTTGTTATATGCTTTTACAGCAAAATCAGTATCAGATACTCAAAACAGAAAGAAAACAATTGATCAAATAAAAGAACTAATTAGTCCTTACCTCAAATAACCATTCTTATAATTTTTTCCTATATTATAGCCTTTATCAACTTTGAATTTCAGAAAAGAAGAGGAGCTTGAAGATACTACTCTCCAATATCCTCTTCTTGTTTAATCTCTATTGATTTTTAGTTTCGCTTCAACAAAATTATTTTTTGCGATGAGAAAAAAATTCGTTCTGCAAGAATAAGCTATCTATTCCAGTTCGGCAATACTACAAACTATTTTATTTATGTTTTGCTGTATATCTGCCGGATCTTTATTTCGATTATATAAATTATTTTAACTTACTGATTTTCTGTTGTCAAAATATTGCCACGAAGTCTTTGCTCTTCTCTTTATTATAACAAAGGCTATTAACGTAACAACAATGTATCCAATAAGAGCAATAACTGACGCTTCAATTCCAAATTCGCCGCCTGTTATTGCAAAGGATTTCGATTCTAAAACATAGGTAATAACTGAATACTCATCTGCTTTTTCGCTAATGCCAAGACCGCCGCCAATGATTATGATGTTCCAAATTGAATGAACAATTCCACTGTTCCATACTGAATCACTTTCCATAGCAATCATTGAAAACATAACGCCTACCATTGTTCCTGCCATCAAAACTAAAATACAGCTCAACACTGAAAAATTCATTCCAATTAAATGCACCGATGCAAATAAGACTGACGGAACCAGAATTGCTGCCTTTGTGTTCCATCTTTCCCTTATAAGGCTCATTATGACACCTCTAAAGACCATTTCTTCAACCAATCCGGCAGCAATACCTGTATATACAATTCCTGAGCTTAATGTAGTAAATATCTGTTTTTTATCCATTCCTGATGATACAAATTCTCCCGGCAGTAATAAAAAAATCCCCTTAACAATAACCGGCAGTGCAATGGCTACAATAATCCACTTTACATTTACTGTGATACGAAGTATTCTGATATCTGTTTTTAGGAATTTACTTACTAATAATTTTAGCAGGAAATAAGAAAGCAATATATAAATAATACCGGCAATTATATTGCAGATCCCTATACTAATTCCGGCTAAATGAATCACACTGGCAACCAGTTGTGCACCAATCTGAGAAAAAACAAGCACAAAAATAGCTGCAATAGAACCAATTATTACTTTATTTGTCTTCATTACGCCACCCCCTACATTGATAACCCATGTATAATGACATAAATAATAAACACCAATAAATCAACTGCCAATACTCCTATAAATACGTACAGTGTATATCTAAGTATTATCTTCGTACGCTTTCCATTCGTATCTGTCAATATCTTGCTATTTATCACGTCGCCAACTGTCAAATGTTCTGTTTCATTTGTCGGTTCAATACCTTTTAACAGATAATCTGTTGTTACATCAAAAAAATCACTCATCAATACAATCTTATCCAAATCCGGTGTGCTTTGTTCACTTTCCCATTTTGAAACAGCTTGTCTTGAAACACCAATTGCCTCCGCCAGTTGTTCCTGCGATATTCCCTTTATTTTTCTTAAATTTTGAATTCTATCCGCAACATTCATGTCACGACCTCCTCGTTATTTTAGTAGCAAGTATATACTTACAGGCGGTTGCAATTCTATCACCCTAGCATGGAAATTTGTAAACAAGACGTTGCTTTTATGCCTCGGTACAAAACTGTTCTTCCCAACTTTTAATCCACTGTAGCTGCATGTCAATAAAATCATTGTCAATACAATCTAAACCAAATATCTCAACAATGGTTGCTTGTAGCTGAAAATGTCGAATAACTATCCAATCATTAAAAGATGCCCGCTCCGCTTCTGTCACATTAATATGATGAGTGAAGCCAGTCAAAAAATTTTTGTATACTTCTCTTGTCGTTATAATATCGGCAGCCTGTAAATTAAAATAGTCTGTCATATCACACATAACCATCACATCAAACATACGTGGTGCAATGCAAATTGTGTCAAAATCAAGAAGGTATATCTTACCGTCTGCCGTTTCCAGCAGATTTCCACGGTGCAGGTCGCCGTGGCAGATACTTACAGGACAGTCTTTGACACGTTCCCAAAATTTTGCTCCGAGAGCAGCATAAGTATCTGCAAGAGGATAGTTTTTTCTACGTAGTATTTCAACATAACGTTCAACAAAAAATCGGTAATCTCGTTCTATCAATGTACCTTTATAATCAAGAAGCAATTTATGAAGCCATCCAACCAATTCACCTACTTTCTCTCCGCATGCGCAGAGATTGGGTTCTTTCCCATCAATGTATTCATACAAAACAAACAGATACTCCTGCCCTTCATCATAAGTTTCCAACATCGGCATTCCAGATTTTGTTTCTATAATATCAGGAACCGGAAATCCTTTTCCGTAAAGATAACGTACAATATCTACAGATTGCCGAATAGTATCTTGAAAAGCTTTGCCCGCGATTTTCAAGAAGAATTTTTGTTCCTCCCCGTTTACGATATAAGTTGTTCCACCACTATCCCGTAAAAAATCAATGCTTAATATTTTATAATCATAGTTATCTTTTAATTTAGCTAAAATTTTGCTTTCTTCCATACCAAGCTCTCCTTTTTATACATAACAATACTTTAAACTTTTATCATACCAAATATGAATCGGATTTTTCATTTCATCGTGCCAACGAACAATATCCATATTCAATTTCATAATCTCATCCATACATTCAGGAGCAAAATATTTAGCCCAAACAATCGAAGTGATAGCACTGCCTGCGATATAAAAAGTAAATAGTTTCCAGAATGGAAGTCCCGGCAGAACTTTTCCTGCGTCCTCTCCATCCACCCATGTAAACAGAGTATATATTTCATTTTTATTCTCGCAATAACCAAAATCTATTGGCATATGCATTGGTATACCAATCTTACATATTTTTTGCAATAACTCGTATTCGACTCTTTTCTGCTCATACTTCTTGGATTCCGTAATTCGCGCTAAAAAACGCTCTTCGTTTTCTGTTTCTAAATAAACGAGAAAAAAGCCGCAAAACATTGATTTTACTGGCTTTACAACTCTCTGTTTACTATTCGAACTCCCTATGGACATAACATAATTGTTAAATATATAATTGTTTTTAAGGATTTTCATATCCATAATATCCTTATTATACACCTTATTTACAGTTTCAAGGCAAACAGGTATCATACAGGTATCACAGATTTGCTCTTTGACTGTCATATCTACATGGTGCTAGCACCATATAATTGACACACCTAAAAGAAGAGTTATTTGCCGTGTTTCAACTTTTCTAATATAGCGATCACATTGGGTTGCGTTGGCATAAATTTTACACCACGCTTCAGCATACCCATAACCTTTTTTGCTTTCTGTTCAATCTCTTTAGCAGTATGCTCACTTGTCAGCATCAAATGATTTCCGGCTATTGTATATTCCCGCTCTATGTACTCATCTGTTATTGGAAACATATCCTGTATCAGAAAAGCACTTTGCTTACTATCATCCAATTTCACAATATGGATAATGTCACAGGGCTTTCCCGCTTTTTCTCTCTTCTCCACAATTCGTTTATATTTATCAATCTGACTGGATAAAGGTATCATCCAGTAAATTCCTGTACTTGTATCTTCAAAGCAATAATAGTGTGGTCTATTCCCTGCCTTGTTGCCCTTAAGATAGGGATCTGACATATCCTCAAAAAACTTGTCCTTTATAATATAAAATCCTGTTTTCTTCATTCGTTCCGACCTCACTATGGAAAAAGTCCTCCACCTTGCGGCGAAGGACTATACTTTCAACCCAACCACTTATATACCGCATATTGGTCAGCGGTAAACTTTCAACCCGACCATTTATATACCACATATCGGTCAGTGGTAAACTTTCTTTGTACCTACATTCTAGCAAGCGCAAAGAAGAAAGTCAATAGAACTTCCAAATATAATTTATGCTGCTATTGAAAGATCTATTCCCGATTTAGAGGTATTCTCTTAAATACTTTCTATCATAACAAATATTATTACTTTTTACGCCTCATTATATGCTCTTTCAAGTAAATGCTTTGCTTTTTCAAAATCTGCTGCATTTTTTACAGTTATTTGCAAATCGCCTGTACCATAATGTCCGATGCTACGCATATCTCTTGTAAAACCATTTTCTAAATTGAAAGACTTTTCAAATCATCCGAAACAGATGCTAATTTTTCTACATGTGTTTTTTGAGTACTATTCTTTGTATTCCCATCATTGACGTTGGTTTCAACAATCGGTTTTACTGCCGGTGTATTTAAATGTTCAAGCAAAAGCAAATCCAGATAAAATAGTCCTTGATTGATTACATTTTCATTTTGGCTACGCTTGTACTCAAATATTACCGGACTGTTATTCTCGTCTATCCCAATACTATCCATTCTTCCATTTGTAATCGCATATTCACTTTTCAAAAAACGAACGCCAAAAAAAGTTTCCATATTCTGCTCTATAAGAGTTTGAATTTCTTTTTCCAAAAGCACTTCTGACGAACCACATTCCTTCACTCCCTCATGCAAAGAAAATAACTTTATCTCTGCCATCCTTTTCGCCTCCTCATAGCTATTAACTAATTATTTCATCAAGAAATGCTGGAGCAGTTATTACCTACCCCTATGCTTTTCTTTCCTTTTCTGCTGTTTGAGTTCAAACTGTCGCTGTTTCTCTGCTTCTCGTTGTTCCCGGCTCACAATCTTGCGTTCAGTTTTCAACTGCTCCTGTTGTAATTTCAAAGCCTGTTGCGATTTTGTACCTATCCCTGTATTCTGTACTTGTTTCCTCACTTCACGCTGTACCCGTTTAGGATTGCGACCAGCTTCTTTTACATTAATTGCCACAGCCGGACTAAATCGTAACCGATAATAATTTTTCAGAACAAAATCATGAATCTCATAATCTTTTGGTTCTGCGCCAAACGTAACCTTACATACAGATAACTTTCCACCTGATACACGTTCAAACACTCCTACCCAAAATGGTTCTTCAAAAAATACTGTCAACTTTCCCGATACTTTGTCCATGACAATTCCTCCTTAAAATAATTGTAATGAACAAAGAACGGACGACCCTAAGGAGGGAGGGCTACTTACACCATACTGGTGCGACTGGACTACCTACCAGTTCTGCAAGATTATCTTGCGTTGTGTTTTTATCTTTGCTCNTNTATANTACCACATATATGTTCANTTTTCCACCCCNNAATAGGNAATCNGCCCATTATAGCAAACACNCATATTTCCCTATACATATNANAATCACTCTCAATATTTAGNAACATCCTANAAGGATTCAAAAATACTTTCTTTTACTTCTTTTATAATTTTATCATCAGTTAAATTATCCAATTCAAAAATCGGAATTAAAATGTCCTTTTCAGCCTTATAAATATACAATGCTTCNGTATCTATGACCAATACCCTNTCACTNTAAATTTTAGNTTTTGNTATTCTTCTATTATTTCTTTTATCAATAATAATNTCATCATCATTGCAATACTGACATAACTGCTGATTTATATTNGATGTTGCACTGACCAATAATTTAACTTCAACTGGTAAATATTTTTTACGGAATAATATTACATTATCAACAAACGTAATTGGATTATCTCCCTTAATACAATCACACTCTTTATAAATACTTTTTATATCGCTCAGACACCGAAGTAATATGTTCACATAGAAAATTCTAAATTGTACTTCCAACATAAAACTTCTTCGATATTCATTCGATAATTTGTACCAATTACTGTCATTGATTTTTGAAAGTGGCAGGCTGCTGGATATGCTTAATCGTAAAAATTCGGGAATAGTATTCATCTTTGAAATCAAACATTTTAATTTTTCAAACTCTTCTCCAAATACAGGTGTTATTCCACTTTGGCGTGAAACTGTAATAAAGCTATTAAACTCTGAAATATGAATCGGATTTCGAAGTTTTACAACATTTACTATATCGCAATATATAGGACTGTTCCAATGATAAACTGTTTCTTTTTGATCGTCACAATATTCTGGCAATCCTGCTACAACACCAACAGCAAAAATTTTACCACTATACCGCTTATAAAGTTCTAATCCCCGGTTAATCCAAGACATCATTTCTTCAAATTCACTGTCCGAATAATCACATCTAGAACTATTTAAACAAGTTCGCAACTTTGTAATAGTAGCTTTTGCAGTTTTTGAATGCATAAAGAAAACAATATCTCCTACTTTTGCCCACTTCGGACATGTCCAATTTGTTTCATCTTCAAATAAAATATTTTCCACATTGTAGCATCCATGTTCATCAATGAAATACCGCAATTCCTCTAAAGACTTTGGAAATGCTATATTATTGATAAAAGACTGAACATACCTTTCTGTCAAACAGCTCTCATATCTTATATTCATAATTTGACTTTCTTTTTTATCACTAATTGTAATTTCCTCAATCTTATTGCCTTTTTCCCAATTCACATTCAATATCTCCTTCTTAGATTTCCATTTGTCACCCTGATTATAGCATTATTTTGGATAGCGTTCCACACAAATAAAAGGCGCAGTAACCACCACGCCCCACATTTCTTATCTCTCCAACAACTTCTCAATCTTCTGTTTCTGCCCTTTCAAGTCATTCTGCTTCTCATACAGATTATTGCGCTCCTTGCAGAGTTCTTTCATGCGTTCCGACTGAATCGTTTTCAGATACGTCGGCTTAAAAGGTTTTCCATCTGCTCCTCTCTGGGCTGATATCTGGTTCTGCCATGTGATGATATCCTTCGCCTTGATGTCCTTCATCTTCCTGTCCTTGAAATAGGGAAGTATCTTACTTTTCACAATCGCCTCTTTGGTATTCCATGTGTTTTCCTTAAGTTTTGGTTTCATATCCATCTCATAGGACTTCCAGAAATCCTCGAAAGTCATATCCAGATTGGATTCTTCCCTCATGCGGAAATGCTGTTCCCACTCCAATGCCTCTTTTCTGGTCTTAAATCCACGCTTCAGCTTGCGTTTGTTTTTGCCTGTCCAGTCATAATAATGAAACGAAACATACCATGTGCCACGTTCCTCATCCTTGTATGCTGCCATGCACATCCTCCCTTTCTGTCAAAAATCTTCTCCAAATCATATCAGCCTGCCACCCCGTAGAACTTTTCTTCAAAGAACTTTCTGCTTACTCTGCCCGCAACGGTAATAAATCCCTTTGCAGCCAGTTCTTCATTCAGTTCCCGGACAATGGTATATGCTTTGGACTTTGATATCCCAAGCAATTCCGCCACTTCCTGTGCGGTAATAAAAACACCCTGCTCCATAGCGACACCCCCTTCCATCTTTTATGTATCATTTCTCTTCATTCGCTTATATGTTAATATTATTGTGATACCCATTATAATTCGCAACTTTGTTAATGTCAATGCTTTTATTTCGCTTTTTTGTTAATTCTCTCTTTACTTCCTCCATTCCATACCGTATAATGAGGAAAGACAGAGCCTTTCCGGCATCTGTCAATCCGATGAAATGAGATGGTTCTTATGACCATTGGCGAAAAAATAAAATATATCCGTACATTCCGGGGCATAACACAGCAACAACTGGGCGTTGCCATCGGACTGTCTGCCAAAGGAGCGGATAACCGCATGGCACAGTACGAAACAAACTATCGTGTCCCCAAAAAAGATATGCTGGAAGATATCGCAGAGGCACTGGATGTCAACCCGATCAACTTTATCTCCCCTGTGTCCGGCTCCGCCGAAGACATCATGCAGACATTCTTCTGGCTGGACGAGGACAACCCGGAGGCACTGCATTTCTTTCCAATGGTTCCAAGCAAAAAGAAATATGGAACGGGTAATGCAATCAAGGCACAATATGACAACAACGATGATATGCCCTCTATCCCACCTGTAGGTATGTGGTTCAATTATAGATCCGTAAATGATTTCATGCACGAATGGATGGTACACAAGCAGGAACTGGCAGAGGGAAAAATCACACAAGCTGAATATCTGGAATGGAAACTCAACTGGCCCGATACCTGCTGCGAAAGAGGACCTTCCCATGAACCATATGAACCAAAATATCAATGGAAAAAAACTGATTCTGAAACGGAATCTTGAAATAATAGAAAATACATTTAAGAAATATCGTTATTCTGTAAATACCTCTGATATAGGTATCAAAAAGGTATCACAGAACATAAAAGAACCCCACAAACAGCGTGTTTACGCCATTTGTGGGGTTCCGTACATTACTCGAACTCGTCGCATCTACACTGCCCCGAGATGCTTTTGTATCTATTTCATGAGTTTTAATCCATCT
>JAAUZS010000006.1 GCA_014804495.1 Lachnospiraceae bacterium
ATTCAATACCCAGCAATTTCGGGACACGGATGTCCCGAAAAGCCCGCAGTGAGCCCGGATGGCGAATTGCGGGCGGTTGCGTACGTCCTTCACAACATAACCGGAATATTTAGAAAATCCATATTCCGAAGTCAGGCGCGAGGGAACATTTTGTACAATCTGCCCCCTCAGTTCAAAAATGTACCTTTTGACACCCGAATCCTACGCAACAACCTTAGGCAATCAAAGCACTCCCTGCCCCGCCGCCGCGACGACGCTTTCAAGCGCATGTATCAATGTCTGCGGGTGAAGCCCGATGAACAACATCACAATCACAAAAACCACCAAAGGCAATATCATCAAAACATTCGGGTCTTCAACATCCGATATGATTCCATAGTCGAAATCCTTCCCCGGAAAGAAAGCCCGGACAGTAATCGTCAACATATATATAGCGGTCAGAAGTGCGGAAATCAGGATGGCTGCAAGCCCTATATAAGCCAAGGGATTCTGACTTGCCACCGCTGCCTTTGCCAGATACCACTTACTGACAAAACCGCATAAGCCCGGAACGCCCATAAGCGCCATCGCCGACACGGTAAATATAGCGAACACCTTCGGCATCTTCCTTCCAAACCCGTCCAATTGATGAATATAGGTTCTTCCGGTCTTATAAATGACCGCACCTGCACAGAAGAAAGAGCATATTTTCATAACCGCATGTACAATCATATGTGAAAGCGCTCCCATCAGTCCCAACGGCGTCATAAGTACGATGCCGAACAGGATATATGACAAATTGCTGACAGTAGACCACGCAAGCCTGCGTTTCAGATGTGTTTCCTTCAAAGCGCGGCTGCACCCGTATACAATCGTAAAAATTATAACTGCCATCAAAAAATACTGTGCCCATGTTCCACGTAAAAAATCTGTTCCAAAGCTGAAATAAGTGATTCTTAAAGTCGCAAACGCGCCTGCTTTTACAACTGCTACGGCATGTAAGAGAGCTGTTACGGGCGTAGGCGCGACACCCGCCTGTGGCAGCCACGCCGAAAACGGGCACATGGCGGCCTTAACGCTGAAACCACAAAAGCAAAGTACATAAATAAGCAGCAGCAAATCAGCCTTGTCTCCAAGATTAGACATATCAAGCACACCGCCCGGCGTAAAGTTTGATGTAGTTCCATATATCAATATAAAAATCATTCCGATAAATGCAAACGCCGCGCCGCCCAGGGAATAATACAGGTAAGTCCGGCTTGCAAGCACAGCCTCCCTTGACAGGGTATGCAGAACCAAAGGCACAGTCACCATAGTCAGCATCTCATAAAAGAAATACATAGTTACGATGTCTTCCGCCATTGCGATACCAAGCGTTACCCCATAAGTGACCGTATAAAACATAAAAAATATTTTTTCATGTTCTTCATGCTTCATATATTCAAATGAGTATAACGTCGCAAATGGCCACATAAATGCCAGAATCGTTGCAAACACGCTTCCCACCGCATCCAACTTTAAGCTTATACTTAGCTTACCTGTGAAACGAAACAGAACAAATGCTTCATCCGGNCGGTTGAAAATCAGTAAAAANGCAAACACTGATGTAATAATCACTACAAGCTCTATATAAACAGCCATCGCATTCCTCTTTTTAAACGGAAGAATNGGAATGAGCGCACCGCCAATTATCGGCAGAAGCACTGCTATAACCATAAAATATGAATTCATCTTATATCGTCATACTCCTTTCATGCTAATTCCTGATAGGTATTTTACAAAACTACATTTCAATACCCAGAACTTAGATAATATAAACAAAATAAGGTGCGATTTCGCTTGCGGTGAGCAACGTTTTTGTTTATATTATCTAAGTTCGTGACCTGCGATAATAGTTTATCAATCTGCTAACCGCCGCGTTTATTCTATAGNGACGCCGCTATTTCACTCACATACTTAATCAGCGGATTCGGCCATATCCCCAAAATAACCATAATCACAGTCAATATAAGAAGCGCCGCTGTCATAATATCAATGCATTCCTTTTTTTCCTCTATCGCAGCATCCTTTCCCGGAAGGAATCCCTTCACGGTAATAGGAAGCAGATATCCGGCTGTNAAAAGNGCGCTGAGCAGTAAAACGACCGGACCAAGCATCCTAAATACNCCTGTATCCGACTGTAACGCTCCCTGCGCCAGATACCATTTGCTGATAAACCCACTCATTGGCGGTATACCTATCAATGCAAGTGAAGCAAATGTATAGCACCACAGAGTCACCTTCATCTGCTTGCCGATTCCGGTATATGAATCCACTTTCGTCTTTCCAGTGCGGAAGATGAAAATACCGGCTGTAAGGAACAAAACACATTTAATGAATGCATGAAATACAAAATGCAGTAAAGCACCGCTCATTCCTGTCGTAGTAAGCAAAGATATTCCAAACAGTATATATGATGCCTGACTGACCGTTGAATATGCCAGCCGCTTTTTAAACACCTTTTCCCGATATGCAAGCATAGAGCCCATGAATACCGTGAGTAATGTCAATGACATCCATGCCGTCTGCACCCATGTTCCCCTGATAAAATCAGGACCGACGATATAGTACACGCTGCGGATTACAGCCAGCACTCCTCCTTTTACTATAATGGAAGAAAGCACTGCCGAAGCCGGTGCGGGAGCTGCCGGATGCGCTGCGGTAAGCCATGAATGAAGCGGAAACATACCTGCCTTTGCGCCAAATCCTATAAGCATCATAAATACTGCCACTCGTAATATCCCGACATTTTCTGACGCCAATGTCATATTCAAAGTCCCGCCTGCCGTAAAATTAAGCGTATCACAGTACTGATACAGGAAATAGATTCCAAACAACGCTAAGTAAGCTCCGCACATTGAATAAAACAGGTATTTCAGAGCCGCCATGATTGCTTCCCTTGAACCATTGTGCAATACTAAAGGCATGGAACTCAGCGTCATCAGCTCATAGAACAAGTAAAAAGTTATCAGGTTTCCCGCAGATTCCAATGCGATAAGCACAACATATACCAAAATGTAAAAAATGAAAAACCTCTTTTCCTCTCCCTCATGCTGCATATACATAAATGCATAAAAGCCTGTTATCAGCCAAATGATACTCGTCACTGTGATAAACAGTCTTCCGAGCGCATCTATATGAAAGTATACCGGTATCTTATCCATAAGATAGAACAATGTCAGGCTTCCATCCGTGCGCCAAGCCGCTGTAAGCGCAAGCGCTACGGCAAGCGACAATACTATCCCTATAATAATATGCAGAGTTTTCACAGATTCATTTTTTTCCAAAACTTGATTCATATTAAAAGTCTTGCTCCTTTTTCTCAAATCTATGTCAGATAATTACGAAACCCTATTCCAATACCCGGAACTTATGATACGCACCAGTTTCGCAATTGGTTAAATCTATGCGAACATATTCAGTCCCTGCTCAATCAGATTGATCACAGGTTCGGAAAACAGACCCAAGAATAGATTCAAAACGATAAAGCANATCAGGGCAACGCTTTTTGCAGGCTGCTCCCAGACNAAAACATCTTCAAAGCCTTTATCCANTATTACCTCTTTTTTCTCCGGAGTATAAATACGTATTACNGTCTTCATAAAATATACCGCATTCAGGATAACGCTTATNGCAAGCGCNATCATGGTAATAAGTATCTTATGCTTATTTTCCACNGCNGCCTGTGCNAAAAGCAGCTTGGAAATAAATCCCGAAAACATCGGNAAACCTACCATTGACAACGAACCTACCGTAAANGCCNCTCCTGCCAGCTTGTTGCGGTATCCCGCACCNGTCAGGTCNAAAAAGTTNTTACTNTNAGCCGAAGCATCCGTAATTCCGGAAGCCGCNGTAAAAAGCAGGGATTTTGTAGCCGCATGCGAAACTATATGATAAATNCTCGCAATCATTCCGGAGGTCGTTCCCAGACCNAANCCCATATAAATATATCCTATCTGNGCAACNGANGAATAAGCAATCATNCTNCGTATGTCNTTTTCTTTNATTGCATTNATNGANCCCATNATCATNCCCGCAACGCCGAAAACAAACAGNACATTNATTACTTTGCTNTCTCTTATTATNTCAAAACCGATNACACGGTANAATATTTTTACAAGCAAAAAGATATANCCTTTTGATACAAGNGAAGACAATATGGACGCTGAGGACAGNGTCGAATATCCATATGCATCCGGCAGCCATGTATGGAACGGATACAATGCGCTTTTAATGGCAATTCCCACCGANATAAGGCANATTGATACCANAAGNGGCACATGATACTCTCCCGCTGCATGTATNTGCNCAACCTGCTCNTTTATGTTACTCATAAGCAGATGTCCNGTCAGACTGTATAAAAAGCANATNCCAAGCAGCAAAAGACCNGAACCAAGCAGGCTCATGATCATATATCGNGTTGCCGCCTCAAATGTCCTTCCGGTCTGCCNTATCATAATAAGTCCGCATGCCGATATAGTATTAATCTCNACAAATACATATGCNGTAAACAAATCGTTGGTATAGATAAGGGCAAGCAGTGANCACANCANCAGATTNACCATNATATAATACANNTTCTGCTTCGTNTCTTCTATTTCCCGCTCACGTTCNAGCANGCCGCCNATAACGCACAAAAGCATGATNATACAGAAAAACAGCGCCATTGCNGCTTCCANNATTCCGACCCTGATTTCATTTCCCCATGGAGCCGGAAAATGTCCCATNGTGTATATATATTCATGNCCGCTGCCGATNACATAGGNAAGNACAATAGCNGACATTATCCCTATTANTGANATNACNGCCAAATTCAGCCGCTTAGCCCATTTCCCGTTNAGNACGGAGGATAACGGNCCGGCAAACAAAGATATCAGAATGGACATAAANGGGAAATTCTGTACAAAATCCATTATAATTCCTCCCTTTTGAGCCGNGCTGATATCTCGTCCAAATCCAGAGTATGATATCTGCCNTATAANCGTATTGTAAGTGACAGCATCAGCGCCGTCACTGATACGGAAACAACGATTCCCGTNAGCACCAGACCGCTTGGAATCGGATTAATATANGCTTCCACGCTCTGGACTCCGTCTACCACAATAGGCGCTTTATGTCCCGATATATATCCTTTTAAGGCAAGAAACAGGTACACCGAGGTATCCATAATATTCATGCCGACTATTTTTTTAATCAGATTCTTCTGCATAAGCAGATTCGAGAAACCAATCCCAAANAGAATCATCGTCACNGCTTCCTCATAATTTGTCAGTAAATTCGGGAAATTCATATTAATACCCCCCTTTTCGGAACATGACATAGAATGTATACATNGTTCCGGCAACAACAATTCCCACACAGATATTCAAAATCAAAATAAGACCGCTGCTGAGGATTGCTCCCGGNGTTCCAAGAGGAATCACNCTTTCGATATGATTCGCACCGGTATAAAAAGAATAGCTCTTGGCAAGGCAGTAACAGCCAAGCGCGCTTACACTGAGTATCTTATATGTCTTCTGTGTAAAAAAGCGCTCCGTTTTCTTAAAGCCAAACGCATTAAGGTATAAAATCAGTCCGGCTCCTATAATAGCGCCGCCGGAAAACCCGCCGCCCGGACCAAGATGCCCGCATAATATAACATAGATGCCAAATATTATAATCAGCGGCACAAGCGAACGTGCGGCCGTCTGTAAAATAACATCATTTTTCGGCTCATAAACACGGTCATTCTCCTCGATGTCCCGCCCGTCTTCATCCTTTTTCTTATCTCTGCGCAGCAGTATCAGCACGGTACAGGTCGCAATGAACAGAACATGAGATTCCCCCAGCGTATCAAATGCACGGTAATCAAGTATCATTCCGGTCACAATATTGACCGCTCCGGTTTCCTGTAATCCATCCTCTATATAGCGTTCAGACACCTCATTATTGACAGGATTCTCCATGTGTCCATAGGATGGCAGATAGGAAACAGCGATAAGCAGCATAATTACCAGAAAAACACAGAACAATGCGCTGAACACCCTGTATCCTTTTTCAAATCCCCTGACTTCCAGATTATTAGTCAAGACATAGGCTCTTGCCACTCGTTGTTCTTTTTCCTTT
>JAAUZS010000007.1 GCA_014804495.1 Lachnospiraceae bacterium
TAAAAAAGCGCCGACACCCCGTCAACGCTTTTTTACCCACACTTCATTATGTAGTTTAACACAACTAAAAATAAAAGTCTACTATTTTTTTATTTTTTCTATTAAAATTATAAATGTGCTAAAAACAAGAGTGATTAAATACCCCATACCCGAAAGGAGCGATAAATCATGAGCAATACCCCTTCCCCGAAAAACAATCCTAACGACAGTCTTAAATCCATCACCCGCCCTGATGAGGAATCCCATCTTGAGCAGACTCTCGCCATAGTACGCACAAACGTAGACAACTATAGTAGAGAAGCCGCCAGAATGAACGCAGATATTGAAGAGATGCTCAGGCACTACCATGATAATGACGTGGAAGTCTATACCATCTTAAACAACACCATCACCATGCATGACCATATGAAACGCGCACTGGTAAGGAATGAAAAGGCTCTGAGCAAGCCATATTTTGGCAGAATAATCTTTCATGACGAGTCTGTAAACAGGGACGAATCCATATATATCGGCAAAGGCGGCATAGCCAAAGATACTACCCATCAGGTTGTAACCGACTGGCGCGCGCCGATTGCCAATGTCTATTATGAAAACGGACTGGGAAAATGCAGCTATACAGCGCCTGATGACAAAGAGATTTCCATTGACTTGAAACTGAAGCGTACCTATGAAATTGAAGATGGTAAACTTCTTGACTATTACGATACGGAAGTCGTTGCCAACGACGATTTACTTACTAAATATCTGGCAAAGAACAAACAAGCAGTATTGGGAGAAATCATAGCAACCATCCAAAAAGAACAAAATGACATTATCAGAAAATCTCCCTATCATAACATCATCGTTCAGGGCGTCGCAGGCTCCGGAAAGACTACGGTTGCCATGCACAGGATTTCTTATATTCTGTATAATTATGAGGAACGCTTCAAGCCTGATGACTTTTATATCGTCGGGAGTAACAGGATTTTACTCAATTACATTACAGGTGTACTGCCGGATTTGGATGTACACGGCATAAGGCAGATGACTATGGAGCAGCTTTTCGTAAGGCTTCTGTATGAGGATTGGGACGAGCAGAAATACCATATTTCGNATACCGATAAAATGAGTCTGAAAGGCAGCATTAAGGGAACCCTTCAATGGTTCCGNGATTTGGAGAATTACTGTGAGAGNCTGGAATGGNATACAATTCCAAGAGAGAGCATNTTCCTAAACCGAAAGCAATTCGTTGAGGGCATAAGAAACGGCAAAACAGGAGTTTTCGATGAAACGGAAGGNAAGGCNGCTGAACCTAAGGATCTGACCGAACTGCTATCCCAGGANNCAATAGAGCGTTATATAAAGCAGAATCCTACGGTTTCCGTCCAAAGCAAAATANATATGCTGAACGACNGANTGATTAATAAAATCAGGGANGAATTTCTGGGAAAAGGAATCTCCTTCACCGAAAAAGAACGNAAAGCCATACTTAAAGCNTANCGCGGACGATTTGGCACAAATGTCTGGAAAAACTCAATTTATAATATATACCATGACTTTTTGGCNAAGCAGACTACAACNGGCTCAGATGTTGATATTCCGACTACAGAATTTGATGTTTATGACCTTGCAGCGCTGGCATATATTTATAAGCGGATAAAAGAAACGGAAGTAATCAGTGAAGCTCACCATATCGTCATTGACGAGGCACAGGATTTCGGCATGATGGCATATAGCGTACTGAAATATTGTATCAAGGACTGCACATATACGATAATGGGTGACATATCCCAAAATATTCATTTCGGATACGGATTAAATGATTGGGAAGAGCTTAAAAGTCTTATTTTATCAGGCAGCAGGGACAGCTTTGGCATTTTGAAAAAGAGCTATCGTAACACAATAGAGATTTCAGAGTTTGCCACTAACATTCTGCATCATGGGCAATTTTCCATATATCCGGTAGAGCCAATCATCCGGCACGGCTCTCCGGTGCAGCTTGAAGAGATTTCCAATATTGAAGCAATGCTGCAAAAAGCTGCCTCTGTGTGTAAAGAATGGCAGCAAAAAGGACTTGAAACTATAGCCGTAGTCTGTCGGAACCGCAAACAGGCAAACGATACGGCCAAAGCGCTTGGTAAATATGTCAATATAATGGAAAGCGACCTGGAAAACGCAGTTTTCGGCAGCGGAATCATGGTACTTCCGGTAGAATACACAAAAGGTCTGGAATTTGACGCTGTTCTGATTTTCAATCCGACAAGAGATGATTATCCTGTGGATGACGGACATGCCAAATTGTTATATGTAGCGGCAACCCGCGCTTTGCATGAACTATATATCCTGCATACGGGAAATCTCACCGGACTTATCTCAGACCCGCTGCCGGATAAAGCACTGGCAGATAAGGAGAGTTTGAATAAATCTTCTCTTCGTGACATCACTAATGGCACAGTGATTGACTATCAGAACAGTAAGACACAGAGTAATATACAGAGCAAAGCACCATCAGCCTCAGACACAGGAGTTTCTCCTCGTAAAAAGATTTCTATTGTGCAAAACCGAACACCTGTTCAACCACCAGAACCTTCCGCCGCGCAGCACATGACAGTTGAAACGAAACTTGAAACAGAATTTCCCGAATTTTCTTTCGGCGATATGCCTGCCACAGAGAAGCTTCGCCCCTCCGGCCATTCAAAGATTGACCTGGCTATCCGCTGGGTGACAAAACAAAAAGACGGTCTTTATATGCAGAGCAGATACGGAGTACTGCGTTTAAGTCCTATAGGCAGCGCAATTATCCGCGTCACTTTCGCTAAAGGAAAGCAGCCTGATACAGCAGTTAATTCCAATATTGCCGTCAACCATATAGAAAATACATGGATGTATAAAGAAACGGGTTCAACGGTGGAACTTAAGACTGATGAGCTTTGTATACAGGTAGATAAAAACACCGGCGCAATCCAATATCTGACACGCGATAAAAAGCTGCTGCTCGCAGAGCGGAGCAAAGAGTGCCGTCAGATAGATGATACTACTCCCGGAAGAAATATGGCTTGGCTATTTTTGAACTGGCAAAAAAATGAAAAAATTTATGGTATGGGAACCGAAGATGTAAACGGAATAAATCTGCGCAATACCGCAAGATATATCTCTCATGGGAAAAATGTGAACGAACTTCCTTTTGTCCTATCCGATAAAGGTTATGGAATCCTGATGGCAACGAACGGGCCGGCGATATGCTGCGACGTCCCCGCTTACGGTTCTTACCTTTGCGCGGAAAACGAATCGCAGATAGATTTTTACTTTATAGCAGGGAAGCAGCCAAAGACAATTATGAACGCTTATGCGTACCTGTGCGGAAAATTGTAGAAAGACGAATGTCAGCACACAATTAATTCAGGGTCTGCCAATTCTATCATACAAATTGGCAAACCCTGACATTTTTTCAATCTATTATCTGATATTGCATATACTCATAGAGAAGCTTAGTACCCTCGGTGATTTCAGGCGGCAGCAATGCTCTTGCAACCAGCTTGATCTCATCACTCTCAATATCAATGCGCCTTAAATTCGCATAATCACCGTCAATGCTCTCTACCTGATACTGAAACGTATTCATAGTCAATCTTCAGCCTCATCATCTACTGCTGCCGCTATTCCGGAAACAACGGCGGATACCACAGAAATCACAACAGGAATAATAACAACTACCAGACCGCCCGCCAATAATAAAAAACCAGCACCTGCATTCATATTCTAAAACCTTCCTTTCCGTATCCCTATATCTCTTTGTATACCTTATATATATTCCCTATATAAAACCTTGAATATCTTATATTTTATATTTTACATTAAGCGGTTCAATTTTTCAACTATAAAGCCGCTATCTTTTCAATTTTTCAATCTACCTACTTAATTACCTGCGACCAGCTGCTGATGCCTATGAAACTTTTGGCCCATGCCTCGTATTTTGATTCATCCAATGTACCGAGACTGTTGTATACAAGCTGCGACTGACCGGAAAGTCTTGTATCCAATCCGGCTTCACTATTATCAAACAGATAGATAATCTCATCCACATAGGGATTAGCTCTTGCTGCTGCGTATGAAGCATAAAGCGCGGCTGCCTGCACATCTACCCCCTGTACATTGTTCAGACCGACTTCACTTAAGATNACGCGNCTGACTNNNCCNTNNGGTGNTAACATTTCAGANNTTTTCAGGTANTTTGTAAGCANTGACAGATTTTGGAANGTCATCATCTTNCCTGACGACACCTGNGNTGCCATNTAGTTTCCGTCCNNACAGCCTGACATATCCCAGAACTTAGCNTAAGTAAGCGGTACAGGATACGGATGCTGCGCNACGNNCCANTCAATNTTNCCTTCNCTNGAAATCAATTGATTNAATTTGGCAAGGAAATCTTTTCCATCAATGTATTCATAATATTCCGCATGGCTCGCCGGACGGTTTCTGTCCCAGTTCTGATCCAGACAGATAAATACTCTTGCATTTGCNTTCTGGCTCTTGATTGCATTATAAGCGACTCTGAATACCTGTGCATACTCTCTTATATAGCTGTCCCAATCCTGCCAGATCATATAATTCCACATACGGACATTCACTTCATTACCTATGATATAGTTCTCTGCCGATGACTCTGCCGCACACTTTGAAAGAGTCGTCGTAATAGCTGTGATACCTGCGGGTTCAGATGCATTTAGCATATAATACTGCGGTATTACAGGATGTGTTTCTGACGGCAGCATTGCCGCTCTTGAGTACGGATTTGTAAGCACATCATTACCNCCNTCNTTCATAACCTGNACCGTAGTATATTTTCCGGCAATTACNCCATTTATATTTGANGNTACCATATAAAGGTTACAGAAATCCTTACCCTGTTCTGATTTTAACGGTCTGTTCTGCCTTGCTCTTGTATGCGTGGCAAGTAATTCGGGATTTGATATGTACTGAGGATTTGCTATCAGCACATTCTGACCGCCAACCTTTACGGCAAGCCCCAGNTTGGTATAGAGTCTGGCGCTTGTATACGGCACTGTAAATGTAGGTTTAGTTGAGGCCGGCGCTGACGCTATCGGTACTGCCGCAGGCGATATCGTATACTCGAATGGCTGCATTTCGTACAAGTAAAGCACTCCGTCGTCACTTGACGGTATCGTCGGCAGCACAGCCGAATAAGAAATCGTCGCCTTATCTGCAAGAACACTCTTTGCTGACTTGGCAAAAGACTGATTCAGCGCACCGGCAGCCTCAGTCTGCACTCCTAACATTATAATAAGCATGACNATAATCAGGCCATAAATACCTTTGTTAAATTTAAGCTTTTTCATTTTAATAACCATTCTCCTTTTTTCACAATATTTTCCATATTTGTTACAAAATTGTTTCGTATTATTTAACTCAGTATAACATTTCATTCCATATGATGCAACCGTTTTAAAGTTGAAAAGGACCGCCTTATATGATATAGTAAACGCATGAATTGTGCTGAATTAGCCATTTCATAATATAGCAGACGCGATAATTTACGCATAATGAAAGGATTTTTATGAATAANGTCAAAAAAGACATGCCTATTTTGTCGGTATATCTGTTAGGTTTTATAATTCTGGCTATGTCGCTTGCACTTTTCCAGCCTCTGGCGGACACTCCACCGCTGTACGCGAACCCGCCCGATGAATACGCCAGATATCTGATTCCTCAATATATATGTAAACACGGAACGCTTCCAACCGGTCTGGAAGCAGAGGTTCGCATACCGGGATATGGCACATCATATGCATTATATAATATTTTTCCGTATATCGTTCAAGGATATCTGATGCGNTTNGTCAATCTTTTTACGGACTCGGAAATAATGCTTTTATATACCGCCAGAATTGTAAATGTATGTTTCGGAACATTTATGGCAGTTATGGTCTACCTTATTTCCCTGGAGCTTTTTAGANACAGACGATTCAGGTGGCTGTTTTGNTTNGCNGTTATGTATCTTCCGGANAATATATTCATACACAGTTACGTCAATACTGATTCCTGCTGTCTTTTAGCAACAGCCATAATGATATATGCGCTAATCAGAGGTTACAGGGAAGGTTTTAAAACCTCCAATTGCTTATGGATGTGCGCAGGCATTATTCTGTGCGCCCTATCCTACTATAATGCCTATGGCTATATTCTAAGCTGCATTATGCTGTTTGTCACATATTACATTAAAACAGACGAAGGACATCTTCAATANGACTGGAANCAAATGCTGAGAAAGGGAGTCTTTATCAGCGTTATAGTCCTTTTGGGCATAAGCTGGTGGTTTGTTCATAAATATATTGTTCTCGACGGCGATTTCTTAGGCTTTGCCACTAACAATAAATTAGCCGAGTTATATGCTGTTGATAAAGTCAATCCCCTGACAAGNCAGACATATCAGAAGATGGGTTACACTGTCCGGCANATGATGCAGGAACGAAACACCTGTGAGATGGCCTTCAGGAGTTTCATTGCCGCTTATGGCTCTATGGCTATATATAGCAGTGACTGGCTGTATTTTGCATANAAGATTCTTTTTATTANAGGTATGGCAGGCGTNNTCTATTGGNTGCTCAATAGGAAGTTTTTCAATAAAANCCGCCGGAAACTAAGCGNTAAAGAAATTTTTTTCCATCNTAATATGCTATTCTGTATTTTGATGCCGATTATATTAATGATTTATTATGCCTATGCCATGGATTATCAGAATCAGGGACGGTATATTCTTCCTTCTCTGGTACCGCTCATGTACTATATCGTAAAAGGACTTGAAAAATTATCATCAATACGTTTCGGTAAGCATACATTGCCAAGGCCGCTTATAAATGTATGTCTTGCGCTTTGTTTCCTGCTTATTNTCGGCGGAACTGTGGAAATGGTAATCTTCCGTACCGTTCCCATATGCATGAGAGCCGGNATGGTGCTTACNGCCGAATAACACTNGTTATTGCATCCTGTTTAATTTCGCACCTCTTTTCGCAGATGCAGCAGAATGCGCTTTTCCATCCGGCTTACCTGCACTTGGCTTATACCCATTTTTTTCGCCACCTCCATCTGGGTTTTATCCTGAAAATAGCGCAGANGGATNAGTTCCCTCTCATTTTCTTCCAAGCCATTCAGAAGCTGTTCTAACAGCATATGATTTAACAGCTTCTCTTTTTCCATATCTTCATAAATTTCATTACCGCCGGATGAACCTTCCAGTACAGAGCGTCCGATACCTCCTGCTTCACCGACGACCTGATCCACCAGATATATTTCATTTCCGTCAGACTGATATACCGACTTATAGATAGATTCCACTTCAACATTGGCATCCAGAGCCAGTACTATATCCTCAATGCTAAGTTCTGTCTCCTTCGACAGCTCCTGCATTGTCGCTTCCCTGCCATGGGCATGCGCAAGTTTTTCNGCNGCCTGTTTGATTTTCCAACCATTTTCTTTCAAGGTCCTGCTCACCTTTACCATACCGTCATCCCGTAAAAAGCGTTTGATTTCACCCTGTATCATCGGGACTGCGTATGTTGAAAATTTTACGTCAAAACTTAAATCAAACTTATCAATTGCCTTCATCAGACCTATGCAGCCTATTTGAAAAAGGTCTTCCGCATCATACCCCCTGTCCAGAAACCTCTTTACTATGTGCCTTACCAACCCAAGATTTTCCTCTATCAGTTTCTCTCTTGCCTCTTTATCTCCTGCCTGTGAACGTTCAATCAATACGGCAGTTTCTTCCATAGGCTAGTCCTCACCCTCAATCCATGAAGTAGTCCCGAGTTTTTTCACCATGCGCACCGTCGTGCCATGTCCCACCTCGGAAATCACCTCCAAATCGTCCATAAAGGCTTCCATAAAGGCAAATCCCATTCCGGAACGGTCTAATTCAGGTTTTGTTGTAAAAAGAGGTTCCATCGCCTTTTCAACGTCCTCAATGCCGACTCCTTTATCCCGTATCTCCACTTCCAGTACATCGTTCTTAATCAGACAGCTTACCCATACCATATTATTCTCCCCGTCCTCACCATCATACCCATGTATTATGGAGTTGGTCACCGCTTCGGATACTGCTGTCTTGATATCCGAGATTTCCTCCAATGTCGGATTCAGCTGTGATACAAAAGCCGCTACTGCCGTTCTCGCAAACGCCTCGTTTTCCGAAATCGCCAGAAACTCTATCCGCATTTCATTCTTCACCTGTGTATTCCGATTTTCATTAACTATTTCAATCATATTAATACCCTTGCTCCTTTCACAAAAACGCTTATTCCATGATTTCCACAATATTATGTAATCCAGAAAGTGACAATATCCTTCTTATCCTGTTATCTGCATTGATTATGAAAACCTTGCCTCCGAAACAGGAAATCTTCTTGTATCTTCCGACTATAACGCCGACTCCCGAACTGTCCATAAAGCTTGTCCTTTCAAAATCAAAGACCACGTTTCCTACATTTTCGTCCAGGATATATTTATCAGCTGTTTTACTTATGTAAACCGAATGATGGTGGTCTATTTCTTTCGGCATTCTTATCATAAGGTAATTATCAATTACTTTAAACTCATCTTCCATCGTTATCGCCATGCTCCTTTCACTATTAATCTATAGATAATTGCACACAAAAAAGAGAACAAGGAATATCCCTGCTCTCTTTCGTACCTAAACTTATTTACTCTTCGCTCTCCATCTGTGCCAGAAAATCCGTTGAGTTTTGTGCCTTCACGGTTCCCGGGAACATCTCAATAACCTGTCTGTACAGTTCCCCCGCTTCTTCTGTCCTTTCCACATTCCTATAGCAATTTGCAAGGTAATAAAGTGCGTCACCATTTGTTGCATCATATTGTATTGCCATCTCAAAATCCGGAATTGCTTCTGCAAAGTTTCTCTGCTGATAATTCGCATAAGCGCTGTCATAATATGACTGCGCCGCTATAGGTCCTGTAAGCGCATAAAGCGTATTATACAGTTTATCATAGGCTTCGGAGTTGTCACTCTCTCCGCTTTCAAAATCGGAATTCATTTCATCCAGATAAGCAATAACCGTCACCACATCTTCAGGATTTGTAATATATGCATCCGCTGCCTTAAGCAGAGTATCATAGATTTGTACATCTCCGTCATTTCCCGAATAGGCTTCTAACTCACGCTCAAGAGTCTCCTTTGTTTCCTGCAAGTCTTTAAGCTGCTGCTCCAGTTCATCAATCGTTGCAGTCTTGACATCCAATTGTTCACCGACATTTCTCAGTTCATCGTTAACGGTTGCCCTCTCCTCAGTAATCCTTGCCGGCAGAATCAGGCTGACGGAAATCGCAATACCGATTAAAAGTCCAATTCCCAGATTTATCAGAGAACCGGCTCCCTTGCCTTCTTTCATATCTACAGGCTGAATTATCATCTCATTTCCGCTCTGATACTTAACAGCATTACCTGAACGGGATTTCTTCTTTCCACCCTGTTTAACCCCTTCTTCCGGTAAAAGCATTTCGTTTACTTCCTTAAGATACCGAAGGGTCGTTGTATTATTCGTATCAATTTGAAGGCATTTTGTTAACTCCCTTTTCGCCTTCTCCCATTCTTCGCTATTGATATACAGAAGCGCGAGAAGCTGATGCGCCCGTATAAATTTCGGATTAAGCGACAATACCTTTTTTAACTGTATGATTGCCAAATCCTGACTATCCTGATTACAGTAGGTTAATGCCTGATTATATTTCTTAATCGTCTGATTAATAGTATCAAGCCTCGTCGGATTAGTCTGTATCATATTAATATAATCATCCGCTATATTCTTCTTCGGCCGCAGGTTTTTACTTATTACCCATTCACTTAATGCTGCTACAACCTCGCCCGTCTCAAAATATACCAATCCCAGAAGATTTCTTGCTTCTACATTGCTCTTATCAAATTTTAGACACTGTCTTAAGCTTGAAATAGCTCCCGACAAATCCCTGATGCCTGCCTTCTCCAATCCATCGTTATAGAACCGATTGGAAATATATTTAATCTTTTTGTATATGGAAACATCAACGCCGCAGCCTGTACAATAATCATGCTCAGACAGCTCACATCCGCAATTATAACATTTCATCTATATGAATACCCTTGCTCCTTCCTCAGCTCGCAAATTTGTGTGCCCAAGACATCTATGATGTCTGCACAAATTTGCGATTGAAAAATCTCTGATTTTTCAATCTATCCTCTACTACGCTATGACGCTTAAGTGGCGCCACGCCGGCACTATTCACTTATTTTCTTAGACTCTTTTACAACTTTTACCATCAAATCAGCCATATCTGTCAAATCCTGATTATATATCGCTTCTTCTGCATCTTCCACCTCAAGGCTTGGGTGGAATTTCTTCAACTCTTCTTCAAAATTAATCACGTGAGGACCTCCTTATAAGGGCTTTTACCTCGCCCACTAAATATAATGACCCGACAATATACATTCTGTCTGTATCCCCACAACTCATAGTCATATCCCGCATCGCATGTTCTAATTTGTCGTACTCCAACGTTTGTAATTCTGTATATTGTCTAAAATAATCTACTATTATCTGCAATGGCAGCGCCCTTGCATCCTGCAATTCCACTACCCCGACAACATCAAACAGCTTAGATGATGCAATCATGTCTATAACTGCCTGATACTGCTTATCTTTTACCATAGAAAAAATCAGCTTCCGTTTTCCAATGCAGCCATCCTGCTTCACTGATTGCAGGAATGCCTGAATTCCATCGGTATTATGCGCACCGTCCAGATAAACCGAGGATGAGATTTCTTCCATCCTGCCTTCCCAGCGAGCCTTCCTCACTCCCTCTGTCAACTGCTCTTTGCTGATATATCCCCTGTCAGCCAAATGTTCAACTGCCATAACAGCAAGAGCTGCATTCTCTATCTGATACAATGCTATTGTAGGCATATTAAACCTAATATAACCATAATAATTTGATTGGAGAGAAAAATCAATAGTTTTATTCATACTATTTATTTCTTTTATCGCATTAAGCGATATCGGACATGCTACAGCTTCCGTTTGTGCGGCACATTCCTCCAGCCTTTTCGTTACTTCCTCCCTTTTATCAAGAAATACCGCGGGCACATTTTTACGAAAGATTCCCGCTTTCTCGACTGCAATTTCGGGAAGCGTATCTCCCAGATATTCCGTATGGTCATAACCGATTGACGTAATGACACACACTTCTTTTCTATCAATAGCATTAGTCGCATCCAGCCTTCCGCCAAGCCCGGTTTCCAATATCATATACTCAACTTCATAGTGCTCAAAAAGTACCATTGCCATGAAAAAAAGGTATTCAAAGAAAGTCGGATGATATGATATTTTCTGTAGATTCTCCGGCATAGCTTTGAGTTTCTCTGCCACTTGATTAAACGCCCAAAGAAATTTTTCTTCCGAAACCATTTCTCCGTTTATAACAAACCTCTCACGCATCGTCACAAGATGCGGAGATGTGAACATTCCTACCGAAAAACCGGCCTCCCGCAGGATAGAACACAAATAAGCACAAACAGAACCTTTTCCGTTTGTGCCTGCTACATGTATAGTCTTTATCTTCCCTTCCGGATTCCCAAGATGCTCCAAAAAGCATCTCGTATATTCCATATTGTTCTTTTTGGTGAATTTAGGTATTTCCAATATATATTTTTCTGCCGCTTCATAACTGCCGGCCGCACAACTTTTCATAGAATCAGTTATGTACGATAACACTGCCTTCTATCACTCCCTTATCAGCAATGTATTTCATATAACATGTATTACGCTCAATAAACATCTGCTCTGCATTGATACAGATAACAACACCCCTGAAAACATTACCATCTATTTTAATCTGGCTTCCCTTACTCTCTTCCACCAATTCCTCAAGGTCGTTCTTATCATTCTCAACCTTATCCAGTTCTGCGAAATACTGGTCTTTCAATTTATTCCACTCAACCAGCTTTTTCTCTGTAGCCTCTGACGTATTCGCACCGCGCATACGCTTCTCACGCAGAGCCTCTGACATGGACTCTACCAAATCGGATATTTTCTCTCTGATATCCGCTTCCTTCTTACGGACCTCTATCATACGCTCATGCGTCTGTGCCTCATATCCGCAATGTATAATTGTCTTCAGTTCTACGTCATTGCCTATGCATACCGCTTCTACACCTTTGACAGCATGGACATATCCACCGATAATCGTACCCTTCTTACCGGTTGCTATAACCTTATCCTTAGCCGATACATTTGAATTCATAATAATATTCGCCTGTACCATTCCGCCCGCCTCTACAGTCGTATGCTCAATAAAATCAGCAAATACATTTCCTCTTGCAGATACCTTGGACTTATTTCCGCCCTGAATTCCACGGGACAAAATAATATCACCGCCTGCATACAAATTGGCGAGACTTGTAGAACCGTGAACCTCTATATTTCTGCCGGCACGAATCACGACTCCCTCTTCCACATTTCCGTAAATGACGATATCGCCGAAAAACTCGACCTTTCCGATAATCATATCCACATCACCGGAAATCTCATGCACATTCTGTATATCTACCCTGCCGTCTTTTACCTCAATCTTGCCGTCATTCTGCGCATAGTACTCCTCATCCTCACGGCGTATACCTCTTCCTCTCATCGGAGGCAGATCCCGATAGAGCTTACCTTTCAATACGTTACCAAGTACAGTACAGCCGTCAACTGCCTGTACTGCCCTATGATAAATCGCTACTTTTTCCCCTGCCTTCACATTCTGCAGAGCGGTTATATTAGTATAATCGACGGAACCATCCTCTCTAATCTTCGGCGTTCCATATTCCTCCGGTGAAAAGAGATACTCAAAATAACCGTCTTTGCCTTCCTGTATCTGACGTCCAACGGCAACCAGAATCTCTCTATTATAAACCTTCTTCTTAATCATAGCGGAAAGATTCGACTGATGCAGACCTTCCACTACTCCATGGCGCTCCAGATAATCGATTAAATCACTTTTTTTATAAGCTTCTCCATCTTTCGGCGGAGTAAGATAGAGCCACGCAGCCATCTCATCATCGTCAACCTTCAAATAGGTTCCCTTAGATAAGACACTATCTTCCTCTTCAACCACCTGCTCTTCTTCCGGTACAGCAGCCGCCTCGGGCTCTCCTATGCTTTTCAGTTTTTCCATTGCAGATTTAAGCCTATCCAATTGTTCTGAAGAAAACTGTGTGCTCACGTGACTCACCTCCTATCTGCAAATATTCCTATAATACATTCTATACCAAAAAACTTATCTTTTCCAGTCCTAACACACTATTTTTTTGGTATTTTTTTTATATTTTTTTTTGATAATAAATTATTAATGCAATTGCGCCAAACGAATCTCCACCTGCTCCATCATCTGTGTATATTTTTCCAGCTTTGCACGTTCCTCCGCTACCTTTGACTCAGGCGCTTTAGACATAAATTTTTCATTGTTCAGCATACCGTTTACACGGGCAAGTTCACCTTCCAGACGTTTTTTCTCATTCTCAAGACGCTCGATTTCCTGCTTAATGTCAACAAGCTCCTCAAAAGGAATATGCAAAGTTGCATTCGGAATCACGACGGATACGGCATCATCCGCTATTCCCGTCTTATCCTGCTGTATCGTCACCTCAGAAGCGCCTGCAAGAGAAGCAAAGAACAGTCTGCCGTCTGTAAAAATATTTCTCACTTCTTCTTTCTCGCTTACCACAAATACGGCAGCTTTCTTAGATGGCGCAACATTCATCTGAGTACGTACATTACGGATTCCACGTACCGCTTCCTTGATAAGTTCAATCGCCGACTCCTCTTTCGAGTAATTCCTTTCGTCTGAATATACGGGCCAGTTGGATATCATAATCGACTCTTCTTCAGACTGAATCGTGCAGAAGATTTCCTCCGTAATGAAAGGCATATATGGATGCAGCAATTTCAAGGCGTCAACCAGAATATTCTTCAAAGTCCACAATGCCGCGTTCCTGCTGGCTTCGTCAGATTCCTCCTTACTGTAAAGTCTGGGCTTCACCATCTCAATATACCAGTCACAGAATTCATCCCATATAAAATCATATACTTTCTGCACCGCAATACCCAGTTCAAAATTCTCCATGTTGTCCGTTACGTCCTGAACCAACGTATTCAGCTTGGAAATAATCCACTTATCTACCGGCTCTAAGCTGTCTTTTATTTCATCATATGAGACTTCCCATCCGCGTGTTCCTGTTTTGTCCTGAGCCTGTTCCATATTCATCATTATGAAACGTGATGCATTCCATACTTTATTGGCAAAATTCCGGTTTGCTTCCACCCTTTCATAATAGAAACGCATATCATTCCCCGGAGCATTTCCTGTAATCAACGTAAGTCTTAATGCATCCGCACCATATTTATCAATAATATCTAACGGGTCGATACCGTTACCGAGCGACTTACTCATTTTGCGCCCCTGCGAATCCCTGACAAGCCCGTGGAACAATACGGTCTTGAACGGTTTTTCATTCATTTGTTCATATCCTGAGAATATCATGCGGATAACCCAGAAAAAGATGATATCATATCCTGTCACAAGCACGTCTGTCGGGTAAAAATATTCCAGTTCCTCAGTCTTTTCAGGCCACCCCAATGTGGAAAACGGCCAGAGAGCAGATGAAAACCATGTATCCAACGTATCCGGATCCTGTGTAAAATGAGTCTCGCCGCATTTAGGGCATACCGTCGGCATCTCTTTTGCAACTATGATTTCTCCGCACTTATCGCAATAATATGCCGGAATCCTGTGTCCCCACCACAACTGACGGCTTATGCACCAATCCCTGATATTATCGGTCCAATTAAAATAGATTTTTTCCATTCTCTCAGGGATAAGCTTTATCTCGCCTTCCTTCACTGCTTTGACCGCAGGCTTAATCAGCTCATCCATTTTTACGAACCACTGCTTCTTTATAAGCGGTTCAATAGTGGTTCCGCAGCGGTCATGCGTTCCTACGTTATGGGAATAGTCTTCTATTTTTACCAGCAATCCTTCTTTTTCAAGTTCCTCTACGATTTGCTTTCTCGCCTTATAGCGGTCAAGACCTTCATATTTGCCACCGTTAGCATTGATAGTAGCATCATCATTCATGATATTGACTTCAGGCAGATTGTGGCGCTTACCTACTTCAAAGTCATTCGGGTCATGAGCAGGCGTAATCTTAACAACGCCTGTTCCGAATTCCATATCAACATACTCGTCCTCAACAACAGGAATCGGCTTATTCACGATTGGCAGCCAAACCTGTCTTCCTTTTAAATAGGTATATCTTTCATCCTTCGGATTAACCGCAACGGCAGTATCTCCAAGCATCGTTTCCGGGCGCGTAGTGGCGAATTCCAGAAACTCGGTCTTGCTCGGCTGTCCGTTCTCATCTACCAGCGGATATTTAATGTGCCAGAAATGCCCCGCCTGTTCTTCATATTCCACCTCGGCATCCGAAATAGAGGTATTACATACAGGACACCAGTTGATAATCCTGCTGCCTTTGTAAATCCAGCCTTTTTCATGCATCTTACAAAATACTTCCGTAACTGCTTTATTACAGCCCTCATCCATCGTAAAACGCTCCCTGTCCCAATCGCAGGAAGAGCCAAGTTTCTTAAGCTGCCCGATAATGCGTCCGCCGTATTCTTTCTTCCATTCCCATGCACGTTCAAGGAAGCCTTCGCGTCCGAGGTCCTCTTTCTCTATGCCTTCTTCTTTCAGCTTTTCTATAATCTTTACTTCAGTTGCAATCGATGCATGATCCGTTCCCGGCTGCCATAGGGCATTATATCCCTGCATCCTTTTAAAACGAATCAGAATATCCTGCATCGTATTATCAAGTGCATGCCCCATATGGAGCTGCCCTGTAATATTCGGCGGCGGAATGACAATAGTAAAAGGTCTTTTCGTCTTATCCACTTCGGCATGGAAATATTTCTTCTCCATCCATTTTTCATACACTCTGTCTTCTATGCCTTTCGGGTCATAGGTCTTCGCTAATTCTTTGCTCATATTGATATCTAGTCTCCTTTCTCAAACTTGTTCCTCAACCTGCGGTTTTCACACTTTTTACATTAAAAAAGCCCTCTGCCGACTGCTCTGTCAGCAAAGGGCGCATCTGCGCGGTACCACCTTGATTTTTCACTCATAGATTCCTATCAGAATCTTATCCTGTAACGGGGATAAATCGTG
The DNA here is from genome assembly GCA_014804495.1 of Lachnospiraceae bacterium. Lineage (GTDB taxonomy): Bacteria > Bacillota > Clostridia > Lachnospirales > Lachnospiraceae > UBA3282. The sequence continues at coordinate 16,249 of JAAUZS010000007.1, forward strand.
GACACTTACTCATTTCGGCATCCCGGTTCCAAAGCTACCTTCAATAACTCTTGTCCGAAGCGTCCTTCCAGCTGTTGGTCGCTCTCTCTGTCGGCAGACATTATCTACTCCTCTTTGTCATTACCTTTTTTATATAGTTTTGCTTAATATAGTTATTACTATAGTTGGTTGCGGTTAGTTTGTCAAGGGGATGGGAATTATAAAAATAAAGAACATTCATGCAATTTTTCCCTGTTTTTTGTCTATTTTTGCATCACATATTGTAAATAGAAATAAAAAAGCGATAACATATGAGTATCAAAACAAAAACGGAGGTACTAATTATGAATAGTAAAATTCTGCTGAGAGACAACCTGCAGGACACAGGTACGACGACTACAAGTATGTCCTATTCTTCCCCCGATATTATTACACATTCGCAGGTGGCAGATTCCAAAACCTTTTTTACCAATAACTATGGAAAAGACCCGAATGAAGCTCTGGGTACCCAAAATGACAATTATATATATGTTCGTGTCAAAAATATTGGTAACGAAGCAGTTCCCAAAACTTATGTCAACCTATATGTCAATCAATTATCGCTATATCTGAATCCTCTCAACTGGGGAAAAAACCGTATTTCCACAATACGCGGGAACAACTACTCAACCATAGATTCTCTCGCATGCAATGAAATAGGAGTAACCAACGACTATTTCTTATTTAATCGGTCTAAGTATGGTAACAGTTGTTTTGTCGCTGTAGCCGGTTCAGAGCAAAATCCCGATTTTACATGGATAAATTCATGGGCCAAATATGTGGAATGGGTCACCACAAATGCAAATGTAGCTGCACGAAACATGGTTACATATAAGGAAGGTGAAAGTATAGATTATAACAGCCATATGAATCTATGCAACCCATATGAAACCGATGCAACCTTCCTTCTAATTGTAGAAGCCAATTCACTAGTACCGGAAGGCACAACATTTGGCATAGAATCTAAAGCTTTTAATATAGATTATGAAAAAAAATGCTCAGGAACCGACAGGAAATTCAGTATATCGGTAACCTTGCAGCCAAAGGCGGATAATTATGTTAATGTTTATGGAAAACTGAAAAATAAATCCGCATCATGGCCAGCCGGCGCCAGTCTGACTGTGCAATCAATACTTGTACAGTTTGGCATGGATGCGGTCTGCGACAATGCAGTTGTACAATCCATTAATAAAGATGGCATTTTCCGCAATGCAAAATATGTACTTACTCCGACAGAGTGTGTACACATATATAATAGTAATCCTTCCGTACGAATACAGGCAGTTCCTGAAAACAATTCCCTGAAAGCAGCCGCCGGTCCGGTATTTGGCTTAATAATCGGTGAGTGCGGAGTACAATATATAAAGGAGGTCTAACTATGTTTAGAAGCTGGGGCTTAGTATTCGAATCAGAAATAGAGTATTATGAAAAACTTTCTGTATCAGAAGAGTATAGCTTTTTAGAGAAAGCATTTGCCGCAAATATGGATATTGCGGAAAACACCTATAATACGCCATTTGTCCAGAGCATTAAAGCAGATAAATTATCACCTGAAACCTACGGTTCAGTTACAGTGCTTGACGCTTATTACTGCTATGAGGCAGCTCAAAGCATATGGCATGCCTGTGGAAACGCTGATGAAAACAGCGAACTGCAGAATGCATTAAAAAAATTCTATAATTCTTATGCAAAATATAACGGCACATTCTATAGCACATGGCATGTTCCCGCAGCACAAAACGTTGTTCCTAACAATGCTTTTCAGACATATGCCAAGCATGAGCGTGCGATAGCAAAGGAGGATTCTCCTATTTATCTGCTTCCGGCATTAATGCCCTGTTATAAACTGTGGGCATGGATGGCATACAAGATTTATCAGGAATGGAAAGCTGAAAGCAGTTCCAACAAACAAAACGTAGGCGATGATAAATTATACGGTTTCTGGGTATTAGGCAACATGGGAAATAAAGGAGAATCCGGTTCCGCCACATTGGCGGACCATGTTATTAGCCAGTGGGTCAAAGACGGCAAAGAATTTGATGAGGAAAAGGCTCTGAAAATATTCAGAAAATCAATGCAATGTGAGTATGATGTATTTTCCTCTAACGGAAATTATTAGGAGGTAGCTTTATGGCAAAGAAGACAATAGAAGTTTTTCACAGTATGGTAAATATAAATTACCGTTTGATGTGGCATATAAGCGCACTTTCGGATGACCGATACCGCATCGCCATTATTTCTGATAAAAGGGGTGTTATTGATGAAGTAACCTATCGCGGTGGATTCTATGAGCAATGCCTTACCATGAATCAGACAATGTCAGGCAGTGGCGAGAAAATATATCTGGAAATCGAAAACGGCTCGGATAATCTGGAAGTTTTTGATGATAACAGAATAGACAGCGATGGTATGGGAGAAAGCACCTGCTTTTTCTGCCGCGGCGGCAACAATGATAATTACCATGAAGCGGATATCTTGATGTGGGCAGTAAAAGAAACCGCTGACCATTTTAATGAAGCAAACTCTATGAAAGCAGAAGGGAATACTAATTTCAGCTTCCCATTGCGTAATCTGGCAGGACATACATGTGTGTCATATTTTGTCTGCGGACATACTATCGATAATATCAATATAAAAATTACGGATGCGGACAATAACAAAAAATATGTCGATACAAAATGCAAATGTACGGATAAGGCAGCTCACCTGCTGATGGGCAGTATGCTGACCATGAAGGAAGGATTGAATCTGGAAATAAGTGTGGACGGAAATAAAAATGTTGTGATTGTTTGCGACTGCTCAATTGCAAAGGGCGGCACTCTTTCACTTGTCCACTATCATGTAAAGTCTTACGATTCCGCGAAGAATGAGCTGCCGTTCTCCATGGATATTTTGGGCTGGACTGCTATATAAACAAAAAGAAATAAATATTGACACATTTAACGGTAAAGCGGTTGAAGCTTTACCGTTATTTTTTATGCACTATAGTCTCACACTATATCTTCCCTTTGAAATCTCAAAATACTAATGCATATGCCAAATATACACACAAATATAAGGATTGCTATACCAATAACCGGCGGACAACCTGATTGACCCAGCCTTCCGGTCTGCAACAGATAAGTGATAGTCCATGGATANNANCCTGCAACCGNNGAGCCCGACAACACTACATTTAATAAACTGCCNGCNGCAATAATTACGAATGGTATAAGTGTGCCNTTTGCNCGCATGGCAATNTATATAAACGGAGTAAGCGTNNTAAACAACAANATCCCGCCTTTTATCATCTGTACCAAAACATAAATTACTGACAGNAANGTTATTTGNGANACCTCAAANAACAAACTGCTTACTATAGATATTACGACAATATCCAGCCACGTAAGCGTCATGAATAACAATACCAAAATAAGGAGCATNNTAATTTTTCCCATCATAAACTGNCNNCGNNTTANCGGAACNACNAAAATAGTCTTCANTGTNTTTTCCGTATATTCCCTGCTTATNAGGTATGTTGCAACAACCTCCATAACAAGCGGNCCAAATAACAGCATNATATACATGATAGTATCTTCATATATCCAACCCAGACTGAGGGTAGTTTCTTTATATAANAAACAAATCCTGATTTCATTTATAATAACTAAAAAGGGTACTATAAACGATCCTAAAACTCCNATCAAAACTATCTTGGAGCGTCTTAATTTCAACCATTCGCANTAAATAATATCAGCCAATTNCTTCACCTCCAACCAGCTTAGTAAAATAGTCTTCCAGTTTTCCCGCACCGATACTGACATTGGNAACAGNAATCCCATCTTTTACAAANCTACTNTTCATCTCCGCCCTGCTGTCCAGTCTCTCATACAACCGTAATATGCCATTGCCTATAATTGCGTAGTCGGAAACGCAAAACTGCCGTTCCAATATTAANGCNGCCCTGTTCACNTCAGATACCTCAAATTCTGCATATCTGCGGTTTTGCCTATATAATTCCTGCAAACTTGTTTCTTCCAGTAGTTTTCCTTCGTTTATTACACCGATTACGTCTGCAAGTTGTTCTATTTCATTTAGCACATGGCTGGAAATGAATATTGTTGTACCCCTTTCTCTGCATAACTGCAATAAATATTTTCTGGTTTCATGTATNCCGATAGGNTCAAGACCATTCATAGGTTCGTCTAAAATAAGCAGCTCCGGTTCATGCATAATTGCAGCAGCTAATCCTAAACGTTGTTTCATTCCTAACGAATACTCACGAAACAGCTTTTTGTCTTCTTTATCCANATTTACAACGCAAAGAGCATGTTCTATGGTATCTCTGCGATGCCTCCCGCGCAATCTTGCCAAAATCTCCAAATTTTCTCNGGCAGTCAGATTTTCATAAAAAGCAGGAGCCTCAATAATGGAACCGATACGGTGATAATNATCTTTTTCAGAATCGGAATAATCTTTTNCGAAAAGATATAGACTGCCGCTTGTCGGCTTAATAAGATTCAAAAGCATTTTCATAGTNGTTGTTTTTCCTGCGCCGTTTCTGCCTAAAAGAGCATAAATCTGTCCCTTTGGCACATGNAGATTTAACCTGTCTACAGCAATCTGATTTTTGTATTTCTTTGTTAAATCTACTGTTTCTATTACATATTTATTCATCTTTACACCCATTCCCCTTTCTNNGCCTGATTGCTTTCTGATACTTATTTTACAAGTAAGTTCTGACACACCCCTTTATCAAATCTTACTTTTTTCTTACAATCAGAGGCAAAGTTAAATAGAATGTGGTCATTCCTCCCTGAATACTTTGAACGGTTATTTCACCGGACATTGCATGCGTAAGCTCACTGACAATTGCCAGTCCCAGCCCATTTCCGTTTTCAGTGCGGGAGGAATCACATTTATACAGACGTTCGAAAATAAACGGAAGGTCTTTATCAGGAATAGCAATTCCGTTATTTGATATAGAAATCAACACACTGTCGTTGTTTTTTGAAATGTCAATTTCTATCAGAGAACATTTTCCGTGTTTCACTGCATTGCTCAATAGATTGTTAATAATTCTCGCATATGCCATTTTGTCAATTTTTATAAACCATTCGTCGTCAGGAATATTTACTGAAAGAGAAACCTGCTTCTTTTCAAGCGCAGGGATATGTTCAATAATGATTTCTCTGGTCAATTCATTAATGTCATAGACGTTCATCTGATATAGCTGTTCATGAGAAGTTAATTTAAACCATTGGAAAAGCATATCAATAAGTTCCTGCAAGTCCAGCGCTTTCCTATAAGCCACACTAATATACTCTTCCTTCTCCTTGGCAGTCCGGGAATCCAATGACTCCAAATATCCTACTAATGACGCAAGCGGCGTTCTTACATCATGTGACAGATCTGTCAGTAATTGTTGATTGGCCTTTTCGGCTTTTTGCAATTTTACAAACTGCTCGCGTCTTTCTTCCAGAATAGCATTTAACTCAAAATTAATATCCGCAAGAATATCATTTCCCTTAACAAAAAAATTCCTTTCAGGCGTTTCATGCACGCTTTTTAAAAAATACAGACATTCTGACAACTGTTTACGGGTATGGAGAATATAATATAATTCTCCAATGCAGACTAAAATCAAGATTATAATCAGTACTATCATTCCGTATCACCGCCAAACTTATATCCTACGCCCCATACTGTTAAAATGTATTTTGGATTTTCGGGGTCATCCTCAATCTTTTTCCTTAATCTGCGAATATGAACCATAATATTATTATCGTCGAATGCATATTCGTCATTCCATACGGCATGATAAATCTGCCTTTTGGTAAAGACCTGTCCCTTATTTTCTGCAAAAAACAAGAGTAAATCAAATTCTTTCGCCGTAAGGTCGATTAAGAAATTATCCTTGCGGACTTCACGCCCAGATTTATCAATTGACAGTCTGCCAATTATGACATTATTGTCGGAATTATTCGCTGCATTAAAAACCGTATATCTCCGTAAGAGAGACGATACACGCGCAAGAAATTCACTATTGGAAAATGGCTTGGTCAAATAATCATCCGCTCCCATTCTTAATCCGGATACCTTGTCGCCTTCGCTGTCTTTGGCTGTCAGCATCAGAATAGGAATAAAACTATCTTCCCGGATTTCTCTCAATACTTCATATCCGTTTTTTAACGGGAGCATAATATCCAAAACCACAAGCTGATAATCAGAACTCTTCGCTTCTTTCAACCCTGTAATTCCATCATGGCATACACAGACATAGTATCCTTCCTGCTCCAGATTATTTCTAAGCAGCCTGCATAAATCCATATCATCATCTATAATCAATATCTTTTGTTTCATTCTTCCTGTTACTTCCTTTTCTTATTTGCCTTAATACCAATGAAATTTTTATGCTAAACTCAATATAATTCCTATCAACATAATTCCCAGAAAAATTATAAAAGCACTTATTAAAAAATCTTTCCAGATATATTCCCAAATCAATACCTTCATATCATTATCCGGATTATAATAAACATGCACCTGCCTTCCAATGTGTTTCTTTCTCAATTTTGAGAGTTTATGTTTCAAAAAGAAAGGAGGAGTAGAAAAGTGTTCCAGTGCGGTACGCTTTATCTCCTGTCCGTCTTTATTAAATTGCACCTCTATACAAAAACATGTTCCAGGGCTTATATAAGCTTCCTCTATCTCACAAATTTTTCCT
>JAAUZS010000008.1 GCA_014804495.1 Lachnospiraceae bacterium
ATATTATAACAGACCGTATAGCGCTTGAAAAAATAGAACGGGTTCCGGGCACGCCGAAAGAAAGCAATATAGGAGAATTTAAAAGATTAAAATCCATTGGTCTTGGTACGGTTCCGGCTGATTTGGATGCTGATATCTGCCATATAAACCAGTATGACTAACATAAATATACTCTATAAAATACAAGATAACAAAGAAATAAATTACAACTATTGCAAATCAATATAAAATATAGTAGAATAAACTCAAATATAATGAAAGGTGGTGAGAGATATGAAACAATGCGAAATTTTGATGGCTAAAGAGTTATTTGCCGGCAGTGATATCATACGCGGATTCGCATACAAAGCAGGAATCTCAGGGGATAACTATGCCCTTTTTTGGAAAACGGATTGTTTTGTATGCAGCTCACCATTTGACGGAATAAACGGGAGTATGGCAGTCTTGTAACCTATAGTTTACAGGATGCTTATCCTTCTATTGTGATGGATTTACAGTCAAAAGAGAGTGCCTTGTGCGGACAAAACAGTCTGTACAGGGCATTTTTATGTCCAAAATAAATGACAAGCAACACAAATGAAATGAATAATATCGCCGCGTTAGCGGCAGAACGAGAGGATTGAAAATGATAAGTAAATATATGGCGACTGCCCGGATGGCTATGCAGGGTAAGACGGGCGGCGGTGTGTTATATATGTTTCCGGATATGATTATGAAGGTGGTGTATCTGGTGCCGGTAATGTTTATCTGGAAAACCCTGATTCAAAGCGGATATGAGGCTGATATGACGGTTTCGCAGCTCTTAAGCTATACTTATGTGAATACGCTTCTGGCGGATATGATGATTGTAAATACTTGTTTATCGGCGTGGGATTATGATACCAGAAGCATGGAAATGTTTACCCGTCCCCTGCCGGTATTCGGGCAGGTCATTTCAAGGACGATAGGAGAGTGGCTTCCGATGCTTCTGTTGTTTTCGGTGCCGATGTTTTTGGCTGCTCCTTTGTTAAAGATAAGGATACTGCCTAATACTTTGTGGGTGATTCCGTCACTGGCGCTAAGCGTATCTCTTGGGTTTGCCTTTGAATTTCTGTTTTACTGCGTTACAGTCAGGCTGCGCAATGTTTCATGGCTCACCTATGTAATCAGAAGCGCTGTGACATCATTTTTTTCAGGTACGGTGATACCGTTCAAAATACTTCCTTTTGGTATGGACAAATGGATTAGCTATCAGCCCTTCGGCAGTCTGGGCGGTGCATTTTTATCACTGTATGTAGGAAGTGCAGAGGCTTCTGAGATAATTCCGGTGCAGCTTTTCTGGAATGTCGTGATATGGATTGCAGCAGCCGTGTGGTTCGAAAAATCCAGAGAGAGGATGGTGAGTTTCGGTGGCTAGGTTGAAAGAATTGCATTCTTTCAACCGCAAGTTTGCGCTTAATAGCACAAACTCGCAGGTTGAGAAAGGAGTATATTATATATGAAAAAGGTTTTTTATGGAATAAAGAGGTATTTTCAACTGCTTGGAATATATGCAAAGATGGACATGGCTTCTCTGATGAGGGATAGTAAATTCATGGCAATCGTTATAATTGCTGATATTATCTCCAATATATCGTCAATTTCAGGAATATTTCTTCTGGCATGGAAATTTGGTGGGATTGGCGGTATGGACAGGTATGAAGTTCTGTTCATGCTGGCATATGGAAATATTGTGATGGGTTTCTTAAATATGATGGGCGGATGTAATGCGCTGTTTCCAAGCAGGATTATCGGCAGAGGGCAGTGGGAGCATATGTTTATTATGCCTGTTCCCTATGCCGTACAGCTGACAGTGGGGATTTTTCCTTTTACAGGTTCAGGCAGTTTCCTGTCAGGAATCGGGATGTTATGGGTGGCTGTATACAGAATGGAAACAGTTATGCCGTGGTGGTGGCCGGGAATGCTGATTCTCCAGATGATAATCAGTATGGTAATTGTTGTGGCGGTTTCTTATCTTTTTTCAAGTCTTGCATTTTATGCTCCGGTACAATGTGAGGAGATATCAAGTGCAGTGATTTACAGTATGGAACGCACCATGACTTTTCCGTTATCCGGTATGCCGCTGTATGTCCGGTATCCGCTTCTGACTGTTTTTCCGGCAGGTCTTATGGCGTGGTTTCCGACCATGATACTGCTTGGTAAGACGGCAGCATTTGAAAGTATTTATCCGGCGATATTTGCACTGTTTATATCACTGGGCGCAACTTATTTTTTCAGGAAAGGATTTAGATATTATGTTAAAAAAGGAATCAATAGATATGTTTCAGGCGGACACCGCTCCTGATGATATTGCGGTGAATGTGGAGTCGGTGAGCAAGTCGTTTACACAATGGCGGCGAAATACAGAACATTTTGGGAATAAAGGACATACAGGGGATAAAGATTACTCCGGGAATGAAGGAAATTCGGGGAATGAAGATCATTCTGCAAAGAAAGGAATGAGAAAATTTTTCAGGCAGGAAAGAAAGACCGTAACTGCGCTTGATAATGTTTCTTTTAAGATTAAGCGTGGTGAGTTCGTAGCGTATGCAGGTCCTAACGGAGCCGGCAAAAGCACCACAATGAAGCTGCTCTCAGGCATACTTCAGCCCACAGAAGGGGCTATATCCGTGCTGGGAATGTCCCCGGAGAAAGACAGAATAGCACTTATGAAAAAGCTCGGAGTGTTGTTTGGAAACCGCACGGAGCTTTGGTGGGATCATCCGGTGATACAGAGTTTTGAATGGAAAAAGGTAGTATGGGATATCCCGGATACGGTGTACAAACGGAATCTGGATATGGTGACGGAATTGTTGGACATCGGTGAGATTAGGAATACCTTTGCCAGGGAATTATCACTTGGGCAGCGAATGAGGGCAGACTTGGCGATGATGCTGCTCCATTCGCCGGAGCTGATTCTGTTGGACGAACCAACGCTTGGACTGGATGTAGTGGCAAAGCGTCAGATGATTGATTTTCTTAAAAAAATNAATCGGGAAGAAGGTGTGACAATTCTGGTGACCAGTCATGATATGGATGATNTNGAGGAGATGGCGCAGAGNATTCTGATGATNTCCAAGGGAAAGCTNGCCTTTGACGGAAGTTTCGATGGGCTGCGCGGCATTACGGGGAATCTCACACATTTCATCGTTACCACNGANGGNAGAGAACCTCAGCTTGAGGGCTGCCGGCTCTTAAATGCGAATCGCGGAGTTTTTGAATTTGAGGCGGACTTATCCCNGCTGCCTGTCAAAGTCTTGTTAGAGAGACTCTCGAANGCTGACGGAATCATGGATGTGGAAATCAGAAAAGCGCCTATCGAGCANGTGATTGCACAGATATATCAGGCGTGGGCAGACCATTCATGCTAAAAAACGGTCTTTTGGTGTTNCTTTGGGTTGGATANCGAGATGCATCTGCCGATAAATCTTTTAGAAATGGCGTATTTTACAAGAAGACCAAGGTCGGCATAAAAATATAGAAAGGAGCATGGTTATTTTAATGAATGTTACGATGTTGAATGCAGTATCTAATAAGGGTGGTTCCCTGTTTGCCGGAAATCTGCCTATGATGCAGAAACCGGCGCTGAANAGCACNCAGGAGAAAATAGAGCGTCAGCAAAAAGCAGCAGGGCAGGTTCAATTTTGGGAGAATCAAAAGGAAAAACTTANAAATATGGAATGCAGTACCATTGAGGATATTGCGAAGAAGCTTGAAAAATTTCATTCCTATGAGGATGAAATTGCCTCTGTCAAAATGCAATACAATCAGGAACAAATGTGGCACATTATGGACGAAGCAAAAGANCGTGGAGAGAAGATTGCNGANGCAGCAGAGAAAACGAAGCCTAAGACTGCAGAGGAAAGACGTGAGGATATGGTGGAGGAAGCGCTTGGAATCGATGATGAAAAAGGTATGTTGAGCGAAAGTCTGGAAGAACTTTCTGATTTAGCAGAGGAACTGACCGAAGAAGTANCGGAAATAGATCTGAATGAAGAACTTTCTCAGGAAAATCCGGAAAGTGCAGATGATTTATCGGATGTTGTATCAGAAAGTGTCTTAAAACAGGAACAGCTTCCGTTACAACCCGACAAATACAAGCGGATTGATCTATTGATTTGACAGGAAAATAATTAAGTTTTGCCATGGTTTTCGGTCAGACCAATTTTCAAGCATAGTCAGATAAATAATTGACAATATATATTTCAAGGGATATAATACCGAACTTAAGAAGAGAGTTTTAGATAGGAATGGATGGTATAGATGGCGGCAACAAAAGATATGACCACAGGTAATCCAACCAGGTTGTTGTTTGGTTTTTCGTTACCCTTGATGCTTGGGAATATTTTTCAACAGCTTTATACAATTGTAGACACAATCATAGTAGGGCAGGGCGTCGGAATGCCGGCGCTGGCAGCCGTAGGCGCGGCTGACTGGCTGAACTGGTTATTTTTGTGGATGGCGGCAGGCATGACACAGGGATTTTCAATCCTTTTTGCACAGTACTATGGAGGAAAGGATGATAAGTTATTACATAAATCCATCGGAAATGCAGTTCTTATCACTATCGGGGCAGCGGCGGCGCTGACTGTGATTGGAGAGCTTGCGGCGGCACCGTTGCTGGCGCTTTTAAAAACGCCGGAAGATATCGTTGCAGGTTCTCTGACATATCTACGGGTTATGATAGGCGGGCTTGCAATCATTATGTTTTATAATCTGGAAGCTTCTCTTTTAAGGGCGTTGGGGGATGGACGTTCTCCTTTGATAGCCATGGTGATTGCTTCCTGTACGAATATAGGCTTGGATTTACTGTTTGTGATGGAATTCCATTTAGGAATTGCCGGTGCGGCTGCGGCGACGTTGATTGCACAGGGAATTTCCTGTATTTATTGTTTTGTTGTCTTAAGCAGGATTTCTTTTTTGAAGTTGAAACGTCAGGATTTTACGGTGGATGCCAGTCTGATAAATAAGCTTTTAAGGCTGGGGCTGCCTGTCATGTTTCAGGATGCAATCATAAGTGTCGGCGGTATGGTGCTTCAGTCAGTCATCAACGGATTCGGCGTATTGTTTGTAGCAGGTTTTACGGCAACAAATAAACTATATGGTATATTAGAGACGGCGGCTATTTCATACGGGTATGCAATCTCTACTTTTGTGGCTCAGAATATAGGTGCGGGAAACTATAGCCGGATTAAAGCAGGCATGAGAAAAGGGATTGTTATGGCATTTTCCACTTCAGTATTGATTTCTGTCCTTATGTTCTTATTTGGAAAAAATATTCTTTCTTTATTCATTTCTGCGGAAGAAGTACAGGCGGAACAGGTGCTGCAGATTGCTCACCATTATTTGATGATCATGAGTATTTTTCTTCTTATATTATATGCGCTGCATACCTATAGAAGTGCGCTGCAGGGAATGGGTGATACTGTTGTACCTATGATATCGGGAATGGTGGAGTTTGTCATGAGGGTATCTGCGGCTGTATTTCTTCCGCGTTTTATGGGACAGGAAGGGGTATTTTACGCAGAGATTCTGGCTTGGGCGGGAGCCTGTGTGCTGCTTATAACTGTGTATTATATAAAGAGTGCATCTTTTAAAGTATTAAATACATAATAAATTGGATAATAGATTATAAAAATCGGCTTGACAATTTGCTCTTATTTTGTTACTATTCAATGGATTACTCGGAGGGTGAGTCATTCGTTGGGAAATGATGAGCTGGATAAGGTAACAGGTTGAGATACCTGTTTTCTTACCGGCTCTTTTTTGATTTTAGAGGAGAGATGAGAAGATGGATATGTTATCTGAAAATGTCAAGCGTATTTATTTTAAGTATTTAACTGCGGCTTTTGGCAGTGCGCTGATTAGTTCCATATATGGTATTGTGGATATGGCAATGGTNGGGCAGTATCAGGGACCNGACGGAACGGCTGCACTTGCCGTTGTAGCTCCAATCTGGAATATAATATACAGTCTGGGGCTTCTAACAGGAATCGGCGGTTCTGTATTGCTTGGCAGTGCAAAAGGAAAAGGTGAAGCAAAAGAGCANAATGAATATTTTTCAGCATCATTGATATGTACCATANTCATTGCGGTAGTNTGTTGGGGGACTGTCCTGTTTTTGGATACGGAAATGTTGACGCTCTTCGGCGCTGAGGAGACTTTGTTGCCTTTGGCAAAAGAGTATCTGGTTCCGATTAAATTTGTAGTTCCTGCCTTTTTNTTTAATCAGATGCTTGCCGCTTTTTTACGAAACGATGATGCTCCGGGGCTGGCAACGGCAGCAGTTTTNGNNGGNGGNATATTTAATATTTTCGGAGATTATTTCTTTGTTTTTACTTTGGACATGGGAATACAGGGTGCGGGANTGGCAACTGCAATAGGGGCAGTCATTACCTGCGTGGTCATGCTTTCACACTTTTTCAGGCGTAAAAACAGTCTGCGCTTTATNTTNCCTTCNCTTTTNTTNAAAAAGGCAAGGCAGATTNTNGTGGTNGGATTTTCNACTTTCTTTATTGATGTGGCAATGGGCTTTTTGACCATGATATTTAACCGACAGATTGTAAGGTATTTTGGGACGGACGCCTTATCTGTATACGGCGTCATTGTGAATGTCAGCACGATTGTACAGTGCTGTGCNTATAGTGTAGGGCAGGCAGCGCAGCCGATACTGTCTGTNAGTTANGGNGCNCATGACTGGGAGCGNATTAAAGGAACNCTCCGATATGCGCTGTATACAGTGGCATTTTTCAGTNTNGNATGGACNATATCCGTTTGGGCAGTACCGAATGGGTTTATCCGTGTTTTCATGGCTCCGACAGAAGNCGTGCTTCGGATTGCGCCATCCATTATGCGCAGATANGGGATATCATTCCTGTTATTNCCGCTTAATGTTTTTTCNACCTACTACTTCCAGTCATTGATGAAACCGGGAGCCTCTTTCCTTGTTTCTGTCGCAAGGGGNATGGTTGTCAGCGGGATTTTGATTTATGCGCTGCCTGCTTTGGCAGGAGCNGGNTNTATNTGGTTTGCCATGCCGATTACNGAGCTGTTGGTGGCGGTTGTCGTTATTNTTTTGATGGTAAGATATACNGCAAAGTGAACGAAGAAGCTATTTTTTACCTGACAGCTCTACGGCATTAATATAATATAAATAATCATCAATGCCTGGATTAACCAAAAAATTGGGGTTGCAGCATCCGCATCTCCATATGGTTTTNTCATTTAGCTGATAAGAAATTCCCGAAACGCAGGCTCCGGAAATTCTNTTGGNGCAGCCATTGTCACTGACNATGAAATTGCTGATAACATTTTCCGGGCATTCTTTGATGTACTCAAGAACCTTGTCGTCTATATTATAACTATACTCCTTCGCATCCTGCGAGTTTGTGCCCTCAAGCACAAACTTGCGGTTGAAAGAATACAATTCTTTCAACCTTTTTATCCGGAAATAGAGTTTGAATTCAGTATCCATACTGGTAAGCCAGAAATCGGCGTTTGTATTTCTGTTACGGTCTGNTNCCTTTTTATAATACCGTATCTGGGGTCCNTCATTCCAATTTTGAAAATTNTAACANTAGTTTCGTTTTATCAGTTCCTCATGTATCAACTGAGCCGTTAATCTATCCTGTTCCGAATGAAAAAGCTCAGAAACAGCATCAACACCTTTACCGTATTCAANTGTANTCCANTCNCTTTCNAATAATTTATANTTNANNCTGCAAAAATCTGTAAACCTGTTTGTATTATTTGATTTGACAGCCAAAATGTATAATACTGTTATCACATCCTTATTATCGGGATATGAAACAGTGATATTGGTATNGCTTTTTATTTTNCCNTTNACAAGTCCNTCNGTAACNATTCCNTAGTTGCTAAGCTTATTNAGNAATGCNCNGGNATTTGTAATTTTNAGANNCTTGCANTGTTCTTTTAATTTGTCTGACTGTATGCATAATTCGCCGTTTGAGTTCAGTTCACCCGAATACCCCAGTACATAAAAAAGCTTTGCGNATTTATATGACTCCTCACGGGAAAACCTTGNCTCCTTGGAAAAATAATCATATTCATTCATATCATANATNGGCAGCAGCATATCGGCAGGGTCATTNAGTATATCCTNATANNAANGCATGAAAATTTCATGTAATTCTTTAAATCCGCTTTTCAGTTCTTCATATGTGCGTATTGTTTTATAAACATCATGTACGGGAAATTCGCTCGGGTAAGATATCAATTCTTTTTTTCTAAGCTGCGACCAGCGTTCTATCCAGTATTTCATCTTTACTTACCTTTCTGTTTTATAGATCATTCTTTAGCTTTATAGGTGCATAAAAATNCATTTGNTNATANCCGAGACCTTTCTTTATCTCGTCGTCCGCATAAATCATGTGTACTGATGTTGCGCGGCTTTCGTCNANAACAAAATTTGTTTTTTNTATCCATTTTTNTATTTTTTGCAGCACTTTATTACCGCTTTCGTCATCACCGTCT
Organism: Lachnospiraceae bacterium; assembly: GCA_014804495.1. Classification (GTDB taxonomy): domain Bacteria; phylum Bacillota; class Clostridia; order Lachnospirales; family Lachnospiraceae; genus UBA3282. The sequence continues at coordinate 8,512 of JAAUZS010000008.1, forward strand.
ATACTTACCGCAGAAGCATATAGTCCGCCGGGGTGTTCGATAATTTTATAAGGNGCCGTATCTGCCTCTGTAATTTCGTCTTTAATGCGCCATATCCATTCAAGATTTCCGTTATTTTCGCACAGAAAATCAGGAGCGTCAAAAATAATGGGCAGATAAAAATCATTATGTGCTTCCTGCCAAGTTTGAAATTTNCCAAAGATATNGTCATATGNCATTGNACCCGATGTAACNGCCCTGAATTTNGGAATNCGGACAATCNTTATATCNGGNACNTTATCATTCAGCTTTTCCGTTANNTCAAAAAAGCGTTCAGCTATAGAAGAATTNCCGCNGTAATCTGTATTTGTAATTTGGGTTTCAANGTCTTGGGCTTTTTCATACAACAGTTTTATATCTGTTTCTTTTTCAAAATCAAGTCTTTTTATCTGANCAATAAATTCCAGAACAATTTTTTTCAATTCGTGTAAAAGAGAAACCTCTTCATCTATATTATCGACCTTTTTTCCAAGCACATCTAAAACGACTTCCGAGCCGGTGGTGCTGAATATTCGTTTTATGTCTTTAATACTGATATTAAGCCTGCGTAAAATCAAAATCTGCTCCAAGCGTTTTATAGCTGTTTCATCATATAATCTATAAGCATAATCATCACTTCTTATGCTTTTTATTAACCCCATATCTTCATAATAGCGGAGAGTGCGGGCAGATATATCATATTTGAGGGATAGTTCCCTGATTTTTACTAAATTACCCATATCATGTTTTTCCTTTCGCTGATGTTAAATACAATATATACTATTACCTAACGGAAGAGTAAATAGTAAATTTTTGTTAAAATAGATAAAGGTCATTATGAATTGATAAGACGATATGTGAGACACATCCGGAAACACAGATTGTGCTGTTGTCGAGAATCAGCGGAGGATATTTTAGTATCCGGAAATAAACCTAAAAAGGAATATCATGCTGTATTAAAAGATTCTGTAGATGGTTTATCTTTGAAGTTAGCGCATTTATTGCTGATGATAGTTCGCTGTTTGCTGACGATAATTCGCTGTTTGCTGACGATAATTCGCTGTTTGCTGACGATAATTCACTGTTTGCTGATGATAGTTCACTATTTTCTGATGATAGAGCATCAATCTTCGGCTGATAGAACTCAGCAACCTCCTTTTTAGTGCGTTCAATAATCTCTTTCGAACTTGTTCCATACAGTCTGAATAAACCTTCGCAAACCATAGTTTTGTCTCCTTTCCCTGTGTTGTTGGCAGTGGTTATCTGTTCAAGATATTTTATATAGATATCCTGTTCCNTGTGGGCNTCATAGTCATCTGAAAGCCTGTTGATCAGGTCGGTATCTGACAGCTTGTCCGTAAGACACCGCAGGTACAGGCTGTCTTTGGGAGATAATTCGTATGTAACGATAATCTGTGCATTAAACATCTCATTAATGATATGATAAACCCCCGGNGCAGATTTTTCAACCTTTAAATGACGATTTTTAGTTAAATGTTTAATCAGTTTTTNGGGATAGTGCATGCAGAGGAAAGACAGGCTGATATCGGTATTGATATACTCGCCGGTTTTGCCTGACTGCGCAATAAGCAGGCCTGCATAAGCGACTGTTTTATAATAGCTGTCTGTATTTATGGAAGAACCGAGCCCCTTGAACTCAAAGATGTTGAATGTACTGAATATCTTTGCGATATGTTTGGGTATAGGCTGGTCTGACAGTTTTTTGATTATCAGCATGTCAATCCGGTAGCTTCCTTTTTTCCCGAGTGGGTATTCTGTCAGGAATTCCAGCATATGGCTGTAATCCCGCAGGTCAATCTGGATGGCGCATGCAGCTGCTTCGTGCCAGTTGACATGTTTTTGTTTTGTGTTTGCAGATGCTTTGCCTCTGTTTTCCGCTGGAGCGGATGATTTGTTAATAAGATTTGACATAGAAAATACCTTTCGTAGAGTTGATGAAGCATAATGCTTGGAAGCGTGTGGTTGAAAACATAGCCTGAAAGTCTCTGGCTGATAAAGTTTAACACTTAAAAGAACATAGTTAATAAAGAATAATGGTTCACTGAGTATGTGAGAATTTCTGANATATAGATTTTATGTCATTAAAAAATATAATGCAACAAATTTATACCAAGGCAGATGTAGAAAAAATGCAGACGTAATACCGATGATACAATTTGAGGATCATGATATTGTATAAAAATGGTATTGACACTGGTACGGCATACAAAATATTGTATTGTGCAAAATTACNTTATGATTGTGTTAAAAGTAAAGGGAGAATTCCCTAATGAAAATTTGCAGATATTTGTATTTCCGAAATTTATATGCTAGAATAGGTTATTGAAATAGAAAAAACGAATAGTCGGAATGATAAAACGGAGAAATGTAGATGAACATTACAGGAGTTGAAGCTACAAATATAAAGAAAAACCGAATTTACCACATTATTTATGCTATTATGGCTGTATTTTTTATTTTCATGCTGATATGGGCGGCAGTGGTAAACCGNGGTAAGTCGCCGGCAGCTTTGCTTTCCGAGGGCGATANTGNTTTTGATGAGGGGTGGTATCTGGAAGATGGCNGCGCGGCGGACGTCAGTCATTTAAATAAGATTCCNTNTGTNGAGCCCTATCAGGAACAGAGNGTNTATNACAGNCTGCCGGATGATTTAGAAGAGGGNATTTCNCTGTGNTTCCGTTCCAAAAACATTTATTATCAGGTATATGTGGACGGAGAACTGCGCTATGAGCCGTTGCGNCGGGAGAGCAGCGTCTATAATAAATCCTTTGGAAACAGGTGGAATTATGTTCCGCTTTACATAAGCGATGCCGGAAAAATTGTGGAATTACGTTTTTATACCGTATATGATGGCGGACGGGCATGTATAGACAATCTTTATCTGGGTTCTGCTGCCGGAGAGATTGTCAGTACATTTACAGGCAAGGCAGTGGCTTTTTCCACATGCCTGCTTATATTGTTCGTCGGACTGCTGTTAATCGTGGCGGATATTCCGGCCAATATGCAGATGCATAAAAATCACGAACTGCTTTATCTCGGTCTGTTTGCCATAAGTATTGCGCTCTGGTGTCTTGCGGAGACAAATCTGTTGCAGTTTTATACGGACGACAGCAGGATTATTCAGCTTCTGTCCTGTTGCGCCCTGATTATGATTCCCATTCCGCTGGTGCTTTATCTGGATGCGGCTTTTGGCTTTAAAAAGAGAGCAGTAGTCCCGGCTATCTGCGGACTGTCGGCAGCGGAGTTTATCATTTGTACTGCCCTGCATTTCACAGGGGTGATGGACTACCATGAGACACTGACTTTTTCCAGCGTTATGGTGGCAATATCGGCATTTTTACTGTTTTATTCTATCATGAAAAATGCGTTATGGAAGGGAAAAAGCAAGATAAGGAATGTTTATAGAGTATTGCGCACCGTTGGATTCATGGGGCTTAGCATTGCCGCGGTGATAGATATTTTTAGATATTATCGGGGCAGGACTAACGACAACGCTATGTTTGTGCGCATCGGTCTGCTGATTTTTATAATATGCTATGGCAGCTCCAGCTTAGAGAGAATGATCAACGCGGTAAAGCTTGGGGTACAGTCGGAGTTTGTAAGCCAGCTTGCCTATCGGGATGGACTGACGGGCATCGGCAACCGGACAGCCTTTCAGGAGCGGCTTATTGAGCTTGAGAAAGAAAAGAAGCAGCTTCCGGAAATTGCGATTATTATGTTTGACGTAAATGACCTGAAACTTGTAAACGACAATCAAGGTCATCAGAAAGGTGATGAACTTCTGGTGCGAAGCTCGGAAATCATCAAGAACGCAGTGGAATCCGTGGAAGGAAGCTGCTACAGGATTGGCGGAGATGAGTTCGTAGGCATTCTGAGCGGCGAGGATGTGACCGGACGCTGTGAAAAGATTGTTGTTAATTTTACAAAAGCCATGGAAGAATATAATGCCGTGAAGGGACAGCCTTTCCGCATCAGTATCGCCAGCGGCTATGCTGTCTACGACAAGCTTGATGAGGAGGAAATGCTGATGGACGTATATCAGCAGGCGGATGCCCGTATGTATGAAAATAAGAAACAAATTAAGGCGAAGAGAGGAAGATGATACTAATGAAGAAGATTTTCGGTAAGAAGAAGATAGTAATGATTGTGATTGGTATATTACTTGCAATTATTCTTTTGGTACCTATTCCTTGCCCTATTAAAGATGGCGGAAGCGTTGAATATCGTGCAATTCTGTATAGTGTAACATCGGTGCATGCTCTAGCGCCGCCCGACTATGAAAGGGATTATTATGATGGAACGGTTGTTACTATTTTAGGAATCGAAGTATTCGATAATGTTGATTGGGATAAGGAAAAATGAAAATGGAACGGAAAATTAAGACTGCTGTTGTCGGATGTGGTATGATTAGCAATATCTACATAAAAAATCTCAAGAATTTGTTTTCCATCATTGATTTGGTAGCAATAGGCAACCGCAGTCGGGCAGCGGCGGAAGAAAAGGCAGGGACTTATGGCATTGACCGCGTGATGACTATCGATGAGATTGCCGCATCGGATGAAATCGAGCTTGTGGTAAACCTTACTCCCGCTTATGCTCATTATGACATAATTAAAAAGATGCTGCTTAGCGGAAAACACATCTGGACGGAAAAGACTATGACCGCCACGCTTAATGAAGCTCGTGAACTGGTGAAAATTGCCGAAGAAAAGGGCTTATATCTGGGTGTGGCTCCGGATACTGTGTTGGGAGCAGGGTTGCAGACTGCCCGTCGTGCCATTGATACAGACATGATTGGTACGATTTCTTCAGGAATTGCTGTCATAAACCGTAATCAGGTTCTGAATTCCGAATATTATACTTTCCTGCGCGGCGAAGGCGGCTCTCTGCCCTATGATGTGGGTATTTATTACATTGCTGCGTTACTCAGTCTGTTGGGACCGGTGAAGGCTATCCGTGCTTTTGGCGCGCCTGCACCGCTTCATACCCCTGAATTTATATACACAAACGCAGAAGAGAAGCCGTGGCAGATTCCCGGCAGCAATGTGATTTCTGCGTCTCTGCAATTCGAGTGCGGCGCACTGGTCAGTGTGTTGTTCGACGGCAATACTATTAATGCATCACAACACAATATTACTCTGTTTGGAAGCCGCGGCATCTTGAAGATTGGCGATCCGAATACATTCAACGGTCCGGTATCGCTCATTTACGCTGACCAGCCGGAATGTACGCTGCCATTCACTCATGGATATAACGGCGTAAATACCATCGAAGAATCACCCTATGATTTTTACGGACATAGGGGTGTCGGCGTGGCTGAAATGGCATATGCGATCCGTGCAGGTCGCCCTAATCGCTGCAGTAAGGAATATGGCCTGCACTGTCTGGAAGTGCTTGCTGGAATGGAAGAATCCGCTGCAACCGGCAAGACTATTGAACCCGCTTCACGTTTCGAAATGAAACCTCTTGCACCAGGCTATTTTTCTTCTTTTATGGGTGGTAAGGGACGTGCGGACGCGGAAAGGTCGCTGATGGACTGAGTATCCCATGAACAATCTGCTCCTATGTTACGGTATCTTCGTCTGTCAATAATACTGTACATAGGAGTCATAAGAAACAGCCGGAGTGTCGGCTGGTCCTTCCTATTTCATCATATATTTATATTCATATACAATTCTCCCGCCCATACCCGCATATATAATTGATTGTTAATTTATTGTTTTTTATAGTATATTATGAAAAGATGTATAATATAGGCGATGATTTTCAATAGACTATTTTAGAGATAATACAATAAATTATTCCAATATCAGATAATTACGAAACTCCATATTTCCAAAATGCAGTTGTACAATATATACAAAATAAAAGCAGGTGCTCTGCCGCCGTCGGTACTTAGCGAGGTATTTTCGAGCTTAGTACCGCTACTGGCGGCAATGCAGCGAAAGCGTGCCTGCGTTGATTTGTATATATTGTACAACGGACGTCTTGAAAAACGCAATTTTTTAGTATTACCTATATTCCAATATATTTAAGTAGGAGCAACCACATGCAGTATAAGATATTGATCATTGACGACGACAAAGAACTTCTCAAAATGCTTAAGAAATACTTTGAAATAAACAAATACGAAGTCATCACAGCAGAGAACGGTACCGATGGCTTAAGCAAAATAAAACTGCACCCGGATATCATATTACTGGATATAAATATGCCTAAAATAGACGGAATAGAGGTATGCCGCAGGATACGGGACAAGATATCGTGCCCTATCATATTTTTGACAGCACGGGTAGAGGAACAGGACATTGTTAACGGTCTTTCTTCGGGTGGCGATGATTACATTTTAAAGCCATTTAACTTGAAGGAGCTGGAAGCAAGGATTACAGCGCACCTGAAGCGGGAGGAACGGCGTAAAGGCAGGACAGAATGCTATTTTCAGGGAGAATTATCGATTGATTATAAGGCAAAGACAGTGCAGATTCATGAAAATTATCTGGAACTGACAAAACTGGAATACGCAATCATTGAATTTTTATCCATGAATAAGGGAATGGTCTTTGATAAAGAAAGGATTTATGAGAAGGTCTGTGGATTCGATGCAGAGGGTGAAAGCAGAGTAATTACAGAGCTAATCCGCAGAATCAGAAATAAGTTCCAAAAATATACAGAAACGGAATATATTGAAACAGTATGGGGGATGGGATACCGATGGATAAAATAAGAAATCTTTCTGT
>JAAUZS010000009.1 GCA_014804495.1 Lachnospiraceae bacterium
TGAAAATGTAGAGTGGGTAGAGATGATAAACGGGCTGGATGAAAAGTACAGACTTGTAATGATTCTGTATTATGTAAACGGACTCAATACGACAGAAATATCCTCCACGCTGCATATTCCTGTCAGCACGGTAAGGACGAGACTCTCAAGGGGAAGAAAACAGATGGCGTTATTGTATGCCGAAGAAAAGAGGAAATAGAGAATGGAAGAAAAAGAAATTATTGAAAAAATGCAGCAGAGCATTGTAATTCCGAATATCGTGCAGGAAAAAGTCAATAGTGCTTTTCAGAGGATTGATGAAAAGAACAAAAATGTTATAACAATGCATTCAGGGAAGAGAAAATGGAAGATGATGTGGATAGCCATCACCGCTGTTATGGTGGCGCTTGGAACGACTATATGCGCGGCTGCTTATATACATTTGAACAGCGGACTTGAGGCTGATTTTTTTATGACGCAGGAAGAAAGGCAGTTTTTAGAAGAGCAGGAGTATATGTGGCATATAAGAGATGGGAGTGAAATGCCTGCGGGCGTTACGGCTGGAGGTGTGACAATAACGCCTTTACAGATGATTTCAGATAACAGGTTTGCGTGGCTTTCATTTAAAGTGGAAGGATATGATTTTGAAGAAGGTATGCAGCCGAAAATTTTCAGGATGTCTATAGTTGTTGATGGTAATGAGCAGACATTCGTTAATGCGTATAGTGAATTTTATAAAGGGCGGGATTATGACGGAAGTCTTTTTTTCTATGAAGGCGGAGCTCTGGAAAAAGAGACTAATGGCAGTCATATAGAAAATTATGTGGATGAAGAAGGTAATATGGAATATATTATCCAGATAGACGGCAGCAGGTATGAAAAAGGCCTGATTGGTTCTTTCGTTCATGTCACATTTCAGGATTTAGGCACATACTATCAAGGAGAATCCTGTAAGGAACTGGAGGCAGTTTGGGAATTTGACATAGAGTTAAAAGGCTCGGATGAGGTCAGAAAAGTAGCGTTATCCGAACCGCTTGGAGATAGCGGCGCTACGGTTGTCTATGCAGAAATATCCCCGATTTCATTTTATGTGCAATATGATATATCGGAGGTTTCTGCAAAAGCGCCTGAATTTATTGGTGTGCGTTTAAAAGACGGTACTTATATGATGTATATAGCAGATTGCGGAGTTGTCGGATACCGTAACGAAAGTGAAAATGTTTATGTGGCAGCCCGTGCATCTGTCCGTGTAATAGATACGAGTCAGGTAGATGCGCTGCTGTTTTTAAAAGATTTACCAAAAACACAATATAATGGAGAATATGAATGGATAGAGGAGAATCTGTATATTGTGCCGATAGAGACTGTTGATTAGAAGAAATGAATAATAAAAATAAATGGAAAAAATTGAATTTTAAAATTTGACCTCTGTATGATACAATGGAGTTGACATAAAACAACATATTATACGGAGGTTCTTATGAATACCAGAGTAATGCACATATTAACCGGAGCGTTGTTTGCGCTGGCGGGTATACTTACACTGATTGAAGGTGTTTGCAATATGAGGGCATCTAATATCTTTATAGGCATAAGCTTTGTAGTGGTTGGAGCTTTATATTTTATCAGGAAGAAAAAGATGTCAGTTGACAAAAAGAGCAATCAGTGGTAAATTATCATCAATAAGAATCCCATGGGGGAGTAGCAAGCGTATATCGTAGCAAGTCAACATACTGACCTCTAAGGTCTGGCTTGTTTTAAATTGCGAGACTCATGTATAGCTTGAACTATGCATGAAGTCCATATATTTACAATATGTACCAAGTATAGTGTGAAGCTGTACTTGGTTTTTTATTTTATAACTACTAGGAGGAACAAAAGATGGAGTGGAGTTTATTATTTTTCTTTAACAGCATACTTCTTGGAGTAGGACTTGCCATGGATGCTTTTTCAGTTTCACTTGCGAATGGACTGAACGAGCCGGACATGAAGAAAGATAGGATGTGTGCAGTTGCAGGGGTATTTGCAGTTTTTCAGGCAATAATGCCGATGATTGGCTGGATATGTGTCCATACAATAGTTCAGTACTTTGAGGCATTTGAAAAATTCATTCCGTGGATTGCATTGGCGCTGCTTTCCTATATCGGCGGAAAGATGCTGGCGGATGGAATAAAAAATAAGGACTCTGAGGCGGAGAAAACGAAGGTGGGTTTTAAAGCGCTTATGATACAGGGCATAGCCACTTCTATAGATGCCCTGTCTGTAGGATTTACGATTGCCGAGTATGGACTCGTAATGGCTATTGTATGCGCACTTATTATTGCTGTTGTGACATTTATTATATGTATGGCAGGACTTATTCTGGGTAAAAAATTCGGAACCAGATTTTCAAATAAGGCGTCTATATTGGGTGGAGTTATACTGATTGTAATAGGACTTGAAATTTTCATTACAGGTGTATTGCATTTATAAAATTTTGATGCTTAATAATGATGATGGGGCAAAACCATTATAAGTTTGCCCCATCAGGATTATAGTGCTCAGATATATATTTTAATAATATAAGCAATAGCAGTCAAAATAAGCATATCCCTCGTAAAGTTTTTCTGCAGCTGTATACTGGTCAAATATAGTAAGCAGTTTTTTATTATCAAATTCTAAAGAAGATGAAACATATACAACTATTTTTTTGTTCGGATATTGTGACATGTCTAACTTATTAATCTCTTCCATGTTTGTAATTGTTAATGATGGATATTGGATAAATTCAAGGTAATGCGGCCACATTTCCCATCCACTATTCAAAATGCAAATGCAGTCATATTGCACGGCATTCTTTATTTTTTCCGTTATTGTATTTTGGTAATATATTCCACTGTATTTCCATGTATAGTCACGATAAACTAATGATTCAGCGAATAACAATATAATGCAAAACAGACTTATGATTAGTTTACTTTCTTTTGCAAGGTATTTTACAAAAAACAATATACCAATGCAGAATGTTAATATAAGCAGAGGATAAAGCAGAGAGATGTATCTGTCTGTTATATAGCTTGCTACTTTAGATACAATAAAGAAGTAACCGATCATTGTTGTTCCAATCAGTGATAATCTCCATTTGTATATATAGTCTTTCTTTTTCCAAGACAGTGCATAACCAATAAGTGCAGCTATTATAAATATAAGAAATGTGTAATGAAATAAGTCTTTATTTATTATTTTAAAATATTCTGTTATACGTTCTGTATAATCTGACAGGTTGAAGAAATTTTTTATGTTTTCAGTTCCTCTGCCGCCCTTTAGTAAATGTCTTATTATGCCATAAAAGCATATCACCGTTGTGCAGACTGCAACACACAGAGAATAGAGAAGACGTAAAAAGTTACGTTTGTTTTTGGTGGTTAAAAGGTATAAAGCGATTACTGCATAATGGAAAAAAGCATATACAATAAAATAATAATGAGTCAGTGTACCGCATATCAAAATCAACATGTTTCCGGCAAAAAAATGCAGATTGAAATTTCCCCAGTTTTTTAAAATCCAATAACTGAGCAAAACGCAAAAAAATGTTACCATGACATACATTCTAAGAAAGGTGGTCATTTCTATTATTGCCGGATGTACGGCAAAGAGTAAGCTGCAAAATAAAGCAAGTACTTCGGAGTCTAAAAATAATAGACATATTTTATACACAAAAATGACAGTAGCAATACCAAATATTAAATTAATGGTAAAGGCAAACCAAGGACTATATTTTCCGATAAAAAAGGAAGATATTGTATGTACCAAAGCATAATAAAACGGCGGATGAGTATCACTATGCTGATTCTTCCAGACATTAGCGTAATTAAAGGGCGGATTATATTCATTTGTTGTAAGCTGAATGTCCAATGCTTTTTGCGGAGTTGTTATTTTCTGGTTAATGGGAAAATAATAATTTCCTGTGTCGTTTGCAAGTGTGTATGTCAATTTTTCGTCAACATGGTCGCCTTTTTTTTCATACTGTTTATAGCAAGATAATGTTGTGAATAATATAAGAATGCAAAATAATGATAACTTAATCCTTATATTGACCATGTTTTTTCTGTTGTCTTTCTTTTCTGTTTTCCAATCTTCAATCAGTGAAAATATTAAAATTTTTTTTGTCATCAGTACATAGCTCCTAAGAATTGATTAATGACTAATGTTAACAATAACTAATGTAGACATTATATACTTCATACATCAATTATGCAAGCATTAGTTTTTTGTTATAATTCACCTACAAGGAGGATTTTTCATGGTACGTTTGCGGATTTTGGATATTTTGGAAGAGCAGAATCATACAAAATATTGGTTATTTAAACAAATGGATTTAAGCTATCAGAATTTTAATAAAATTGTTACAAACCAGACATCCTCCATACGGTTTGAAAATCTTGAAAAACTTAGTAAAATATTGGATAGTCCTATAGGAGATTTATTTGAAATTATAGATTCTGAAGATGGAAATTAGATTGGCAGGGAATTTTTATTACCGGCATATTGCATTTATAAAATTTTGCAATATAATAAGCTCAGGCTCAGCAGCCTGAGCTCTAAGAATTACTTCGTAATTCTTATTGGAATAATATACTTTTATTGCTTCTGTGGATATGATATAATCATCTGACTATGACTAAATTTTTACAGGCGTGGAAAGGATTATTATATGACTGGTAATATTAGAAGAAAATACATAGGAGACAAAGCTTTTTATAAGATGGTTCTGGCAGTAGCAGTGCCCATAATGATTCAAAACGGCATTACGAACTTTGTGGGTATGCTTGATAATATTATGGTGGGTCAGGTTGGAACGGAACAGATGTCCGGCGTGGCAATCGTCAATCAGCTGCTTATGATATACTACCTGTGTCTTTTTGGCGGGCATGCAGGCGCAGGGATTTTTACGGCACAGTATTACGGTCAGAAGGATTCGGAAGGAATCAGGCACACTTTCCGCTATAAACTCTGGATGGCGTTGATATTGACATCAGGCGCTGTTATTTTATTGCTGCTTTTTGGCAGAGAATTGATTCAGATGTATTTAAACGGCAGCAATGACGGAGGTGACCTTGCTGCGACGCTTGGTTACGGCATCAGTTACATGCATGTAATGCTTCTCGGTCTGCCTGCATTTATGGTAGTACAGGTATATGTAAGTATTTTACGTGAATGCGGTGAAACGGTAGTTCCCATGAAAGCGGGAATTGCTGCGGTCCTGGTCAATTTATTTTTTAACTATCTGCTTATTTACGGAAAGCTCGGTCTGCCTGCACTTGGCGTTATAGGCGCCGCCATCGCAACGGTCATATCCAGATATGTCGAAGCGATGATTGTAATAGTNTGGACGCATACNCATAAAGAAAAGAATCCTTACATAGTGGATGTTTACAAAACTTTGAAAGTACCGAAACATCTGATTGGGAAATTTTTCATAAAAGGCGCGCCGCTNCTGATTAACGAGACAATGTGGTCCGCGGGGATGGCGTTTCTTATCCAATGCTATTCTGTAAGGGGATTGAGCGTCATAGCGGGACTTAATATTTCCAACACAATNAGCAATGTGTTCAATGTCGTATTTATCGCAATGGGTGATGCGGTGGCAATTATCGTCGGGCAGCTTCTGGGAGCAGGAAAAATGGAAGAGGCAAGAGATACGGATAACAAGATTATTGTATTTTCCGTTTTAAGCTGTATAGGGATAGCGTTACTGATGGTTTGTATTGCGCCGTTTTTCCCGCGGATNTATAATACGACTCCCGATGTAAAGGCGCTGGCGGTTCAGTTTATTATTGCNCAGGCTATATTTATGCCGCAGGCGGCGTTCATGCATGCAGCATATTTNACCCTGCGTTCAGGAGGCAAAACGATTGTTACGTTTTTATTCGACAGTGTATTTGTCTGGTGTGTCAGCGTNCCGGTAGCATATTGTNTAAGCCGCTTTACNNTGATGCCTGTTGTTGCTATTTTTGCAATGGTACAGATAGCAGACTGGATTAAATGTATCATAGGATTTGTNCTAGTGAAAAAAGGTGTATGGCTGCANAATATAGTGACTGAATAAAAAATCAGCAGTGCATATGGCACTTTAAAAATGTNTAAATGTAAGTTGTGAAATTNATAANAATAAATAGAGGGAAGCCACGAATTATGGAAAAAAATAAGAAACACANGACAATCAAACAAAAAATCGTATCTAATGTAATGTTGACATCGATTTTGNTGGGNGTATTGCTGACTGCATTGATGGTTATCAGNAATATCATATCCACAAGGCACATTCTNTTGGATAATATGCAGATGATGGCAAAAATTGCGTCGCAGGATATCAGTGCGAACCTGCATCTTTTAGCGGACCGGATTGCGAATTTGTCTTTGGAGGAAGTTTTGACAGACGATAACGCGGATATTGCGGAAAAACAGAATGTTCTGGAAGAACGGGAGAGCCGCATCGAATTTGTCTGGCTTGCTGTTTATGATGAAACCGGTATGAAGTTATATGGGGACGAAGCAGCGCCGCAATCGGTAGCAGAGCGCAGGCAGTATCAGGCGATGACGCAGACGAATAACATTGCTATCGGGACACCTGTGTATGAAAACGGAATCTGGCAGATGGAGGTAGGCGGACCTTTAAAAAAAGACGGAGAAGTCTGTGCTTATCTTATTGGAAGCTATAAGTATGACATTTTGAATGATGTGCTTGGAAATATAAATGTCGGAGCGAATGGCAGTGCATACATATTAGACGAGGACGGGGGAATTATCGCGGATCGACAGACCACGAACATGGAAGCACATAACAATATCTATGACCTATACGGTTCCAGACGGAATAATAAAATATTTGATGCGATGTTAAGGTTTGAAACAGGGGCAGGCGGCACCATGATAAATCATGCATATCATTATGTAGCTTATTCTCCTGTAGCAGGAACAAACTGGACGATGGTGATCGATGCTCCTTATTCTGACTATTTGGGCATTATTGTGGTGACAGCGGTTGTCTGTATTGTATTATGCGTTTTGCTGGTAATGTGGGCGATATCCTATAGCGGTAAAATGAGCGGGAAAATTTCGGATTCTCTGGCACTTGCGACCAGCAGAATGTCTTCTTTGGCGGAGGGAAATTTAAAGGAGCCGGTTGTGATTGCCGAGACCGGAGACGAAGCGCAGGTCATGACAGAGGCTTTGGTAAAAACGGTCAACAATATAGACCAATACATAGCTACATTGGGAAATTGTTTGGAATATCTTTCTCATGGTGATTATGCCCGGGAAGTACCGGACAGTTTTGCCGGTGATTTTGTGGCAATGCGGGAGGCGCTTGAGAGGATTACGGACTCTTTAAACCTTACTATGCGTAAGATTCAAGCTTCTTCGGATGCAATCAATCGGAATTCTTCGGAAGTATCGGATTATGCGAAGCGGTTATATGACGGTTCAATGGAGCAGGAAAAAACGCTGAACCGGTTAAGCGGAAGTGTTGATATTATTATCGACCGTATTGGTCAAATAGATGAAAGTGCTTCCAATGTAAAGCATTTTGCTGAGGGCGCACAGGAAAAAGTGGATCAGGGAAAAGCGCAGATGGACAGTATGATGTCTGATATGGAAAACATATATTCCAGTATGCAGGAAATTATCAATATCAGCCGTATGATTGCTGATATATCTGAGGAAACCAGCCTGCTGTCGTTAAATGCATCAATTGAGGCGGCACGTGCCGGTGCGGCAGGAAAGGGATTTGGCGTTGTGGCTCAGCAGATTGGAACGCTGGCAGTACAGACCGCTCAGGCACTGCAGCAGACAGAAGATATGATATCTCAGGCAAATATGTCCATTGATACCGGTATGAAAACAGCGCGGCAAACGGAGGAATCGTTCAAAGAAATCTATGAAGTTACCAAAGAGTTTCACGGTGTTTCTAACCAGATTGAAGTAATTGCAAGAGAGCAGCAGGAGGCTGTTGCCCAAGTATCTGAGGAGATACAAAAGGTATTGGAAGTGGCAGGAGCCAATCAGGAATTATCAAAGAATGCAGATGAAACGGCGGCCAGATCCTTACAGCAAGTGCTGGAATTGGAACAGATAGTGGAATCAGTTACATTGAGGGAGGAAAGGAAATGAGAAACAGAAAGATTTATTTAGCAGCTGTCAGCCTGTGTTTGTTTCTATTTTTGACCGGCTGCGGTTCTAATCAGATGAAAGACGGATACTATACGGCAGAGATGTCTGATTTTTCTTATGGATGGAAGGAATATGTGTGTATCTATGTGAAAAATGACCAGATTATTTCGGTAGAATTCAATGCAAAAGACGTGAATGGTTTTATCAAGGCTTGGGATAATGAATACATGCGTAATATGATGACATATTCGGAAAATGGAATGTATCCTAACAAGTATGCCAGAGAGTATGCGCAACAGTTAATAGACGGGCAGAAGGAAATGCAGTTAGATGCGATATCGGGAGCAAGCGAATCCGGGGATAACTTTAAGAAACTGGCAGTGGCAGTTGTTGAGCAGGCGAAAAAAGGAGATTCCTCAGCGGCAATAGTACCTTCGGCAGAATGAGAATAATGTATGTAATAAAATATTTATATGTGGGGGTAAAAGATGTTAAATCGCTTACCCCCACATCTCTTTTTAGCTAATAATGCAGGAAGTACATGGGGTTCATTTCACAAATTAATCACACATAATTTAAGCTTCACTTAAGTTTCAAGTCATATACTCGTAGCATAAAGGAGAAAGGAAACAGCGAAGAACGCTGTTAGGTGCAGGACTATTATGGCATATCAGGCAGTATTTGAGCGTTACGAAATGAAGTACATAATTACAGAGAAACAGAAAAAAGCNATGCTTGAAGCAATGCTCCCTTATATGAAGCAGGATGGATATGGACATACCACAATCAGAAATGTATATTTTGATACNGATAATTACAGGCTGGTGCGGCGCTCNATAGAAAAGCCNGTTTACAAAGAAAAACTCCGCATCAGAAGCTACAAGAGGGTAGTTCCGCAGGGAGNAGTGTTNATAGAGCTTAAGAAAAAGTTTGATGATGTAGTNTATAAACGCCGTGAAGAACTTTCACAGGAAGAAATGCTTGAGTGGCTTGCNAANGGCTCCTTTCCGAAGAAGACGCAGATAGGCGGTGAAATTGATTACTTTTTCCAATTCTACCNGACANTGAANCCCAAAGTATTTTTGTCATATGAGAGNGATGCATTTTATTCATTANACGGCAGCGATTTCAGGGTTACCTTTGATGAAAATATTCTCGCCAGAGAGCAGGAACTTTCGCTCGGGGCTGACATATGGGGAGAAAAGCTAATTGATGATGGCATTGTACTTATGGAAATAAAAGCGTCAGACAGAATCCCTCTCTGGATGACGAGGGCGCTGGCGCAGGAAAAAATATACAAGACTTCATTTTCCAAGTATGGAACAGCATATGAGAAAATCATATGTGGCGAGCGTAAAAAAGCGGAAGACTTCCATATTGCATAAAAAGAGAAAGGAATTTAGGAAACATGTTACAGAATATTTTTAAAGGATTATTTGATACNGGCAGCGCCGGCATAATATCAGTATCNGATTTTATGATTTGCATTATAAGTTCNCTTGTTATAGGACTTATAATAGCGGTTATGTATATGTATAAATGTACATATTCCAAGAGCTTTATTGTTACGCTTGCTACGCTTCCGGCAATCGTGTGCGTTGTAATCATGATGGTAAACGGAAATATAGGAGCGGGCGTGGCAGTCGCGGGAGCCTTTAGTCTGGTAAGATTCAGGTCGCTTCCCGGTACTGCGAAAGAAATNGGTGTGATTTTTCTGGCAATGGGAGCAGGGCTTATCGCAGGAATGGGATATATAGCTTATGCACTTCTTTTTGCTGTGATTCTTGGGCTTATTAATATGCTCTATGCGCATATCGGATTTGGAGAAAAGCATCGTGCAGCCCTTGATAAGACCATGCANATTACTATTCCTGAAGATTTGGACTACTATGATGTATTCGACGATATATTTGAAAAATACACAAATAAGAGTGAGCTTATCAATGTTAAGACTACTAATATGGGAAGTCTTTTCAAGCTCACTTACAATCTGTCGTTTAAAGAAAAGAATACGGAAAAGGCGTTTATTGATGAGGTGCGCTGCAGAAACGGAAATCTTGAGATAACATTATCCAATCAGGAGAATTTTGCTGCGGAGTTGTGATAAGATATAGTAGCCAATTGCAAACTGTTATTGTAAGTCACGAACTTATACACTATAAACAAAAACGGTGCTCGTCGCAAGCGTAATCGCACCTTATTTTGTACAGATAATTTACGAAGTAAATTTTCTGTTTTTGCACTAAGTTTGGTTGTTGAAATAGAGTTTTGCAATTATCTAATAAGTTATAGTAATGAAAGGAATGATAAATATATGACAAGGCTTCGTTATGTATCTATTATATTATCAGTGANTCTGTTNATATGCATGCTTGCTACAGCATGCGGAAAAATCACAGATACTGGTGCAGCTGATACGCAGGATATTAATACTGATAGCAGGTCAGGTAATAACGCGGTTACCGCAGCTGCTTCTGCAACTGCAACCTTTATAAATACANCGGAAATTTTCTCGAATCGAGATCTGAGCGGAGACTATGATGAGTCAAAATGTGAAAAGATAACNCTTTCTAATACAGGTGCTACATCGGATTCAAAGGGAGTGCTCATAGATGNAAGCACAGTTACGATATTAAAAGAAGGAGATTATNTATTAAGCGGAACNCTCAGTGACGGAATGATAATAGTGGACGTAGATAAGACAGAGAAGGTTCAGCTTGTTCTAAACGGAGTGAACATAAACAGCNCTGATTCCGCTGCTATATATGTAAAAAAGGCCGACAAGGTATTTNTAACACTTGCTGACGGCACTGNGAATACGCTGTCAAACGGCGGTGGTTTCACGGCTATAGATGAAAATAACATTGATGCGGTNATTTTTTCAAANGATGACCTGACNCTGAATGGTACAGGAAGCCTGACGATTANTTCTCCGGCAGGACATGGCNCNGTATCAAAAGATGACCTTGTAATAACGAATGGNAGTTATGANATTACGGCATCTTCNCATGGACTTTCAGGTAAAGACAGTGTAGCGATAGCAGACGGAANATTTAATATAGAAGCCGGTGAGGATGCCATACATTCTGCAAATGATGATGATGACACGGCAGGAAATGTGTATATNGGAGGCGGAACTTATACTTTTAGTGTGGAAAGCGACGGAATAAGCGCTATAAATGAGATAAACATTGCGGGCGGAANTATNTCNATNGATAAGTCATATGAAGGCATCGAGGGAAGAAGCATAAACATAAGCGGCGGCAGAGTGGATATTACCTCATCTGACGATGGNTTAAACGCTACGGATAAAAGAGGAACTACAGATAACAATACAGGTGGAAACAGCAGGGATTTTCGCGGCGGCATGATGAACGATATTCAGAGTGATGCAAATATCAATATTTCAGGAGGCATTGTTAATATTAATGCCGAGGGCGACGGTATCGATTCAAACGGATATATCACGGTGAGCGGCGGAGAAATCTATGTANCAGGACCTTCAAACGGTGGGAATGGGGCGCTTGATTATGGCATAGATGCGGTTGTAAGCGGTGGTATCATAGTGGCNGCAGGGCAGAGTANCATGGCTCAGAATTTTGGCAATGGCTCGACTCAGGGTTCCATACTTGTAAATACGCAAAAGCAGAATGCAGCAGGAAGCGATATTACCCTGTTTGACAGTGATGGAAATACGCTTGTTGCATGGACTATGGAAAAAAGCTATAATTCTGTTGTAATAAGCTGCCCNGAGATAGAAGCCGGAGAATCATACACNNTNATAACNGNTGAAACGANTACAGAGATTANTATGGATNNNCTGATTTATGGAGACGGATTTGGCTTTGGTGGACATGGCGGANCTGGAGGGTTNGGAGGCCACGGAGGTCTTGACGAACACGGAGGACCCGGAAGTCATGGCGGTCNCGGAGAGTTCGGTGNTCNTAATGTTNCTGACGNNCCTGATGGATTTGGAGACAGAGGGAACTTTGATAGGAATGATGACGAAAACGATATGAGAAATAATGGTTTTGGCAATGGAGAAAGACCGGAGGGGATGGAGGAGCCTCCTGAGTTTGATGGCGGAGAAATGCCGGAAGGAATGGAGGAACCACCTGATTTTGAGAACGGTAAGAAACCTTAGAATATTAATTAGGAGGCTCATATGAGATTATTGCTTGCTGAGGACGAAACATCTCTTTCAAAGGCAATTGTGACAATATTAAAAAAGAATAACTATACTGTAGATGCAGCCCGAGACGGTGTTGAAGCACTGGAATATCTCGAAACGAATGAATACGACGGCGTAATATTGGACGTGATGATGCCACGCATGGACGGAATCAGCGTACTTAAGCAGATACGAAAATCAGGTAATTGCGTTCCCGTAATCATGCTGACTGCGAAGGCGGAGATTGATGACAAAGTNCTGGGGCTTGACAGCGGTGCGAACGATTATCTNACTAAGCCGTTTNCCACNAAGGAACTNNTGGCNCGNATNCGTGCAATGACAAGNAGNGGTACGGCAGCAGTGCCAGCCGGATTCCAGACTGCNCTTNGGAAATNTCACTCTTGATTGTGCNACGTTNGNACTGTCTTCACCATTTGGCAGCTTTACGCTTGCCAACAANGAATTTCAGATGATAGAACTTCTTATGAGAAATCCCGAACAGATTATATCTGCGGAACAGTTTATGGATAAAATATGGGGATTTGAGTCAAATGCCGAAAGTAATGTGGTATGGACCTATATATCATACCTGAGAAAAAAGCTTACGGCACTTAAAGCAGATGTGAAAATAAAGGCTATGCGNAANGTTGGCTATTCGCTTGAAAGCATAATTTAAAAAATTGCATAAAAGCATAAAAAAATAACATAAACCATAAAAGGATTTAATTCAAAATGATTAAAAAGCTGAGAACAAAATTTATAATTTTATCGACCTCTTCGCTTATATTACTGCTGGCTATTATTGTAATATCCGGCAGCTTTTTGAATTACAGGGAACTGGTGGCAAACGCTGATATGGTTCTTATGAAGATAGCCGGAAACGGCGGTCATCCCATGCATATGAATCCGCCTGAAAAGAAAGATTTTCCAAAGGATGGTGACTTTGAATGGCATGGCGGATTCTTGGGAAACAGGATGATGTCTCCCGAAATAATGTATGAAGCGAGATTTTTTACCGCAAATATTTCTAAAAGCGGAAACCTAATGTCTGTCAATACTGAAAGTATAGCTATGGTAGATGATGCTGCTGCGGAGAATTATGTGGAGCTTGCGCAAAAGAAAAGCAATGACAAAGGATTTATAGATGATTTTCGATATATTAAAATTAGCAATGGAAATGACACGTGTATCATTTTTTTGGACTGTGGAAGGAATCTTAGTACCTTCAGGAGTTCTGTTTTTATTAACTGTATTATTTCATTTATGGGGTTATTATTAATTTTTATAATTATAATCCTTCTTTCAAAAAAAATAGTTTCTCCCGTAGCGGAAAGCTATGAGAAGCAGAAACAGTTTATATCCGTTGCAGGTCATGAGATAAAGACGCCCATCACAATAATAGATGCAGATGCTGAAATTCTTTCTATGGAAATCGGTGATGATAATGAATGGCTTCAGGATATATGTGCACAGACGAGAAGGATGAGTGCGCTTACCAACGATTTGCTTAAGCTGTCGCGTATGGATGAAAACAGACAGCAGTTTACCATGATTGATTTTCCCATATCAGATATAGTCAGTGAGACGGTTCAATCCTTTCAGACTCTGGCGCACAGTAAGGGAAGNCATATAGAAACNGAAATAACCCCCATGCTTTCATATTGCGGTGATGAAGNCAGTATCCGGCAGGTTGTGGGTATTATTTTGGATAATGCGATTAAATATACGAAGGTAAATGAAGACGGAAGTTGTGACGATATTATATTAAGGATGGAGAAAAAAAATCACAGTATTGTCTTAAGTGTAAGAAATCATGCCGAAACGGTAGGAGAAGAGCAGTTAAGGCAGTTCTTTGACCGCTTTTACCGTACAGAGAAGTCAAGAGATTCCGAAAAAGGCGGTTATGGACTGGGCTTGTCCATTGCAAAGTCTATTGTAGAGGCACATAAGGGAAGGATAACTGCGGCTGCGCCGGAGGCAGAAACCGTGCTGNTAACGGTGGTACTGCCNGGCTCGCGGAGGGATTTGAGATGACAAGCTTTTGCAGTGNTTCTTTTGTTTAATTTTCTAATATATCGAGNATATCATCAAATGCTATTTTAGTATGCACAATCTGCAATATCCGGCTGGTTTCATCAATCCGTGCGACCATACCGGATATTTTAATATATTCACCGTTGCAGAAATAGACTACGGTAGCGATTTCTCCGTGTTTAAGACAGCGCATTTTTAAATCAAGTTCTTCTTCCTTTTCNGGTGACAATGAGACTTTTGGAACGACTATTTTTTCCTTTGCTGCCAGAGCTTCGGGCAAACCTTTTAGGGCAGCAAAAGGCATAAACTGTTTAGCCCTGTCGGATACGGGCATCTTATTCTTAGGACGTTTCGCCACTTCGATGACCTCCAATCTGCATATTTCTTTCTCTCGTAGTAGCATGTTCTTCAAGATTCATGCCCTTTAAGATAGCATTTTTTCCGAATTTATTCTTAATACTTATGACAGCTTCCTGTATTTTCCGATTCTTTTCAAGCTCCGCAGCATCGGTAAAAAAACTATACTGATGAAATTCCTCAGGAACAACGTTGTTGCAGCTTATATTGACACGCTTAATCGGAAACTGCGGATTTACAATACGCTCATAAAGAGCAGTAATTGCGGGTATCAGCAGAATATCTGAGTTGGTTTCGTCATCCAGTGATGCAGTGCCGTGTGCCGACGGCACATTAAGGCGGTTTGAATAGCCAACATGCAGTGTAACGGACTTGGTGACAATTTTTTTCTCTACCATGTCAAGACANAGNAAATCCATCATTTCCTTTACAATCAGCTTTCCGTCTTNAAAGTTATAATCGCAGGCAAGTACCTGACCNGAGGAGATGCAATTCGTATCAGGTTTATAGGCTTTGATGTCAGNGATGGTNGTCGGNTCNCTNCCCCANGCATGGTCTATGAGCAGTTCCGCGTCTATGCCGAACAGGTGATAAAGAAAATCCTCGTCATAGTGGGCGATATCACCCATTGTGAGAATGCCGTAGCTTTCCAGCTTCTTGGCAGTTCCGGCNCCCACTCTCCAGAAGTCTGTTAAAGGNTTGTGNTTCCAAAGTGTTTCCNGATAGGTTTTTTCCGTCAGTTCGCCCACGAAGTCCNGTGAGTGTTTGGCGGTAATGTCAAGTGCAATTTTGGCAAGATAAAGATTCGTGCCAATGCCGCACGTAGCNCGAATGCGGAGTCTGTCATAAATNTCTCCGACTATCTTCATTCCCAATTCCTTGGCGGAAAGCTGATACATCGTCAGATAATCAGTCACATCCATAAATGCNTCGTCAATGGAATAAACATGGATGTCGTCCTTAGATATATATTTAAGATAAATACCATATATCTCGGCGGCATAATCAATATAAAGCTGCATCCGCGGAACGGCGGCTATATATTCTATATTAGAGGGTATCTCAAATATCCTGCATCTGTTATGGACNCCGAGCGCTTTCATGGCGGGAGAGACGGCGAGGCAAATCGTTTTCTCAGTCCGTGACATATCCGCTACAACCAGTTTGGCAGTCATGGANTCCAGACCGCGCTCCGCNCATTCCACGGAGGCATAAAATGACTTTAAATCAATACAGAGATAGATATGCTCTTTCATGCCGCCTCTTCCCCTTTCCTTAACTGATACGACTATTATGTGCCATATGAATAAAGTATATCATAAAATGTTTGAAATGTCTCTATTTATTTCGAACAAATGTTTGTATTTTAGGCGTACAGCTAGAGAATTTAAAAAAGTGTAAAGTCTAAGTAATTTTTACACCCCGTTATCCAATTATATATTTTATGTATTGCTTGACATAAAAATAAAATTGTGATAATTTATTAAAAAATTCAGGAGAACATTGAAATGCAGAACTTACATTTTACAATGAATTATATGTATTTGTATTACAGACGTACTTAGAAGTAATTGTGTTCCGATTTGGCACATGGTTACTCAGGGTAGGTCTGATATGTCAGTGCATATAAATCGGAAGATGTGAGTTTGAACAATATAATGTTTGTCATAACCGATGTTTAATAGATGCACTGGACATATTGTATGTTTGGTGCATTTTTGTGTTTGGAAAGGATGCATATGAAAATAGAATTATTAAGAGCAGATGTAAACGACGCAAAAGAAATCCACGCCATGCAGATTGAATCATTCAAAGAGCTGTTAGAGAAATATCGTGACTTTGATACAAGTCCCGGAAATGAAAGTGCGGAGAGAGTAGAAGCACGCTTAAAACAGGACTTCACATATTATTACTTTATCTGTGTTGGGGCACAAAAAGCCGGCGCAATCCGTATTGTTGATAAAAAAGAAGACGGCAAAAATAAGAGAATTTCTCCGCTATTTGTATTACCTGAATTTCAAGGTCGGGGAATTGCGCAAGAAGCAATCCGGCTATGCGAAGAAATACACGGTAGTAAAAACTGGGAACTGGATACCATTTTGCAGGAGCCTAAGAACTGTTATTTGTATGAGAAAATGGGATATCGGCAGACAGGAAAGACAGAAGTAATAAACGAAAGGCTAACATTGGTATTTTATGAGAAGAATATAGAATAAACACTTCTTTTGACACCTCAGTCCATAGATGATACAATAACACTAAAAGGAGGCGAATAATATGTTATGCCATATGTTTATTGATTTAAGCGTATTACTCTGTACAAGGTCTGATGTCAGGACGAAACTTGTACAGAGATAGAAATTAATTCGTCCACATTGGATTTTGTACTTATAGTAGTAATAAAAAGTAATACATAAAACTATAAGGAGAATAATTCAATGGATAATAAATTTAAAAAATATATAGTATTTTGGCTTAGTCAGTCTGTGTCGCAGCTAGGAAGCGCTATGACGAGTTTCGCTTTGATTCTGTGGGTTTATACGGTGAATCATTCGGCGTTTACGGTTTCAATGATGTCATTCTGCAGTTATGTTCCGTACATTGTAGTAAGCTTGTTTGCAGGGACTTTTGTTGACAGACATAGCAAGAAAAAGATAATGTTGGTATCGGATACTATTGCCGCGGTATGTACCTGTTTTATTTTCTCTATGTGGATTTTCGGAGGTCTGCAAATCTGGCATATTTATATCGTGAACAGCGTTATCGGTTTCATGAATGCTTTCCAGTCGCCGGCGTCAAGTGTGGCTATAGGAAAAATGGTGCCTAAGGAGAAACTTGCAAATGTAAGCGGAATGAATTCGTTTTCCGGGAACCTGGTATCTGTACTGACACCTGTAATAGCTTCGTTCTTATTTGCAATCAGCGGACTCAAAGCTATACTGATGATTGATTTAGGAAGCTTTCTTGTTGCCTTTCTGGTACTGCTTTTATTGATTCAAATTCCGGAAGACGAAGTAAAGGATGAAAATAAAACTTCCGCGTTCGCCGGATGTAAAGAAGGGTATCGGTTCTTAATCAGCAATAGGGCAATATTTGTTATTGTTATAACAATGGCGTTAATAAACTTCCTATCGAGGCTGACCTATGAAAATATACTATCTCCGATGATACTGGCAAGAAGCAGAGACGACAGTCTTACGCTTGGTATTGTGAGCGCAGTCATGGGTATTGGTGGTATCATAGGCGGAGTAATTGTTTCGGCAGGAAAGATGTCAAAAGATAATATAAAGACGATATATTTGTCTGCAGCATTTTCTTTTCTGCTTGGCGATTTACTGATGGGAGCGGGCAGAAATGTTGTGATATGGTCGTTTGCCGGATTTGCGGCGAGCCTGCCTATTCCGTTTATTAATGCGGCGCAGAATGTAATCCTGTACAGAATGGTACCGGAAAATATGCAGGGCAGAATATTTGCAGTCAGAAACGCCATACAGTTTAGCACGATTCCTGTGGGAATTCTTTTAGGAGGATTCTTGGCTGATTATGTCTTTGAACCTTTTATGCAGGGAGGGAATGCGACTGCGTCAGCGCTGCACATGATTGTCGGAGAAGGAGCAGGGAGCGGCATGGCGGTGATGTTTTTGTGCACAGGAATATTGGGAAGTATGTCCAGTATTATCTGCTATATGAGACTTCAAAAATACAGGAAAGAAATGACGTGGTAAGGATTGTCAACTTTTTTGTTTTTTGATAATGAAGCGTGAACAAAAGGCAAAGGTTTCTTTGCCTTTTTGTTAGATGGAGAACATTATGGAAAATTTTTTATATTGGGTCGTGGGACAGGTGGCGAGAGTACACAATTATCTCCTGCGGATGAACGACACTTATGAGTACAACTTTTCGGATAAAGAATTACATTTCCTTATAATTGGCGCTATGGGAATGATGATGATATTTGTGGTACACCCGATTTTTAAATGGCTGGTAAAGCATGGTCATATTATGATGATTAGCTGGATATATGTGTTTACCCTGATAATTGTCATCACCTTTGCCATAGAGATTGGTCAGCGGGTCACGCACACAGGTGTCATGGAGTTTAAGGATATAGTGTTTGGCGTGTTCGGATTTATCAGTATGTTTTTGGTTTTTTCCGTGGTGCGTGGTATTTACCATCTGGTGCTGCGGCTCATGCATGGAATTTAGTAGTTTTTTGCAAATTATGCTTGCAATCAAGCAGTTTAGGTGTTACACTATATAAGATATCAAAGGTATTATTTACTAATTTAGAGTGGACTCGCGAGTCCACTCTTTTATGTGAAAGGGAGAAACAGAAGATGTCGAAAAGTAAGACATACGAATCCGAAACGGAAGCGATACTTGCTCCGATCGCAGAGCGGTTCGGCGTAGAGATATATGACGTCGAATATGTTAAAGAGGGAAGCGACTGGTACTTAAGAGCATATATTGACAAGCCGGGCGGGGTCAATATAAAGGATTGCGAAGATGTAAGCCGCGCATTATCAGATGAACTGGACAGGGCGGATTTTATAGAGGACGCTTATATTCTCGAAGTCAGCAGTCCGGGGCTTGGCAGGACGCTTAAGAAAGATAAGCACCTTGAGAAAAGTCTGGGAGAAGAAGTGGAGATAAAGACTTATAAGCCCATAGATAAGCAAAAAGAATTTCGCGGTATTCTGAAAGCTTATGACGCAGAAAAGATTATCATAACGATAGAAAATGAAGAGAAAATATTTGCCAGAGGAGAAATAGCGCTCATCAGGCTGGCTTTGGATTTTTAACAGAACATAAAGGAGGATGGATAAGAAAATGAATAATGAATTGATGGAAGCATTGGATATGCTGGAAAAGGAGAAGGAAATAAGTAAAGATACGTTGTTTGACGCAATTGAAAATTCTTTGATTACTGCCTGCAAGAACCATTTTGGCAAGGCGGATAATGTCAAAGTGGAAATCGACAGGGAAACTTGTGATTTTTTATGCTATGCGGAGAAAGAAGTAGTTGAAGAGGTAGAAGATGACTGTGTGCAGATTTCCCTTGATGATGCTCAGAAAATTTCCGTAAAAGCTAAGCTCGGAGATATGATTCATGTAGAAATCAAATCAAAAGAGTTTGGGCGTATTGCAACGCAAAATGCGAAGAATGTTATTCTACAGAAAATCCGTGAAGAGGAAAGAAGCGTAATTTACAACCAGTATTTCGAGAAGGAAAAGGATGTAGTTACCGGGATAGTACAGCGTTATATGGGAAGGAATATTTCCATCAATTTAGGAAAAGCAGACGGAATTCTTAATGAAAGCGAGCAGGTGCGCGGAGAAAACTTCAGACCTACGGAGAGAATAAAGGTATATATTCTTGAAGTTAAGAATACACCGAAGGGACCCAAGATTTTAGTAAGCCGCACGCATCCTGAACTTGTAAAGAGATTATTTGAAACAGAGGTAACAGAGATTAAAGATGGCACTGTTGAAATCATGAGTATTGCCAGAGAGGCAGGAAGCAGAACAAAGATAGCAGTGCGCTCCAATAACCCGAATGTAGATGCCGTGGGAGCATGCGTAGGTATGAACGGCGCAAGAGTAAATACTATTGTTGAAGAGCTTCGCGGTGAAAAAATTGATATTGTCAACTGGGATGATAATCCGGGAATCCTGATTCAGAATGCCTTGTCTCCTGCAAAAATAGTAGCCGTTTTTGCGGATCCTGATGAAAAGACGGCAAAGGTTGTCGTACCGGATTACCAGTTATCTCTGGCGATTGGAAAAGAAGGTCAGAACGCAAGACTGGCTGCCAGACTTACGGGTTATAAGATCGATATCAAGAATGAAACTCAGGCGAAGGATGCGCCGGGCTTCCGTTATGAAGACTATGAATATGACGATGAAGACTATGATGAGGATTCATACGGCGAAGAGGGACTCGAAGCGGAATTATATGATGGAGAGTCTTATGATGAAGAAACATATAATGACGAAGACGGGGAAATTGAGGTAGAAGAAAATCTTGATGAATAAAAAAAAGACACCCATGAGACAGTGTGTGGGCTGTAATGAAATGAAGAATAAAAAGGAAATGATGAGGGTATTGCGGACCGCCGACGGCTCTATTGAACTGGATACGACAGGCAAGAAGAACGGAAGGGGCGCATATCTTTGCATGACGAAGGAATGTCTTATGAAAGCGAGAAAGAATAAAGGGCTTGAGCGTTCCTTCAAAATGAAAATTCCGGATGAATTATATGAGAACATGGAAAGGGAGTTTGATAAGAATGTGCAGGGATAAGGAACCGGAAAAGAATAAAGTGTTATCCTTGCTTGGTCTTGCAACTCGTTCCAGAAATGTTGTCAGTGGAGGATTCGCAACAGAGAATGCAGTAAAGTCAGGGAAAGCATGTTTGGTCATTGTATCAGAGGACGCTTCGGCTAACACAGANAAAAAATTTCGTAATATGTGTGAATTTTATGAAGTTCCTTATTATCGTTTCGGAATGAAGGAGAGTCTTGGACACTCTATGGGAAAACAGGAAAGAACTTCTCTGGCAATTACGGATGAAGGATTTGCGGATTCGATACAAAAACATTTTGAAAGATTCAATCATTAGACGGAGGTAGTGAGCATGGCAAAAATGAGAGTGCATGAGCTTGCAAAAGAGCTNGATAAACAAAGTAAAGATATTATTGCTTTTTTGCAGGATAAAGGATATGAGATAAAAGCGGCTCAAAGTTCAATAGAAGAAGACGCCATTGATTTGGTTCGGCAGAAGTTCGGNAAAGGAAAGACGGAGAATGCNCCTAAAAAAGAAAATAATGGAGAAAGTAATCTGAACGNTCAAGAANCAAAGANTGATAAGCTGGAAAACAATACAGCGCCAAAGCTTTCGGGTTCAGAAAAAAGCGAATCGGAAAATATGCAGAAGGCACCGGAGAAGAANCAGGCTGAAACTGTGAAAAAACCGGCTGCTCCTGTAAACCGGAATACTGCTTCAGAAGAGCCGAAGAAAAAGAAGAAGATAATTTTCGTAGGTAATTCGCAAAATTCCAGCATGTCCGGAGGACGACAGGGACAGGGAAATGGAAACGGAAACAGAAGACCGAATGACAATAATAGCCGTCAGGTTTCNCAGCAGCAGGCTCCGCACAAGATTATAAGACCTACGCAGAAGCCGATTCCGGTATCTGCGGAACCTTATGATGTGAGACAGAAACAGCAGCAGGAGCGGAGACTTGAACAGAAACGGCAGGAAAACAGGGAAAAGGCGAATGCAAATGTCCAGAATAAACCGAGCGCGCAGGAAAAACCGTATAATAATGTTNATGGCAACACCAATAACAATACTGATAGCGATAACAGAAGGCCTAAAGGACAAAATCGTCAAGGCTTTAATAACAATCAGGGCAATAACCGCGGCGCTTCATTTGCATCGGGCGGTAATAGGAATTTTAACGGTGGTGAACGTCCTCAGAAGGGAAACGGCGGGCAGGATAATCGATTTAAAAAAGGTGGAAATAACAAAGACTTTATGCCGGAGAGTCCCATCAAGGACACTGANAAGCATAGGGATGAAGAAAAACGCAGGATCGGTCAGGAGAAGGATAAACGCTCAAAGAAAGATTTAATCTATGAAGAGGATGAAATCGGCAGCAAGAACTTTAACAGACCCGGACGTTTTATCAAGCCTGAGAAGAAAGAGGAAACACCGGCGGAAGAGAAAATCAAAGTGATTACGCTTCCTGANANNTTAACCATCAAGGATCTTGCTGATAAGATGAAGATTCAGCCCTCTGCAATAATCAAGAAGCTCTTTATGCAGGGACAGATTGTTACCGTGAACTCAGANATTTCTTTTGAAGATGCGGANAATATTGCAATTGAATATGANATTATCTGNGAAAAAGANGTAAAAGTAAATGTAATCGAGGAGCTTTTGAAAGAGGAAGAGGAAGATGCGAGTACGATGGTTCCAAGACCGCCGGTTATCTGTGTTATGGGGCATGTTGACCATGGTAAGACTTCACTTCTTGATGCAATCCGTAAAACAAATGTAACGGATAANGANGCAGGAGGTATTACGCAGGCGATTGGTGCATATACCGTTAANGTNAATAATCAGAAGATTACTTTTTTGGATACNCCNGGACANGAAGCGTTTACGGCTATGCGTATGCGCGGCGCTAATTCTACNGANATNGCTGTTNTNGTAGTAGCGGCGGATGACGGAGTAATGCCGCAGACTATAGAAGCAATCAATCATGCCAAGGCAGCAGGAATNGANATNATTGTNGCTGTNAANAAAATTGATAANCCGAGNGCNAATATAGACAGNGTNAAGCAGGANNTGACAGAGCATGAACTGATTCCTGTNGATTGGGGCGGNTCTACGGAATTCGTACCTGTTTCCGCNAANTCGGGAGAGGGAATCGGAACTCTGCTTGANACGATTCTGTTGACNGCTGAGATTNTGGANNTGAAAGCNAATCCGAACAGACGTGCAAGAGGTCTTGTNATTGAGGCTGAGCTTGATAAGGGGCGCGGTCCTGTGGCAACNGTGCTCGTACAGAAAGGAACNCTGCATGTTGGNGANTTNATTTCCGCAGGAGCAAGCCACGGTAAAGTCAGGGCTATGATTGACGATAAGGGAAGACGTGTAAAAGAAGCTCTTCCTTCCATGCCTGTTGAGATTCTCGGACTTTCCGATGTGCCGAGNGCNGGAGAAGTATTTGTTGTTCATGAAAATGATAAATCCGCCAAATCTTATGCGGATACGTATATGTCGCAGTATAAAGAAGAGATGCTTGCAGATACTAAGCTNAGGATGTCCTTGGATGATNTGTTNAATCAGATTCAGGAAGGTAATCTGAANGAACTGAACCTGATTGTCAANGCNGATGTACAGGGTAGTGTNGAAGCTTTAAAACAGAGTCTGNNGAAGCTNTCNAATGATGAGATAGTAGTNAAATGTATTCATGGCGGAGTCGGTGCAATCAATGAGTCCGATGTTACNCTTGCATCTGCNTCNTCTGCAATTATNATNGGTTTCAATGTCAGACCGGATGCAACGGCTAAAGCGATTGCTGAACGTGAAGGCGTAGATGTCAGATTATATAAGGTTATCTATCAGGCAATTGATGATATTGAATCGGCCATGAAGGGTATGTTAGATCCTATATTTGAAGAAAAGGTAATAGGCCATGCAGAGGTACGCCAGATATTCAAGGCATCTGCAATAGGAAATATCGCAGGTTCATATATATTGGATGGCGAATTCCAGAGAGGCTGCAAGATTCGTATAACCAGAGAAGGTGAGCAGATTTACGAGGGTTCACTGGCTTCCCTTAAGAGATTTAAAGATGATGTGAAAGAAGTAAAGGCAGGATTTGAATGCGGTCTTGTATTTGAAGGCTTTGATAAAATGCAGGAGTTGGATATCGTAGAGGCTTACATCATGGTTGAAGTACCCAGAACCTAAAGTTAGAGGGATTGTGTATGCGTAAAAACAGTGTTAAGAATATCCGCATCAATGGTGAAGTGCAGCGTGTGCTTGCGGAGATAATCCGCGGGGAAATTAAAGACCCGCGGATTGGAGAACTGACTTCAGTTGTTGCGGTGGAGGTTGCACCTGATTTAAAAACCTGTAAGGCTTGGATCAGTGTGCTTGGAGATGAGAAGGCCCGGGAAGACACACTCGCGGGTCTAAATAGTGCGGAAGGCTTCATAAGAAGCCAGCTTGCGCGCAAAATTAATCTGCGTAATACGCCGCAGATACATTTTATAATGGATCAGTCAATTGAATACGGCGTTTCCATGTCAAAGAAGATTGACGACATACAACGTGAAAAGTAAGCTTTTTTCGATTGTTCGCGTGAAAGGGGAATTGCTATAAGTGAAAATAATAGATGAATTAAAGGATGCGAAAACCATCGGAATCGGCGGGCACGTCAGACCTGACGGAGACTGTGTGGGTTCCGTTATGGGATTGTATCTTTATTTAAAAAAGGCGTTGCCGGCTGTACAGGTCGATGTATATTTGGAAAAACCTGCGGATATTTTTCAGTGCATTCATAATATTGATGAAATTCATTCCGACTTCAGTACAGATATAGTATACGATGTTTTTCTTGCGATGGATTGTAATGCGGAACGTCTGGGCAGTGCAGAGCCTATTTTTGAAAGAGCATTAAAAAGAATCAATATTGACCATCATATCAGTAATTCCGGCTGCGGAGATATCAATATAATCGAGCCGGAAAGAAGTTCTACATGTGAGCTTCTTTATGGATTGCTGGAAGAAGATAAGATCGATGAAGAGATTGCAAAAGCGCTCTACATCGGAATCGTTCACGACACAGGCGTTTTCCAGTATTCCAATACTTCACCGGAAACATTGAAGCTCGCTGCGGAATTAATCAAATTCGGATTCGATTTTCCTAAGCTGATCGATGAGACTTTCTATGAGAAGACCTATGTGCAAAGCCAGATTATGGGCAGGGCGATTTTGGAAAGTATCAGGTTTATGGAAGGAAAATGCATCGTTAGTATGGTTGACAGAAAAATGATGGATTTTTATCAGGTTGAACCAAGCGACTTAGATGGAATTGTCAATCAGCTTCGTATCGTCAAGGGCGTGGAATGTGCAATTTTTATGTATGAGGTTAAACCTATGGAATACAAGGTCAGTATGCGCTCTAACGGTATGGTTGATGTTGCGGAAATCGCTGTGAAATTTGGCGGCGGCGGACATGTGCGGGCGGCAGGCTGCAGCATGAACGGCACATATCATGATAGTATAAATAATTTGGCTGTACATATAGAAGAGCAGCTCAAGGAAAAAACGTCAGCTTCTGCATGCTGAGAGGGGAGCGCGGCTGTAGAAATGTACCATGGAATTATAAATATATACAAAGAAGCCGGCTATACATCTCATGATGTGGTAGCGGTACTGCGAGGTATTCTTAACCAGAAAAAGATAGGTCATATGGGAACACTGGACCCTGACGCTGTCGGAGTGCTTCCGGTGGGCTTAGGAGTAGGAACCAGACTGAACGATATGTTAAGCGGAGGCAGCAAAGAATATGTGGCGGAGCTTTATCTGGGTGTGACTACGGATACACAGGATATGTCCGGAAATATTTTGACGAGGCATGATGCGACGCAGGACGAAGAGAAGATAAAAGAGGCAGTATATAGTTTTAAAGGCGCTTATGAGCAGATTCCGCCCATGTATTCTGCAATTAAGGTAAANGGAAAGAAACTCTATGAGNTGGCGAGAAAAGGTCAGGAAATAGAACGTAAAGCAAGGCATGTTCAGATAGATGAAATAGAGATTATGGAAATGAATCTTCCGGTTGTNCAGATAAGAGTCGTATGCTCTGCAGGTACNTATATCAGAACCTTGTGTGATGATATTGGTAAGAAGCTGGGCTGCGGCGCTGCAATGAAGTCATTGCAAAGAACCCGGGTCGGAGGTTTTTTGATAGAAGATGCNCTTACATTATCTGAGGTCAAGAGACTGGTTCAGGATGCAGGACTTGAAAACAATATAATACCTGTAGATGCGATGTTTCCTGATTTGCGTGCTATAAGTGTAGATGACGCTTATTACAAGCAGCTGCAGAANGGAAACCGTCTTACATTGGAAATGATACATGAGAGCGGAAGTTTTGAAGATGACGAAAGAACGCGAATTTATAGNGGGCAGGGCGTATTTTTTGGAATATACCGTTATGAACACAATACAGGTACATTTAATCCGGTAAAAATGTTCCTAACTTAACGCACATGAAAATGATATGGAGGTTGCTATGCAAATTATACATGGAACTACAGAATTTGAGCTNCCTCATAAAAGTGCAATTGCTATCGGAAAGTTTGACGGTATCCATTTAGGACATAGGAAACTGATTGATAATATATTGGAACAGAAAAATAATGGATGTTTAGCAGTTGTTTTTACTTTTAACCCGTCCCCGGCAGTTTTTTTTAGTGGTNAAGNNGCCAAAGAACTGATGACCGTTCATGAAAAGCGAGCTGCATTTGAAAGAATGGGAATTGATGTTCTGATTGAGTTCCCATTGAATGAAGAAACTGCGGCGACNCAGCCGGAGCNTTTCGTGNCNGAATATCTTATNNANAANCTTAAGGCATCGGTTATTGTGGCAGGCACNGANATTTCATTTGGAGATAAAGGAGCGGGAAATGCAGAGCTTTTGTGTGAAATGTCGCCGGGCGGAGGCTATTTTGCCCAAATAATAGATAAAGTTACATTCGAGGGTAATGAAATAAGTTCTACGCATATCAGAGAGGCGGTAAGCAGAGGTGATATGGAAAAGGTAACGGCTCTGCTTGGAACACCATACAGTATAAATGGAACGGTTGTTTGTGGTAGAAAATTGGGCAGAAAGCTCGGAATGCCTACTGTGAATCTGCAGCCTTCTAATGAGAAGCTTCTTCCTCCAAATGGTGTCTACTGTTCATATGCATGGGTAGATGGAATTCGTTATCCCGCGATTTCTAACGTGGGGGTTAAGCCGACTGTGAACGACGAGCCTATTGTGGGAGTAGAGACATACATCTATGATTTTGATAAAAATGTCTATGGAAGTGAAATTTCAGTGGAGCTGCTATACTTTAAAAGAGCAGAAATGAAGTTTGATTCTATAGAGGCGNTGAAAGAACAGATGCAGAAAGATATTGATGAAGGCATGATCTTTCACCACTCTTTTGATAAAAAACAAAGGAAGGAAAAAAGACGGATATGAATCTTGAAATAATGCTTTCTATGGCAGGCGGATTAGGNCTGTTTTTGTATGGAATGCGCGCCATGAGCGACAGTATAGAAAAGGTAGCCGGCGCCAGACTCAGGCAGATATTGGAACAGCTGACGACTAATCGTTTTACCGGAATTCTGGTGGGTATAATATTTACTGCAATAATTCAGTCTTCATCGGCATGTACGGTTATGGTAGTCAGCTTTGTCAATTCCGGGCTTATGAGTCTGTATCAGGCTGCGGGAGTTATCTTTGGNGCCAATATAGGTACGACCGTAACTTCNCTGCTTGTATCTTTTAAATTGGAAAGACTGGCTCCTGTTATATTACTTGTAGGCGTTATCTTTGTCATGTTCGTTAAGAAAAAGAGAATCAACAGATTCGGAGAGATTATTGTTGCTTTCGGTATTTTGTTTATGGGTCTTAGCGGTATGTCGAGCGCGATGTCGGGGATGAAGGATTCCCAGGCAGTACTTGATTTATTTGCATCACTNCGCACACCCATATTGGGCGTACTGCTTGGAACACTATTGACATCTGTGATACAGAGNTCGTCAGTCACAGTCAGTATAATGGTACTTATGGCAAATCAGGGGCTTATCGGGCTTGATATATGTATGTTTATTATTCTGGGCTGTAATATCGGTGCGTGTACGCCGGCGCTCTTAGCATCTCTGACAGGTAAAAAGGATGCGAAAAGGGCAGCAGCCATTCATCTTATTTTCAATATAGTCGGAACAGTTATCGTTTACATTCTATTCAGATTTGGAGTTGANCAATTTGTAGGAGTATTATCAAGAGTGGCGCATAGTGATGCGGGACGTATAGTTGCTTATGCACATATTTCAATCAAACTGTTTCAGGTTGTAGTGCTGGCGCCNTTTATCGGGGCTATAGTTAAACTGACGTATGTATTCGTACCGGGAGATGATAAGAGCATAAGTTACCGGGAAAGACACCAGTTAAAATATATAGGCGAAAAGGTAGTGTTCAATCCTGCTACGGCAGTAGTGGAAGTTATCAAGGAACTGGACCGCATGGCGTCTTTGGCAACAGAAAACCTCAATCGCGCCATGAATGCATTGATTACCATGGATAATGAAGAAATCGAGGAAGTATACGAAGTTGAAGAGAATATTGATTTCCTCAGTCATGCGATTTCAAACTATATGGTAACAATCAATCAGGCAACCCTGCCAATAGAGGATTTGAAGAGCATAGGAGCCCTTTTCCACGTAGTCAATGATATAGAGCGGATTGGCGATCATGCAGAAAACATAGCGGAAGCTGCAAAGCACAGACTAAAGACCGGTGTGGAATTCAGCAAGGAGGCACATGCGGAGATGGGACTTATGCTTGACATGGTCAATACGCTACTCAGATTTTCTATGGAAATGTTCGTTAAAAGCTCAGATGAACATGAAGAGGATGTCAATAATCTGGATGAAGAAATTAATGAAAAGGCTAAAGAACTACAGCAGAAACATCTTAGCAGACTGACCAATAACGAATGCACTCCGGAAGCGGGCGTTCTGTTTTCTGATATTATTTCCGGTCTGGAGAGAGTTGCGGACCATGCGATGAATATAGCATTTGCCACGGTAGCGATGGATACATGACAGTGTAGGACGGTACTATTATTCTTCAATTATACCCATTGACATGTTACAGATATGTTGTTATAATGATAACATACTTGTAACAAATATGTAACAATTTTAATTAATATGTTACAACTGCTAAGATGATAAAGTAAGAAAAGAGCAGTCAGAGATTGAGGTATAAGAGATGAAACGTAAATTTGTGTACATAATGATGTCGGTTATGTTATTATGTCAGCCGATGCAGGCATTTGCTACAGAAAATAAAACAATTGTAGATGAAAACAATAGCGTGTCGGGAAATAATGGTGCGCAGGAGAATGATTCAAAGGATAAAAATGATGAGGAAGGCGGAGCTAAAACAGATGATTCTCTAGGAAGCGACGAGAAGGATACCGGAACTCAGAGCAGCAGTACTGTCTCATCCGTAAGAGAAGCGCTGGGATCTCCGGTGGGTGTATCATCTGTCGTAGAGGCTAAGACTCAGGAAGACTATGTCAAAGCCTATGAAGATGCTAAAAATGCTAATTGGGGTTATACAAATCTAGGAATAGCCAATGTAAGCAATAATTTGAATATCAGGGCAATACCGTCAACAGACGGTAAGCTGGTGGGTAAACTGCCCAAAGACGCCGCATGCGAGGTTATAGAGTCCGACGGTGAATGGGCGCACATTAAATCCGGTAATGTAGAGGGATATGTAAGCTGTGAATTTCTTTTGACCGGACTGCAGGCTAAGTGGAAGGCAGAGGAGCTTGTTTCGGTGATTGCGACAGTCACGGTAGACAATCTGAATGTGCGTGAGGAAGCAAACACTGACGCAGAAGTCATCACCAGAGTGTCGAGGGGCGAAGAACTGGAAGTAGTGGAATCGGAAGGAGAATGGGTAAGAGTATATCTGGATGATGAAGAAGTATATGTTTTCGCGGAATTTGTTGAGGTAGATGCCAAATTGATGACTGCAATTACCATGACAGAGCTTTTGTATGGTCAGGGTATATCGGATGTGCGTGTTGACTTATGTCAGTATGCCAAGCAGTTTCTCGGAAACCCCTATGTATGGGGCGGAGTGAGTCTGACTAACGGCGCGGATTGTTCGGGTTTCGTGTTAAGCGTATATAAGAAATACGGAGTTACACTTCCGCATTATTCAGGGGCACAGGCAAACAGCGGAACAAAAATCAGTGTTTCTGATGCAAAACCGGGCGATTTGATCTTTTACGGAAAAGGACAAACAATAAATCATGTTGCTATTTACATAGGAAACGGACAGGTAATTCATGCCAGCAGTCCGACAACAGGTATTAAGATTTCCAATGTATATTATAGGACTCCGCTTAAGGCAGTGAGGATTCTGCAGGATTAGTAAATTATGGTTGCAAAGTAAGTTTTAATATGATAGAATATCAAGGTATGAAATTCAGCCGATACTCAGAGCAGGGACACTCCAGCCCATTCTTGGTATACGGCGGTTAAAAACAGTAAACTAAAATGACTGTTTGGAAAGAGAGGAGAAAACATGATTTCTAAGGAAAAGAAAACAGCAATTATCAAAGAGTATGGCAGAACGGAAGGCGATACCGGATCACCGGAGGTACAGATAGCTATTCTGACTGCAAGGATCCAGGAATTAACAGAGCATTTGAAGGCCAATCCAAAAGACCATCATTCCAGAAGAGGACTTCTTAAGATGGTAGGACAAAGAAGAGGTATGCTTGCATACTTGAAGAATAAGGATATTGAGAGATATCGTGCTTTGATTGAAAGATTAGGACTCAGAAAATAAAGAATAAAAGGCGGGTGTAAGACTGATTTTATCGGTCTTTCCGCCTTTCATTTTTTTAGCAAAGTTAAGAGGGTGGAAGAGTCATCCGAGACCACAGATGCGGNTATGACGGACAAGTCATNGGCACATCTGTAGTTTCGGCATCTTCTACCTGAAAATATATTTTATAAAGGAGAGAAGATTATGTATAAGAGTTACACAATGGAACTTGCAGGCCGTACACTTCGCGTAGATATCGGCAGAGTCGGCAAGCAGGCTAACGGATGCGCTTTTATGCAGTATGGTGAAACAACGGTATTATCTACTGCAACGGCATCAGAGAAACCAAGAGAGGGAATTGACTTTTTCCCATGCAGCGTTGAATACGAAGAAAAAATGTATGCTGTCGGTAAGATTCCGGGCGGTTTTAACAAGAGGGAAGGCAAGGCNTCTGAAAATGCAGTTCTGACAAGCCGTGTCATCGACAGACCTATGCGTCCTTTATTCCCGAAGGATTACAGAAACGATGTTACATTAAATAATATGGTTATGAGCGTAGATCCTGAGTGCCGTCCCGAGCTTGTAGCAATGCTTGGTACATCAATAGCTACCTGTATTTCGGACATTCCGTTTGACGGACCGTGTGCGATGACGCAGGTTGGTATGATTGACGGTGAATTTGTCATTAATCCTTCACAGGATCAGTGGGCTGATGGAGATTTGCAGATGACGGTTGCTTCCACTGCGCAGAAGGTAATTATGATTGAAGCAGGCGCAAATGAGATTCCGGAAGCCAGAATTATTGAAGCGATTTATAAAGCACATGAAATAAATCAGACTATAATTGCATTCATAAATCAAATCGTTGCGGAGGTTGGAAAACCGAAGCATGCTTATGAAAGCTGTGCGATTCCTGATGAAATGTTTGAAGAAATGAAAAAAATTGTTACNCCGGAAGAGATGGAGACNGCTGTTTTCACGGATGAAAAGCAGGTTCGTGAAGAAAACATCAGAAATGTCACCGCAAAACTGGAAGAAGCTTTTGCTGAAAAGGAAGACTATCTTGCTGTGCTTTCCGAGGCTGTATATCAGTACCAGAAGAAGACTGTACGTAAGATGATTTTAAAAGATCATAAGCGTCCTGACGGTCGTGAACTCACACAGATTCGTCCNCTGGCTGCGGAAGTAGATATTATNCCCAGAGTTCACGGTTCTGCAATGTTNACCCGTGGACAGACNCAGATATGTAATGTATGTACGCTTGCNCCATTGTCNGAGGTNCAGAAGGTAGACGGACTGGACGATAATGTNACGGCNAAAAGATACATGCATCANTATAATTTCCCGTCATATTCCGTTGGTGAGACCAAGGTNAGCAGAGGTCCGGGNCGNAGGGAAATCGGACATGGAGCGCTTGCGGAAAGAGCGCTGGTACCGGTACTTCCTTCCGAGGAAGAATTCCCGTATGCAATNCGTACCGTATCCGAGACTTTTGAGTCTAACGGTTCTACTTCTATGGCATCTACCTGCGCATCATGTATGTCTCTGATGGCAGCCGGTGTACCGNTTAAGAAAATGGTTGCAGGTATTTCCTGTGGTCTTGTTACAGGCGACACGGATGATGATTTTGTACTGCTTACCGATATTCAGGGNTTGGAAGACTTTTTCGGAGATATGGACTTTAAGGTTACCGGTACTCATGACGGTATTACGGCTATCCAGATGGATATCAAGATTCACGGATTGACAAGACCTATCGTAGAAGGNGCGATTGCAAGATGCCGTGANGCCAGAGAATTCATTATGGCAAACTGTATGGTTCCTGCGATTGCAGAACCGAGAAAAGAAGTCGGAAAGTATGCGCCTAAGATTATTTCCATTCAGATTGATCCTGAGAAAATCGGCGACGTTGTTGGACAGCGCGGTAAGACTATCAATGAGATTATCGCACGTACNGGCGTTAAGATTGATATTACGGATGACGGACAAGTATCNGTATGCGGAACCGANATGGNGATGATGGACAAAGCGGTTGACATGATTAAGATAATAACAACCGAATTTGAAGCCGGACAGATTTTTAAAGGAACAGTTGTAAGCATCAAGGAATTTGGAGCTTTCATCGAGTTCGCGCCCGGTAAGGAAGGTATGGTTCATATCTCTAAGATTGCTAAGGAAAGAATCAATCATGTTGAGGATGTGCTGACGCTTGGAGACAAGGTTACGGTTGTNTGTCTNGGAAAAGATAAGATGGGACGTATCAGCTTCTCCATGAAGGATGTTGCTCAGGTTTAATAAGACTTGGTAAATCAATGTAAAGCAGGTTTAATTATAAAAGCCGGAGATATATAACTCTCCGGCTTTTNATGAAAGGAAAGNGNTATGAAAGGACTGGAGCAGAAGAAGTGGTTTCTGTGGCTGACAAAATACTGGTTCATATTTCCGATTGTGGGATTCCTTATTTTTGAGGGGGGAGTCTTTCTTTATTATGGAGAAAGAAGCTACATCGGCGTACATGATAATCTGGATTTATTTGTTGCGCAGTTTCAGATGCTGAAAAATACAAATTCCTTTTGGAAGCACGGAGTCGATGTGCCTTTTCTTGGAGGAATCAGCAGGGATACTCTGCCTTCGGAGTTGTCACTTTATTCCGTGCTCTATATGGTATTTCCATCATTTAGCGCATATATACTTGGTCTGCTGTTAAAGGTCGTGATTGCGATTGCTTCCTTCAGACTTCTTATTAAGGAGCTTTATCCGGAAAAGTATAATGCTTACAGACCTATAATATATATGACAGGTTTCGTGTACGGAATTTTAAATGTATTTCCGGCTTTTGGCTTTGCCTTTGCATCAATGCCGCTCGTAGCATATTTGCTGATAAGGATTTACAAAAAGCCGTCAGTGTCGCTTTATATTGCACTATTTCTTTATCCGCTGGTATCGTACTTTTCATATATGGGAATTTTTATTCTGGGTTACATTGTAATTGCAGTCATATGGCTTTCGATTAAGGATAAAAAGCCGACTTGGTCATTAATGGCAGCTTTTGTTGTGCTTGCCCTCGGATATGTGGTATGCGAATACCGTCTGTTTGCACAGATGCTTTTTAAAGGTGAGGTGACAATCCGAAAGACGATGGTAGTTGCCGATTTATCTTTCAAAGAGATATTAGTTGATATTTATAATGTGTGGATGGACGGAATGTTTCATGCCGATGGTGAACACAAGATGTTCGTGATGCCTATCTGCCTTATCTATTTTTTAGGAAATAATATATATTATATATGGAAAAAGCGTGCAAGGGAAATTCTGCATGACAGGCTTAACTTCGTAATACTTTTTCTTGTA
This sequence comes from Lachnospiraceae bacterium, assembly GCA_014804495.1. Classification (GTDB taxonomy): domain Bacteria; phylum Bacillota; class Clostridia; order Lachnospirales; family Lachnospiraceae; genus UBA3282. The sequence goes on from JAAUZS010000009.1 coordinate 34,196, forward strand.
TTTAACTGCGCCGTGTATGGCCTTTATGACTGTGCGGCTGTAAGGAAACTGGTTGAAACGCTGCTTCCGCCGCTTACGGGGCTGCAGTTCAACAGGACGGTTTTATTTAATCCATTTTTATGGTATACAGCGCTTTTTCTGATTTTAATAAGGCTGTATGATGCGGGAATATTACAGACGTGGATTGCCAACATTATTATATGCTTGTCTGCGCTTGTTGTAATTTTGACGCCTAACAGATATAATGATATTTATAATACCTGCTATTATCGTGCATATGAATTCCTTAGCGGTTGTGAGGCGGATACTCTTGACTATGAACAGTTTTATGCGGTAGACTTGTTTACGGAGATTAAAGAAAAGATAAACTATGGTGGCGAGTGGTCCGTGGCATATGGTCTGCATCCGGCTGTGTTAGAGTATAATGACATAGCTACTCTGGATGGATATTTGGGATTTTATTCACAGCAGTATAAGGAAGATTTCAGGAAGGTAATAGCCCCCGCTCTTGACAGAGTGGAAGCGTCAAGACNATATTATGATANCTGGGGNGCGCGNGCATATTTATATTCGGGCACGGATGCTAGTATAGTAAATTTCGGCAAGAACATNTATNCAACNGATTACGATATTTATATAGATGCAGACAGTCTGAAAGCGCTTGGCGGAAAATATATTTTTTCACGCCTTGAAATCACGAATGCTAAAGAGGCGGGAATAGAACTGATAGATAATTATTCCTCTGCAGATGGAAGTTATGTGATTTATTTATATAAGCTTATATAGTATAAGAAAGAAGGATGAAAAGATGCCGATTAGAGTACACAATTTCGCGGGAGTGATTGGNTGGAANGCCAGAAAATATTTGCCCCGGCTTGCAAGCGAGAGTTATTTGAAGCTGCAGTTCATAACAAGAAGGAAACAGCANAAGCAATATATAGAGTATTTTTATAATCAGAAAGANACNCCGCATCCTATAGTGGTTAATCTCGAGACAGTGAATCGCTGCAACAGTACATGCGAATTCTGTACTGCCAATATACATGCGGAAAAGCGTCCTTATATGAAGATGCCTGATGAGATGTATTATTCCATTATCGACCAGCTAAAGGAATGGGGTTACAAGGGACATTTGACTTTGTACGGCAATAATGAGCCGTGGCTGGATAAGAGAATTGTAGAATTTCATAAGTATGCGAGAGAGAAGCTGCCGGATGCATTTATATTTATGTCAACCAATGGTCTTCTTTTGGATATTGACAAGGTCAAGGCGGTCATGCCCTATGTAAATCAGCTCATAATCAATAATTATTGTCTGGATATGAAACTGCATAAGAATATTCAGGAAATATATGAGTATGTAAAGGCGCATCCTGAGGAGTTCAAGGATGTTGATATTCTGATACAGATTCGTTATTTAAAAGAAGTTCTGACCAATCGTGCAGGCAGCGCGCCGAATAAGAAATCAAAGGGTAAGATTATTAAGGAAACCTGCCTGATGCCTTTTACCGATATGTGGATTATGCCGAATGGAAAGCTGGGAATCTGCTGCTGTGATAATTTTGAGGTGACTAATCTTGCTGATTTACATGAGGTGGCATTAAAAGACGGCTGGAACAGCGAGCCATATAAGAAATTAAGGGATGCTGTGAAAGACGGCAGACAGAATTATCCATTCTGTAAGAACTGTGATTTTATTGATGCAGGCTTAAGGATGGATGCTGTGAACGATGTATTAAACCACAATGAAAAGATGCATGGTGCAAGGCAGTCGGTATTTAAGAAAAATTAGTTTAGACACAAATATAAAGCGCAAGCCGATGAGCTTGCGCTATAAAATTCTATTATTTTGAATTACCTTCATGATATTCTTTTTCTGTATTGACGCTCCAGATATTATCTTTGCTGCTGACGCCGTTTACTATATTTTTAACGGTTTCAAAAGAGGTCATCATAGAGTGGTCAATGTTATTGTAGCGGTGCTGTCCGTTACGTCCTACACAGTAGAGATTGTCAATTGTCTTAAGATAATCTACCAGCGTATCAATTTCCTTATAGGTATCGAAATATGCCGGATATGCTTTTTTGACTCTTTCTACATGCGAATCCATTACATCCTTCGGGCTGTCGATTAGTCCCATGCTGACGATTTCATCTACTGCAAATTTGGTAAATTGTTCATCAGGCATAGTCCAATGCTCGTCGCCTTCCGTAACAAAGTATTCCAGACCTATCCACACGGTATTTTCCAAATCTTTTATCATATAAGGAGACCAGTTGTTATAAATCTGAAAACGTCCAAGTTTTACCGAACGATCCTGAACATAAACCCAGCAGTCGGGAACGATATTATTTATGGTTTTGATTTTGGTCTTGTTTTTGAGATTCAGCTTAGGAAGCAGTATACCGACTGTCATATAATCGCGGTATGGAAGTCCGGCTGCAATCTCGGCAGGTTTCTTCGGAACGTCATTCATTCCTGCAACCAAGTCTTTAATCGGCATGGAAGAAATGAAAACGTCGCCTTCCACGGTTATCTGCTCACCGTTTGTTTCATAGGTGAGAGATGTAATATGATTATTTTCATCTTTGTGAAAACCGGTAACTTTGCAGTTTTTGAGTATAGTACCGCCCAATTTCTGAATTTCTTCCGCAGTCACATCCCATAGCTGGCCAGGACCAAGCTTCGGATAGCTGAATTCCTCAATTAGTGAGGTTTCAACTTTTCGGTTTTTATTTCCCGGCAGTATTTTGCCGAACACATCCTTGATAATGGCAGCTATCGACAGCCCCTTTGCACGCTGCGCGCCCCAGTCAGGAGCAATTTCACGGGGATGTCTGCCCCAAAGGTTTTCGGTATAGTATTCAAAGAAGATAGAGTATAACTTCCGGCCAAAGCGATTGATATAGAAATCTTCCAAAGAGTTTTCTTTACGTTTATGAATTACTGAGGCAATGTAACTGAAACCGGCCTGAATGTCGGTTATAAGTCCTAAATTTGTAAATGTCTCCAATTTAAAAGAAATCGGATAATCAAAAAACTTCTTATTGTAGTAGATACGGGATACCCTGTGACGGCGCAGCATGACTTTGTCCACCTTTTCGGGGTCGGGACCGCCGGGTGTAAGCGTCATCTTGCGGTCTAAAACAATATCGTCATAAGTGGGAGAACCCTGAAGCGGCAGCATATTGTTCCACCATTCATTGACTTCCGGAACCTTTGAAAAAAAGCGGTGTCCACCCATATCCATGCGGTTGCCTTTATAGTTTACCGTTTTGGATATTCCGCCCATAGCGTCGCTTTCTTCCAGTACGATTACTTCGTATTCGCTGCTTTGTTTTAATAATTCGTAGGCGGCAGTCAGACCGGCGGGTCCCGCGCCTATAATATAAGCTTTTTTCATAAAGATAATCTTGCCTTTCATAGAAAAAGAGTATAACAATGGAATCAGTTAACAAAATAAACCATGCTATTAAATATCTTATCATGTTTGGCAATTATTGTACAGACAGATTTTTTGCTTCCATTTGAAACTTTTTTGCGTTATGATTCGTATTATAATTATAAGAGAAAGGACAGGCAGGATTGCCATACGCAGACTTGCGGCAGATGAGAGTATATGACAAGGCAAATATTTGAGACATATTTCAGAAAACAGTATTCTCTTGTGTATCGTGTGGCGTTCATGCAGATGAAAGGACATGCGGACGCTGAGGACGCGCTTCAGGAGGTATTTGTAAGATTATTAAAATACCAGCCGCAGTTTGAAAGCGAGGANCATGAAAANGCATGGTTCATTCGCACAACCATGAATATCTGCAGGGACATTTTGAANAGTAAGTGGCACAGCTCGACTATCAGTATTGATAAGATACCGGAATGCGAGAAAAAACATTTTCATCTTCCGCGCGTTAAAGAAGATGAAACTCTTTGGGCAGTATTGGAACTTCCGGAAAAATATAAGAGCTGTCTCTATTTCTTTTATTATGAGGACTATTCAATTAAAGAAATTGCACAGCTTNTGAAAATACCGGAGAATACAGTTAAGACGAATTTAAAACGCGGCAGGGAAATGCTGAAAGCGATATTGGAAAAAGATATAGGAAAAAAACAGCCATGAGCACAAGTTCGCAGGTTAAGAAAGGAGNAAGGGTATTGATTATGAAGGTAAACGGAATTGAGAATCAGGNTTATCNTGAAAAGACGGGCACGGCAAAATCAAATCGAAAAAGTAAAGGAGATTTTTATGAAAACCTGTCAGAAAATCTGAACGGGCAGNCAGGCAAAAGTACAGACACAAATACGNCGGTAGGCATGGATGCAAATACGGCGGCCAAAGCTGCNGCAAGTAAGGCNTATCAGTATNGCAATATACATTCCGCTGCCGCAATATCGGGAAGTGTAAATATCAGCGAAGGCATTACCCGGTGTGAAGCAAAGTGNATTTCCTATCAGGAGAGTGATTATGTAAAAACATTTATACAGTCAGGGTATACGCTTATGACACAGGTAAATGTAAGTACNCGCAGCGTTTACGTAGAGCAGAAAATGGAAGATGGAACGGTAAACGGNTATGATGTGAANATGGATAAAATGGAAAAGAATGCTAATGATCCGATTGGACAGATGGCGCTTGAAGCATGGGAAAAANTNAAGTCTTCAGGAGAAGCGGAAGAAGATGACGATAATATGGGCATTAGCGTGGAAGNAGCTTTACAAAAATTCTATGAGTTTATCGAGGATAGAATCAAAAACGGTCCGCCTAAATATATGATTGGAAACTCTGAGTTTTCCATAGAAGAATGGGAGAAGTTTTTGGAAAACATAGACGGTCAGATTGATGATATTAAGGAAGAGACCGAAGAGATGATTGAGAGANTGAAAGANCAGCAGGAAGAGCGGCAGATTCAAACCAAAGAAGCGCAGTCGATTGAAAGCGATAAGGAAATAGAGGAAGAGCTTTTGAGTAGTTTGTTTCAGGATAAAGGATAACTTAGGAAAGGAGCATAATTAATATGTCAGTAACANTAACAGCNAATAGAAGNGCAGTAATTAATACCCCATATANANNANANAAAAAAATCAGAAGACAGCAAGGCAGGAACTTTTGAAGGGAGCGCCTTCGGCGGAATCATGAATGCAGCGCGGAACGCAGAAAATAAATCTGTCAATAAGAACTCGGCTTCCGCAAAAGAAATACCTGATTATCTGGGCGGAATCAACGCATATTCAATGGAAGTCCGCCTCACAAGCGGTATTATCGGATTTGGCGGACTTGATGACGGAACGGTGTATTCTGCATCATATGACGAAGAGTCTACTATTGGTAATCCCATAATAAATATTCGCTTGGAATCAAAGAACGGAAAAGTACAGACATATAAAGTATGTGTGAATCAGGTTGACTGGACCAATGCAACACCGATGGAGATGTTAGCTTTGTGTTCGCATGCGGATAAGATGGAAATGTCAGGAAACCCTAATGAATCGGATTCCTATAACGCATTGCTTAATTATGCGAATAATTATACAATCGGCGGAAAAGTGGTAAGGAATGCTGATGAATTTATTTCCAAGTCAATGGATTGGAGCAAAATGATTACCGATGCACAGATTGACAGACTGGATCAGGAAAATAAAATTGAGGCTTACGTCGGAAAAAACTTACAACGCATGTTTGAAGCAATAGAAAAATGTAATACCGACNGCGAGAATGCGAGTGNAAGTGAAACCAAAATATTAGAGCAGGCACTGTTAGAGAAGAAAAAGAATACCGATAACGGTGTGCCGTATAATTATCTGGCGAAAGACGGAATTATAGAATATAACGGAGTGGTATTTGTATGTGATGAGAAATATAAAGCCATACGCCTTGGCGATACNAGCAATCCGAAAGACTGCCTGAATATTCCCCTCTCAGGCGGNGGCTCGCTGATTGTCAACAGAGACAATCTGGATGACCTGGCTAAAGCAATAGGTATGTTTACNCCTGAGGATGTGAATCTTATCATGCGCGCGATTGCACAGGACGCCAAGGTCCAGCAGATGAAACATCAGATTGATGATGAAACTTCGGGANTTGACCTTGTTGATGAAGTTGACGAGGAGGAAACGACTGTAGAAGAGGGGCAGGAGTTGAATTTATATAGCACGGTATATAAAAATAACTACGATAAAGAAAAGGAAGATAAAGAAAATAATTAATTTGTTTCTGATAAATTTATAATGCAAAATTCTCTGATATAAGCTATAATGTATGAAGTATAGTTAATTTGTGACATAAAATATATTGAATATTAAGAACATAAACAAGGCACAGAAGAAGGGAAANCACAGAGAATGAGCGTAATCAGCAGCAAGGATGTTTATGAAATCATCATGAAAACANTGAGTATAATAAANGCCAGAATCATGAATCATGGTGAAATCACAGGGTATATTATGTATAAGATGCTGGAATATGAGCAGCAGTATACTGAACAGGAACTGGTTGATTATACTATGCTGGGCATCCTGCACGATATCGGTCTGTATAAGGAAGACAATGTAAAGAACGTGACTGAATTCGAGACTAAGAATTTATGGCCGCATTCTATTTACGGCTTTCTTTTCCTGAAGTATCTGTCTCCAATGGATGATAAAGCGGAGATTATTTTGTATCACCATTTGGATTATAACCGATANGGNATGATNCAGAGCAGATATAAGCATATTATTGAAATTCTGAATCTGGCTGATAAGATGGATACCTTTCTGCATTTGAAAGAAGAGAATCTTGAGAGGGATTATTTTAATCTATATCGTGATATCAAGTTTTCCGGGGCAGCGCTTGACCTGTTCCACAAGGCTGAAGCCAGATATGGAATAACGGCTAATCTGGTAAACGGTACATATAAAGATGAATTGGCGGAGCTTCTTGCTAAGAGAGCATTTTCAGAGCAGTATAAAAGAGGATTCCTGGAGATGNTGGTATACACTATCGATTTCAGAAGTGAGCATACGGTAGTTCATACTCTGGCGACTGTTAATTTNGCACAGCAGATTGGAAGACTGATGCGTATCAGCGGTAAAGANCAACGGGATTTATACTATGGAGCGCTTTTGCATGATTTGGGCAAAATAGCGATTCCCCTAAATATATTGGAGTCTACCGGAAGGCTTTCCGATGAAGAGATGAAGGTCATGAAGGCTCATGTCAGAATTACGGAAATGATTCTGGAAGGGGTAGTGGATAATGATGTCTTACAGATTGCAGTCAGACACCATGAGAAGCTTGATGGAAGCGGATACCATAAGGGGCTGACAGGCGATATGCTTACACTTCCGCAGCAGATTGTAGCAGTAGCTGATATCTTAAGCGCACTGTATGGAAAGCGCAGCTATAAGGACTCTTTCAGCAGCGATCTTATTCGGAAAATTATGACTGAGGATGCAGATAATAATAAGATTAATCATGCGGCAGTCGATACTCTGATGAGAAACTACGATAAAGTTATCGCAGAATTTGAAAAGGAAAAGGAAGGNACTATCGGTCTTTATCTGAAAATAAAAGAGCAGTATGCAATTATGATTGAAAGATTTCAGGCTTTCAATTAACGGTTANGGAATTTTTGAAATAATTTGACACTTACGGCGCCTAAAAAGGCGCCGAACGTATTTAAGATTAAGTCATCCAGTTCAGTGACGCCTGTGCCGAATACATATTGCATAGTTTCAATGCAAAACGAAAATAGCATACCACATAGAGTAACTATCAGTATGTTTTTAAATTTTTTCGTANATTGCAGATACATTCCAAAAGGCATGAACCAGACAATGTTNCCTACGAACAGATAAATAANCCGAAACCAGCTCCTGCTCCTGACAAATACCATATAGCCTTTAAAAAGCGTCAGATTGACATTGCCGTTATGAAATAAATTGTCTAAGCTGAAATTGCTCCTAAATACTGTGATTTTAAGGACAATTGCCATATATATTATAAATAAAAACAAAAGCATNTTTGNTGTATTTTTTTTCATTATATTAATTTTCTCTGTTATCGATATTTTNANTTCATTTCTATTATACTTTATATCTTTAACATTACACAATTATACTTTTTCGNNTNANTTTACTTNAATTAGTTTAAATTCGTCAAACATCTCGAAGATTTTTTCTTTACACCGATAGTAATTCTGCATTATAATAAAAATGTATTGTCATATTNAGATACACCCAATAAAGAATAAACGGGGTTGGNANATGAAAAATATTATTCTTGTTGTAGATGATGATAAAAGCAATTTAACACTTGCGCAGAAAATTCTTTTACCNGAATATCGTATNGCAGCATGTAATTCCGGNGCTGCTGCNCTNAAATANNTGGAAAATAATCATCCGGATCTCATTTTATTAGATATTAATATGCCTGATATGGACGGGTTCGAAGTNATGGAGCAGCTGCGTATGAAAGANGAGACAGCATCGATTCCCGTCATTTTTCTGACGGCNGATAATCTGGCGCAAACAGAAGTCAGATGCTTTCAGATGGGGGCAGTGGATTTTGTTACCAAACCTTTTATGCCGGACATTCTACTTAGCCGTGTCAGNAAAACAATAGAGCTNGAGCNATACAGGCATAATCTGGAAGAAATGGTAAAAGAGCAGTCTGAAAAGATTACTGAGAATGCCAGACGGCTGAGTATGATTCAGGAATCCGTCATAGTAGGAATGGCTAATCTGATTGAGAGCCGCGACGGAAGTACCGGAAAACATGTAAAGAATACTCAGAGATATGTAAAGATGATNGCTGAAGAACTGCATAAANGAGGACTTTTTGCAGGACAACTGACTGAAGATTTTATAGAAGATTTATCTAAAGCGGCGCCGCTTCACGACGTAGGNAAAATTAANGTGCCTGATGCCGTACTGCAAAAACCGGGCAAACTNACGCCGGAAGAATTTGAGACGATGAAAATGCATACTACATACAGTCGTAAGATTATACATATGATTATTGGCGATGTAGAAGATGAACATTATGTAAGAATTGTTGAAGATATTGCTATGTATCACCATGAAAGATGGGATGGAACCGGATATCCTACNGGACTTGCAGGGGACAGCATTCCGCTGGCNGCACGTATTATGTCTGTGGCGGATGTGTTTGACGCTTTGTATGAAGAACGTGTTTATAAGCCGCCCGTCCGTCCGATTGAGAGAATCATGCAGATTATGTCGGAAGGCAGGGGAACCCAGTTCGATCCGGTCATAATTGATGTNTTTGTGGAAATGCTTCCGATGCTGAAGAAAGTGTTGAACATTGTCTGACATGCGCGGATCGTATATTGTGAGAAGGGGCGGTAATATACTTTGGAAAATAATGAGTTGAAAAACGAAAGAGCGAATAAAAAATCGGAGAAGATAGTATTAGGTGTATTCTCTCTTTTCATGATTTCCATGTTTGTTTCGTCATTTTTATTGAACTGGAGTCTGATTGAAAAGGAAATCATTGTCGTCACGGTAGTAGGCTGTTGGATTATCCATATTAAAAAACTCTGGAATCACGAAGCGCGTGCCAAGTTTTTCGCTGTCATGACATGGGTGGATTTTATAATTTATGCCTTACATTCCGGCAGCTTTACTTCTCTGCTTGCTACGATGGCNGCATTGATAGTACTTCTTGGAATTTTCTTTATACCTCAGATTATATATATGGGAGTATTTTTTTCCACTGTAATAATTCTTTATCATGCTTTGGTCGCGCATACAATTATAATAAATTCCCTTAATGACATCCTCAGAATGAGTCTGCATATTATTTCAACATATGCAGTTTCTATGATTACTTTGTTCATGATATCAGCTCAAAAGGAGACTAATGAGCAGCTTGTTGAAAATATTCATGAACTGGAAATCGCAGAGCGGAGTAAGGATGATTTCATGGTAAATGTTTCGCATGAAATCCGTACNCCGATTAATGCAGTATGCGGAATGAGCGAGGCGATTCTTCAGGAGGAACTTCCGGCAAGTGTAAGAAGAGACGTTATTGATATACAGACTGCCGGCAGGAATCTTCTGTCTGCCGTAAGTAATATTCTGGATTTTTCGGAGCTGGAAAGCGGACATATGGATCTGGCGGAAGAAAGCTATAATATTACATCGACGATTACTGATATTATTAATATGGCGCTTACCATGGACAATGGCAAGCATCTTGAACTTGTAGTTGACTGTGATGCAGATTTGCCAAGTAATCTGCAGGGAGATGAGCAGAAACTTAGGCGTATTGTCATGAATTTAATGAGCAATGCCATTAAGTTTACTAAGGAAGGCGGCATTGTTCTGCGCATCAGCAGCAGAAAAGAAGAGTATGGAATTAATCTGTTAGTCAGCATTAAGGATTCCGGCATAGGTATGGAGCTTGCCGACATGGAAAATATTTTTGCAAGCTTCAGTCAGGTTAATTCCAAACGTAACAGGGAAGAGGGCGGAGTAGGTCTTGGTCTTCCGATTGCACGTGCACTGGTTATGAATATGGGTGGCTTCATTACAGTGAACAGCTCACCGGGGAACGGAAGCGAATTCCAGTTCACCATACCACAGAAAGTTCTGGATGAAACTCCTATAGTTTCTATCAAAAACAAAAGCCATATACATGCAGCGTGTTATATCAATATGGATAAATATAATTATTCTATTATACGCGAGGGATATGAAAGCTGCATCCGTCATATGGTGGAGCAGCTTGGTATTTCGCTTATCGCCTGCAGGAATCTTATGGAATTGAAACGCCGCATTGAGCGTGAGAACTTCACTCATGTATTTATCAGTTGGGAAGAGTATTGCGAAGACAGGAATTTCTTTGAAAAACTGGCTAAAGAGATTACGGTTGTGCTTGTCCTTGAATACGGACATGAGACACAGAGCGGCAGTAATATGCTTAGAATATATAAGCCGTTTACAATATTGTCAATAGCATCCGTATTTAACGGTCAGAAAATAGTACAGGGCGGAGAGACTAAGAGTTCACATGATAAACATTTTGTGGCTCCCGATGCCAAAGTGCTCATTGTAGATGACAATGCCATGAATTTAAAAGTTATGGCAAGACTTCTTATGCCGTACCGGATAAAAGCATATATGGCGAGCAGTGGACAGGAGGCATTGGATAAACTTGACAATATGGAATTCGACTGCGTATTTCTGGACCATATGATGCCGGAAATGGACGGTGTAGAGACATTGCATAAAATACGCCAGAAACCGGGAGCATATTTCCAAGCGCTTTCCGTAATTGCATTTACGGCGAATGCAATAGGCGGAGCCAGGGAAATGTTTATTTCAGAGGGCTTTAATGACTTTATTGCAAAACCGATAGAGCTAAGCGTGTTAGACAGGATGCTGCGCCGTTATATTCCGGTGCAGAAGCAGGTTATCATAACAGATGACCAGGATAATGATAATAGTGAAACATATAGCGATATTAAAGAAGAGACCACTGCTTCGGATACAGGAAGAGTACCAGAAAAGCAGGAGGTCGCCGGGGCATCAGCAGAAGATGATTATAAGGCGCTTGATGAGCTTAGCAGAGCCGGTATAAATGTAAATCAGGGAATTGCATATTGCGGCGATAAAGAAGGATTTCGTGAGATTATCGGTATTTTCCATGCAGAAGGAGCTAAACGCAAAGCTTCGTTAGAGCAGTTTTTTAAAGAAAATGACTGGAAAAACTATGTAATTACAGCGCATACTTTAAAGAGCAATTCAAAGGGAATAGGTGCGGAAGAATTATCGACACTTGCCATGAATCTGGAAATGGCAGGCAAAGAGAACCGTATTGACTATATTCTTGAACATCATGAGGAACTGGTAGAGGCACATGACACCCTGATTAGTATTCTTGCNGNCAATTCATTTGTATATCCGGNAGGGAATAANGCTGAGCCGCAGGATGAAGAGGACATTANCACAGTAGAAAGCAATAATCAGAATGAAGCGGATAGCGGGATTGAGGGTCAGTCATTGATTGAACTGACAGAAACGCTTAGTATGAAGCTTATGAGNTTTGAAAGTGAAGGNCTAAATGCTATTTTGGATAAACTGGCAGAATATAATCACAATGGAGACTCTCTGAAAGGGTTGGCGGATAAAATCAGAAGTCTTACGGATGAATTTGATTTTATTGGAGCTTCGGAAGTACTGGATTCATGGAAGGAAGATAAGTAATTATGATAGGAAAAATACGTGCATTTATGCAATCTNTGTTCAGTAAAGATTTGGATCTTCANGAAAGACAGGTCCGNATGGTTTTTGTNTTGGCTTTCTGTGCNTCAATTATCGGGATGGGAAGAACCTTAGTCGGAGCGGACCGTATTGTATTGATTGCGCTCATAGCAATGTGTATCGTTTCCGGAGTCGCTCTAAAAATGACAGTTAACGATCATAAAACCAAGTCNGCTTCATGGCTTTTAGTTATTGCNACTAATGTAATTCTTATGCCGTTAGTTTATGTTTTCAGCAGCGGTGTGGAGAGCGGAACGCCAATCTGGTTTGTGCTGGGTCTGGTATATGTGTTCATATTATTTAAGGGAAAGGATTTTGTTATAGCNCTGTCTGTTTCCATAGCTGCATATTTCATTACATATTTNATTACATATACGAGACCGGATATTCTTGCTTCNGCGCCAAGTCGTTTTTATACGTATGGAGATTCGTTTGTTACNCTCATCTGCATAAGTTGTTTTATCGGNATATTTCTTAAGGGACAGATTACGGCATATGAAGGAGAGNGGAAGTTTATTGANAAGCAGAAGGAAGAAATAGAGCAGATTGCACGTTCCAAGGATACTTTTTTTGCCAANATGAGCCATGAAATCCGGACGCCTATTAATACGATAATCGGATTGAATGAAATGACNCTGCGGGAGGATATTTCNGATGAAATAGCTGAGAATGCCATAAATATCCAAAATGCCAGTAAGATGCTTCTGACGACTATTAATGATATTCTGGATTTGTCCAAACTGGAATCCGGAAAAATGGAAATAGTTATGACACANTATGAAGTAAGCTCTATTTTNAGTGACTTGGTNAATCTGATTTGGATTCGGGCGCAGCAGAAAGAATTGGAATTTAAAGTAGATATTGACCCCGAAATCCCATCCATGCTATACGGAGATGATGTACGTCTTAGGCAGGTAATTACCAATCTGCTGACAAATGCGGTAAAGTATACGGAAACTGGTTCTGTTACGCTTTCCGCTAAAGGAGAGCGCGTGCAGCCGGACGTTATTCTGCTGCGTATCTCCGTAGAAGATACCGGTAAGGGTATGCGTAAGGAAAGCATGGAAAATCTGTTTGATTCTTTTAAGCGAGTAGATGAAAGTGATAACCGTAATATAGAGGGAACCGGACTTGGGCTTGCAATTTCCAAGCAGCTCATAGAAATGATGGGCGGAAAAATCGCGGTTGACAGCGTGTATCATAAAGGATCTGTCTTTACAATAGAGATAGAGCAGCATATTGTTAATCCTAATCCAATCGGAATCATAGATTTTGCGGCACAAAAACAAATTTCCAACCGTACGAAATACAAACAGCGTTTTATGGCGCCTGATGCCCGTATACTGGTTGTGGACGATAATGATATGAACCGTATGGTTGCAATTAAGCTGCTGAGGGGAACAAAGGTAAAGGTCGATACGGCAGGAAGTGGTAAAGAATGCCTTAAAAAGACAGCCGAGAATGCTTATCATGTTATTCTGATGGATCATATGATGCCGGATATGGATGGAGAAGAAACTCTGAAAGCGGTGCGTGTGCAGGCTAAAGGATTCTGCCAGAAGACGCCGGTAATAGCTCTGACCGCCAATGTAATGTCGAATGCAGAACAGATATATCGGGATATGGGCTTCGACAGTTATCTCGCCAAACCTGTTAATTCTGCATTGCTTGAGAACAGTCTGCTGAAATATCTGCCACAGCAATTGATTGAATTTGCTGATGATGAAGGCTCGGAGGATTCAGACGAAATAGGAATGGTTAATCAGATAACCAGTGCAAGAAAACGAAAGATTGCCATTACTGCCGATTGTATTTGCGATTTACCAAAGGAATTGCTTGACAGATTTCAAATCAGGCTTATGTATACATACGTACATACAAAAGAGGGGCGTTTCTGCGACCTTTCCGAAGTGTCTTGTGACAGCCTTTTGGAATATCTTCAGATAGAAGGGAACACTGCACATTCTTCAACAGCTCCTCCGTCGGAATATGAATATTTCTTTGCCGACACATTGGAAAAGGCGGAGCATGTTCTGCATATAACTGCGACCGTCAGCTTGAGCGGTGCATATCCATATGCATATCAGGCTAGTAAAAGCTTTGATAATGTGACGGTATTTGATTCCGAGCACATCAGCAGCGGACATGGAATCATGGTTTTATATGCGGCCTCTTTGGCGGAAGAAGGAAAGAGCGTTGAAGAGATTTGCAAAGCATTAAATCAGTTTAAGAACTTAGTATGTTCTAATTTCCTTGTACCAAGCACATCGGCGCTGTATCGCAATGGAAAACTGAGCGGCATGGTTCATAAGGTCTGCACTGCNCTTAACCTGCATCCCGTTCTTCATATGTCACAGAATAAGTTGAAACTATGGAAAATGGAAATCGGTAATATGCAGCGTATGGACAAAAAATATGTTAAGGCGCTGCTTCATAACAGCAAGCAGATAGATACGCGCCTTCTTTTCCTTACTTATGCGGGATGCAGTGTCCGTCAGTTAAATGAAATACTTGAGGAAGTGGAAAAATATGCTAAGTTCGACAAAATTATTCTACAGAAAGCTTCCGCTACGGTTTCAAGTAACTGTGGCATAGGAATATTCGGACTTATGTTTATTAGGAAAGTAGATAATTAGACAGGGAGGATCAGGCATGGATTTCTTACGTAACAAACCAAAGAGGGGAGCAAAATTACAGCCGTTGGATGAGATAGACGGTTTTAAAGTAAGACCTGGGTTTTATGGCAGAGATGGCGCTGCTGCTGCGCCAAACGGAGTCAGTTTTACGATTCATTCTTTTGGAGCAACAGGATGTACACTGCTGTTATTCCATCCGCATGAAAAAGAGCCATATGCAAGGCTTAAATATCCGGAATCCTACCATATCGGAAATACATATTCGATGCTGGTATTTGGTCTGAATATTGAAGAATTTGAATACGCGTTTCAGTTAGACGGACCTTATGATGAAAGAAAAGGATTACTTTTCAATAAAGATAATATTCTGCTTGACCCATATGCGAGGGCTGTGACAGGACAGAGAGAGTGGGGAGAACGTCCGGAAGGCAAAAAAGATTATGTTTATCATGCCAGAGTGGTTGAAAATAACTTTGACTGGGGAAATATAAGACAGTTGGAACATCCGATTGAAGATTTGATAATCTATGAGATGCACGTAAGAGGCTTTACGAAGGACGAATCTTCCGGTGTATCGGCNAAAGGAACCTATGAAGGACTGCGCCAGAAAATACCATATCTTAAGGACTTGGGAGTCAATGCGGTTGAATTGATGCCTATTTTTGAGTTTGATGAGATGGAGGATGCAAGAGTATTTGAGGGGGAGCAGTTATATAACTACTGGGGATANAACACAGTGTGNTTTTTCGCGCCCAATACAGGTTATTCTTCTGTCGTGGAGCATAACCATGAGGGAGATGAGCTTAAACAGCTGATATATGAATTAAAAGAGAATGGGATTGAAGTAATTCTGGATGTAGTGTTTAATCATACTGCTGAGGGGAATGAGTATGGTCCGTGTTTTTCTTTTAAAGGCATCGACAATAATATTTATTANATGNTNACNCCGGATGGACATTANTATAATTTCAGCGGTTGTGGAAACGCNCTNAACAGNAANCATCCNATGACNCGNAANTTNATTCTGGACTGNCTGCGNTTCTGGGTTACAGAGTACAGGGTAGACGGATTCCGCTTTGACCTTGCTTCTATCCTTACCAGGGATAAGAATGGTATGCCGATGGCGGCGCCTCCGATCATAGAAGCGATTGCTGGAGATTCNCTTTTGGGAAAAGTGAAACTCATTGCAGAGGCTTGGGATGCTTCAGGACTGTATCAGGTAGGTAACTTCCCGGCATTTGAAAGATGGTCTGAGTGGAATGGAAGATATCGTGATGATATGCGGCGTTTNTTAAAGGGAGATGTCGGCATGGCGGGAGCAGCAATAACCAGAATCACAGGTTCAGGTGATTTATATGACCCNGCGAATCGTGGAGANGGGGCGTCGGTTAACTTTCTGACCTGCCATGACGGATTTACGCTTTATGATTTGTATTCATATAATGTTAAGCACAATGAAAAGAACGGCTGGGATAATACTGACGGGGATAATAACGGAAACAGCTGGAATTGCGGATGTGAAGGAGATACGGATGATCCGGAGATAGAGAGGCTGCGCCGCCGCATGGTAAAAAACGCATTTGCAACACTGATGTGCAGCAGGGGNCCGGCAATGTTTTATGCCGGAGACGAGTTCTGCAANACGCAGTTCGGAAACAATAATGCTTATTGTCAGGATAATATAATTTCGTGGCTTGACTGGAACAGACTTAGCGAATATCGTGAGATACATGATTTTTTCCGATATATGATAGCATTTCGCAAGAAACATGCGGTCATAAGAAAAACGACAAAACCATCTTCCGTAGGTTTTTCCGATATAAGTATACACAACGGTCATCCATGGAACGGCAGAACGGATTCNCANACCAGACTCATCGGAGTAATGTATTCCGGAAGGGATGANNATGACTTAAAAGACGATATTATTTTTTATGGAATGAATGCATACTGGGAGCCGCTTAATATGCAGCTTCCCGAACTTCCGGGCAATATGCGCTGGAAAGTCTGCGTCAATACGTTCGCTGAATATGAGGACGGTAAAGACATGGGACAGATGACGGAATTCAGGGATAAAGTAAACCTTATGATTCCGCCGCGTACCGTAGTGGTGCTGGAGGCGGAATCGATAGAGCCGGAGAGTTAATTAAATTGAAAACAAAAGAACAGTATAAAATGAGCTGCCGCACTAATTATTCAGAGCGGCAGCTCATTTTCATAGGAAATCGGTTTTATTCCCAGGGAAGAAAGTCGCTTCCCTTATGCATTGCGTTATTGCCGAACTACCTAGCAATACTCCCGCATATTTATAAAATTGTAATAGGGAAGAGCATTTTTCGTATATCCACTGGTATAAATCTGAATATCTTTCTGCTGATCCTTCTCACATGCCTCATCCAGCACCTCTGCAAAAAGCCTTTTCGTGAAACCGGATGGGTTCTGCTTGGACTGGTGATTTTTTTCATCGGAACAATATTTCCTTAATCGCGGTATCACCTCAACCGCTTGAACTTTAAAAAGTGTCTCATATCCATATGCTTTAACAATCCCTCCTTGGATTTACTTTAGTAGTTCTAATTTATATATCGGCAAAAAATGGATTTAGAATAGACTGTTTTGTGAAAAAATCAGACAATTTTTAATTTTGTGAAAAAATTCTGTATTATTTATATTTGCAAAGATAAACATCAATGCTAATGATAGACTTTGCCTCTAAATTATGATATACTCATACTAGTATAGTAACTGTTTCCTTATAATTCGGAGGTGATTAAATGCCTAGTAACGGTGAGATTATTGAAAGAGCAATAAACGATTTCCAAAAAGTACAGGCGCATATGAAAAATGCAAAAGAAGAAAACGCGGAAAAAACGTATGAGGGATTAAAGAATGATTATGTTACATTAAAAGTTCTTTTAACAAGTCTGGGTGTGAATCTGACAGCAATTG
>JAAUZS010000010.1 GCA_014804495.1 Lachnospiraceae bacterium
TTATTGAACGCAGCAGCCGAAAACTATGAAAAACTGAATGTCATTATTGCAGGAATGACAGAAAAGGAGCTTAATACGCCTTTCGATTTCTCAGATAGTGCATCGAAGAAAGAAGCCCATTGGAAAAGAGATAAAAATCTCCGTGACGTTCTGATCCATCTATACGAATGGCATCAGCTTCTGCTAAACTGGGTAGAGTCAAATCAAAACGGCGACAACAAACCGTTTCTTCCTAAGCCCTATAACTGGAAAACATACGGAAAATTGAATGAGGAATTCTGGAGGAAACATCAGAATACATCATTAGACGATGCAAGGGACATGTTTCAAAAATCCCACGATGAAGTCATGAAATTGGCGGAAACCTTTTCAAACGAGGAACTGTTTTCCAAAGGGGTTTTCAGTTGGGCTGGCGGTAATGCTTTAGGTTCATATTTTGTCAGCAATTTGTCAAGCCATTATGATTGGGCTATGAAGAAGCTGAAAGCACATAAGAAAAATTGTGCTTGAGTATGCGTTGTGAAACTGTTATTTCAGGTGACGAACTTGGACAAACTAAACAAAAGCGTGGCTCATTGCGGAGCAGAGACGCCCCGTTTTTGTTTATTTTGTCCAAGTTCTGGTTGTCGTACTAGAGCTTTGTAATTGCCTGAATTATGTCAAAAAGGGGAAGAAGGTCAATACAATAAAATGCACTTCGTGAAAGCAAAAGGAATATTATCTTCACAAAACGGAATGAATTTATATCGCGGGTGCTCCCACGGGTGTATTTATTGTGACTCGAGGAGCAGGTGCTACCATATGGAGCATGCTTTTGAAGATATTGAAGTAAAAGAAAATGCTATTGACCTGTTGGAACATGCTCTTAAGCATAAGCGGAAAAAGTGCATGATAGGTACAGGCTCTATGACAGACCCGTATATTCCTTTGGAAATGGAAATCGAAAATGTCAGAAAGGCGCTGAATCTGATATATGAACATGGCTTTGGATTTACCGTCATTACTAAATCAGACCGTATCCTGCGGGATTTAGAGCTTTTGCAGAAAATAAACGAAAGAGCTAAATGTGTCGTGCAAATGACACTGACTACTTACGATGAAGATTTGTGCAGGAAAATTGAACCGAATGTGAGTACGACAAGGGAGCGTTTCGAGGTCTTAATGAAGCTCCATGACGCTGGTATACCTACCGTTGTGTGGCTGTCTCCCATTTTGCCTTTTATCAATGATACGGAAGAAAATATTTCCGGGATTTTGGATATGTGCATTGAAGCAAAAGTCTATGGAATTATCTGTTTCGGAATGGGGATGACACTCCGCGAAGGTAACAGAGAGTATTTTTATAAGCAGCTTGACCGTCTTTTTCCTCAATTAAAGGAAAAATACATACGAACATACGGAAATCAGTATTCGCTTGAAAGCCCAAACAGCAAGCAGCTGATAACGTTATTTTGTCAGAAATGTAATGATGCCGGAATCGTTCATGATAATGAGCAGATATTTAAGTATCTGCATACTTTTGAGGAAAAAGATGAAAACAGGCAGTTGAGTCTTTGGGATTTGGGTTGATATACAGCTCTTTGCCACTCAAAGCTTTTGAAGCTGTTATTGCGTTCCAAACGGGCAGGCTGCCATACAAAGACCGCATGCATTTTTTCTCCCATGAGTTTTAATATACAGACTTCTTTTTTTCGTTACATAATTTATAATCTATTAAATCAGTTCTTAACGAGTTGATATCCCATTGTACATCATGCAATGCTTTATGTGGACAAGCATCAACACATTTTTTGCAATTTTCCGGGCAATTACTTTTTAAGATTTTGTTGCCATAAACAAACTGCTCATTTATTAAGATTACAGATAGTCTTACTCTGGGACCATATTTTTTTGTAATGACAACATCATTTTTTCCAATCCAGCCTAGTCCTGCATTTACTGCTGCAAACTTGAAAGAAAAAGGAGCTGTCAAATCTACTTCATCGTTTTGTGCTATGGGCGGAATATAATATTTTATTTTACATTCATCAAGCATTTTCTGCAGTTGAGCTAAAATTTTTTCCACTACGTTTTTGGCAGCCTGAATACCTTTTTCAAATTTTTCTTCAGAATAAGTTTCGATTGTAAGATGTTCCCCATAAGGAACTGCAAATACTAAAGCAGATTTATAAGTGCTTGCAAATTCACTGTACGTAATATCTGTAAATCCATAAATAACTTCCGGATATTCTTCAAATATATTACGAATATTCTTCTCAACCACGTAGACTTCCTCCAAGTCAACTCCCAGTTTAAAGTCATAAAGCAGTATGACACGAATAGCCATAATGATTATATATTTATTTGGTGCCACTCATTATTTTTGAGTTATATTTTTCACACTCCAATTCCATTCTCTTAAAATCCAAGCATTGTTTTCTGGCGGCGAAATTCTCTCCTGTAATATATTTTTGATAAAGAACATTTGCCGTATTTGCTAAATCGCTTATATGTTCGTTACACCATTCTAATTCTTTTATAAGAAGTTCCTTTTTCTTTCTTGTGTCCATATTATCATGTTTGCGAATTTTTGTATCAATTCGTTGTATCTGCGCATTTTCAACAGGTATCATAAGATTAAAATTTAAAACACCTATCAAAATTCCATTATGTACAATTTTCTTAAAATCAATCGTATTACGCATTTTTTCATGCTTTTTCTTAGGTTTTGACAGTGGCACGCAATACTTATGTGTATTACATATAAGAATTATGCCAAGAAATGGTCGTTCATCTTTTCCTATCTGTGGCGATACAGAAAAAATTCTATCGTCAATATTATGCAAATTTCTGATGTACTTCATGTCTATCCGATAAACTTCTAATGGTAACTGTGTCATAAAATTCTCCTGTAAAATATTTCAAGGACTATGCACCATAGTCCTTGAATGTAGTGTCACCGCAGCGACGCTAACGCTTTTTGAACGTCCACTTATTGGCAGGACTCTCCTTTAATAGTATTCTACCAAATACAAATTTTTTGTCAATGATTAACCAAAACATATTTAATAAAATCTTCTCCATTATTTAAATTATTTTCCAAAACCCTCTTGACACCACCAGACTATCGTGATAGTCTATCCATACAGCTGTAGACTATTGCATTAGTCCAAAAAATCAACAAATTTCCAAACAATTCATCAGAAAGGAGCACAACCTTCACCATGAAACTATTTGATTCAGAATTAAAAGTAATGGAAGTACTATGGGAAAAAGGCAGCATACCCGCGCGCGATATAGTAGATGTGCTGTCCGAACGTATCGGTTGGAATAAAAACACCACTTACACAGTTATTAAGAAATGTATAGAAAAAGGCACAATCGAGCGCGAGGAGCCAAACTTTTTATGTAAACCTCTTGTTACTAAAGACGAGGTGGCACAAAGCGAAACCGAACAGTTAATCGACAAGATGTTCGGCGGTTCCAGCGAGCTGTTTTTCTCATCATTTCTCAAAAATCAGGGAATTTCAGAGGCGGATGCCGCCCGTCTTTCCCAAATGATAAAGGAGGCAAAATAATATGCTGCATTTTAGAATGAACATGCCGTTTATATTAATGGTATTCTACGGAAGCCTTATGATAATTATTATCCTGCTTTTACGTGGTCTGCTTAAGCGCAGTCTGCCCAAATTTGTTTTTCCCGTTCTGTGGTGCATGGTACTTCTGCGTCTGCTTGTACCATTCTCACTGAGCAGCCCGCTTAGTTTAAAAACGCACAATAATTCCTTTTTTTCCATATCTGACATAGTCAGCGTCTGGGATGAATATACCTCTGCCAGTTCAGGCTATGCATCAACTTCCACTGATATAGTGGAGGATATTCAGGCATCCCTCGGCAGTGCAGACATCGCATCATACATATCTCGCAGCAGCGATATACCTAACGATAATGTAATTGAGACCGTTGAATCATCTGATATTTTAAGCGATTCCGGCTCCATTACCGTTCATTATCAAGCAGCAGAAACAGGTTCAAGCTATTCTCAATTCCATATTTCCGGCGGTGCACTGCTACTTGTAATATACTTCCTGGGACTTATAGCAACCGTTGTCGTTTTACTGCTGCAAAAATACCGCTGCCATGTAAAACTTAAGAATCGGCTGCTTATTGAGCACAATGAAACCATTAATACTATCCTTCGTGAAATGAACATGGGACATATACTGGTCTTTACCAATGATGAGATTGCTTCCCCTCTTGTATGCGGCTTATTAACGCCACGCATATATCTCCCTACCCGCATGGATTTCAGTAACACCGAACTTCTGCGTCACATTCTTATGCATGAAGCCATGCATATAAAGCGAAAAGACAACCTTATTAAAGCGGTTATGCTCATCGCTCTTTGCATTAACTGGTTCAATCCGCTCGTCTGGCTGATGTCCAAGTATCTTTCATCGGACTTGGAGAGCGCGTGCGACGAAGCCGTTCTTCGTATGCTAGGTGAAGATGAGGCACGTAAAAGCTACGCTTCCAGCCTGCTTGCCATGGCGATTACCGGAAACCGGAGCACTCTACTTTACAGTGCATTTTCAAAAACGGAAGTAGAAAGGCGCATTCAAAACATACTGCAATATAAACAAGCATCTGTCCTGATACTGATGATTGCAGCCGTATTTACGCTTTGCAGCAGCGCTCTGCTCTCTACCGTCATGCCGGCTCCGTTTTCTTCCTATCTGACTTCGTTCTGTGCAAGTTCAGACTCAAGATGGGGAGTTAAAGTCGAGCTTACGCGGGATATAGCATTGGGGCAAAATCCCCAGAGACGTGCAGAGAACATTGTGTTTGATATTCTTAACACAGATACGACTCAGGACCCCGAGCTTATGGAAATAAGAATGCAGAATGCTCTGGCAGATGAATTTCATGTGGAAAAAGGCGCATTTTTCATCGACTTCTCGCTTTGCATCAATGACGAAGTGCGGGCTGCGGAATATGCCTCATTTGAACTTGTACAGGATAAAGATGGTTTCTTCCTTTATAAAGGAGAGCCTGTACGTACATTTGTTGATAATACAAGCGGATTTGGCTTCTATCAGTCCAGAGCGGAAGGTTCGGTTGACATAACTGTAGTCAGAAACCGCTTCGGGTATATTACCAACGTTGTGGCACAGCATGAAGGCGACAGCGATTTTGACCGCCGCACCAGAGAAATCGGGCGAAGTGATACATTAAGTATGATGGAACTGCAGCCTGGCGGGACAGCTGAAACCACGCTGATACAAAATTCTTCCTATTCTGTCAGATAGCCATACTAATAAAAAAGTCAAGGTTGCCGGCTTGAACCACATATCAGCTCAGCCGGCACCCCTGTTTCCATACATCCAATTATTCAATTCATTACTGTAACATTTTCCAACTATCAAGTGATGACATTAATACGTATCCTCCGGTATAAGAAGCGCCGCAATCAGATATGCAACAGCTCCAGTGCCGACACTTGCCAGTGTGCATACTACCCATATAATTCTTACAACCGTCGGATCAACATTTAAATATTCGCCTATACCTCCGCAAACTCCGCATACAGTTCTGTTTGTTCTGGAACGTACCAGTTTCTTATAATCGTTTCCCATTTCTCTTCTCCTTTCAATCTTCAAACTCAGCGTGTTCTTCATTAATAATAACTATATTTTTTAAGATTTGCTATACATCAACTTATTTATTTAAATATTTTTCTATCGTTCCCTGCTCTATAACACTTTTCCCCAACAATGTAATCGCCTGCTTGGGACAATTGTTTATACACCTATAACACATAGTACATCTATCCTCTGCCTTGGCGAAATTATTTTCAATATTAAGATTTTTCATTGGGCATAACTCCACACATTTACCACAACCAATACACTTCCCCGTATCGATTTTTACTTTATCCGTATATTGTTTCGTTTTATTATAAAAATACAAACGCTGTCCAAACAATCCTGCAAAATGATACAGCAAGCCTATTCCTTCTTGTGGTGGCTTTACGTTTTTTATATCCCGTACTGCATCGCTTATCTTCTTTTCTGCTTTTTTCACAAGTTCCACGTTTTTTTTCAAGGGACGTTTCAATGCCTTTTCATCAGCTATGCTGTCCGGCATCTTCAGATGCAAGCCTCCTGTGATCTGCGCTCCATACCTGCGAAGCCGGCGAGCCAAAATACCTGCTCCGTCTCCACTAAATAATCCCATCGTCGCTATTACAAAGACTCTTTTTCCCCGCCATAAATGCTGATATCTGTCTACAAAATCCTTCAGAATTTTGGGAATATTGCTATACTGTACCGGGTAACTGAAAACAATATCCTTATTATCTTTTATATAATTAGTTATATCCGCTTCCTCTATTGAGCATACACGCGCTGTTTCACCATATTCTCTCAGGAAAACTTCCAATGCATATCTGGAATTTCCTGTTCCGCTAAAATAAATACCAAGCATTTCAAATCTCCAATCCGTACAGATATATTCACTTCCTAATGGTGGAAATAAGTCTATAAACAAATTTATAAACTCCAACCGCCATTAATAAAGCCGCATTAGCATATAAAACAATACATACATCTTTTGTAAATAACCATATAACCCGCACCGGCGTAGATAAAAATATCGGAACACATAACAAAACAACAGGCAATATAAGATGTCTTACAATATCTACTACATAGGAAACTTCTTTTTTTTCCTTCCATTTCTTTATCTTCATTAACGAATAAAGCGCAAAGATGCAAATAAGCAGACATACCAAGTCAATAACTAAGTGAAGAAACATATACATATTAACCGNAAAAATGTTTTTTTCTTCTCCCATAAGAGGCAATACAACATTTCCAAGAAGATTGTTCCCTACGAGATAATCGTTCATATTTACTAAAACAATAATCCCTATTCCTTTTTCCGGTAATATAAACATATTGGACGTATAGTTCTCTACCAATCCTGCATGCCAAAGAACAGGCTGACTAAACATCTTAGTGGAATACTGCCATCCCATACCATAAAAATAGGCGCCGTCATCTACTGATACACTATCGTAAAACATTGAACTGATACTATCTTCACAGACAACATCATTTCCGCCATTTAAATACATCTGCAAATATTTTCCCATATCAGATGCACTTGATGACAAGTAACCGGCAGGCACATTTGTCCATGTTCCAATCGAAATGCCTTTAGGATAGTCAGGTTCTCCGGCAATTGGAATCCCGAAATAATTTCTATACCCGTCAATCAAGCCATTTTCCTTGCTCTTTTCCAGAGTAGCAGCTGAATGTTCCATACCTAACGGTTCAAAAATATTTTCAGTTACATATTCTTCATAACTTTTTCCGCTTACAGACTCAATGATCAATCCCAATAAGCCGTAATTTGCATTGGCGTATACATGCTGACCATAAGAATCCGTAACTTCAAGTTTTCCAAATTTCTGANAGGNAGTTATTCCACTGGTATGATTCAACAGATTTCTTACCGTTACTTTTTCACAATCTGATTCTTGAACAAACCATTCTGATGCATCAATGTACTCTGAAATANAATCGTCCAGGTTGATTTTCCCGTCTTCAACAANCTGCATAATTGCAACAGCCGTAAATGATTTACTCATGGAACCTATAATAAATGGCGTATCTATGTCCCTGCAATTTCCATAAGTATTGGAAANNAAAATATCATCTTTATCAACAANCATTATNGCCANGCCCGGAATATGATACTTTTTNACATCNTCTGCAATCTGAGCATCTATACTTTCATAATCAACCGAATCCGATTCTGCATATGAAAAGAAATGTCGNATACCAANTATAAAAAANCNTAATATAANCATTNAGTATATAACTNTGTTTCTTNGCANNCNTCTTTACCTCTCCATATACNGCAAAACCNGANTTTCATNTNCNGACNTCTTCACACTGTNAANNNNATCTAATATCACTCGAACTCAATCGTTATATTTCCCGCAGCACAGTCTATGTCAAAATCACTGCTGCTGCCATTATCAATGGAACGTTCGGCAGCTATTCCGCTGTACTCATTTTTACCTATTTTCACATTTCCCATGGCACACTCAAGATCATAATTGTGATCCGTTTCTTTTCCCTGCAGTTTCAGGCTTATATTTCCCATAGCGCAGTCGGCATTCATATCTCCGGTTATTTTTCCCTGTATGTCTATGCTGCCCATACCNACCTCCAGATCGATATGTTCTACTTCAACATTTTTAGCATCAACATTTCCTGCACCAACTGCTATACCGACTGTATCCGCAACAATACTGTCAATATCCATATCTCCTGCTCCAACGCTTATGAATACAGCTATCGCTGTCAGTCCGTCCATGTTGAATTCGCCCGCACCCGATGACAGATCAATTGTATCCGCTTCCAGACTGATATTGTCAAGCCTGCCTGCGTCTATCTCAATTTCAATCGAATCCAGGTTCATTCCTTTTGGAAGCCGCAGATACACATTTCCCTTATACGAATTATCACCAATCAGTCCCTTCTTTCCNCCATAAAGTCTGAATACNCCGTTTTCTACACCGTATTTTATCGTCTTGACGGAAGAATCGTTTTTAATCCAGATATGGTCATCTTCCGACTCTTCTATTACCAGATAAACTGCTCCTAAATCTATGTCAATATCCGNAATGTCTGACGCCGTATAACCGGTCTGTTCCATATCGGATATTGAGGCAATATTCGGAAGACCATAATCATCATCCTGCCAGTCCTCATCATCAAAGAAGCCAAACCTTAATCCGTTGTCTCCCCATCTTAATCCCCATCTTAGACCGTTCCAGCCCCAATTATAAACTCTGACGAACCTGCTGTCTAAATTATTAACCTGCATAAAGCCGCCCAAAGTACCGAAAATTCCAAAGAAAGCACAGCCTAATACGAACATCATCAATGCCGTAACCAAACACCACTTAGTAAACTTTTTCATGCTTATCTGCCTCCTTTATTAAAAATACTATTGAATAATTTCACTATGCCTTTGACTATCGCCGGTATTAAGCCCCCGCAAACCATAACGGTAAGCCACAGAAACAGCAGTCCTATAGCCAGGCATATCATGCCTGCGCCTATAAGGCACAGACCGGCAAGCGGCATTCCGAACATCAGCACAATTCCATACACAAACACNCATACGCCTACTACTATCAATGCGACTGCTGCTGCTCCAAATCCCACAACGATTCCAAGCAGAGCTCCGAAAATACCGATTACAGTTCCTAACAGTCCCCCGCCTATACCAATCAAAAGCGGAGAGGCAAGAATACACAAAATAACAATCAANACAATCGTACCGCCNGACATCTGCTTTTTATTCGNTTTNGCCACTGTACCGCCCTGATTACCATAGGNATTCTGACTACCATATGAACTCTGATTACCGTTATAGCTTTGATTACCGTTATAGTTCTGATTATCATATTTATTCNGATTACTATAGTANCCCTGANTNNTGTATGCANTCTGATTNNTGCTGTTATTCTGNCNGTNATANGAATNNTGNNTTCCGNTGCTNCNNTNTTCNTGCNGTCATTATTCAGGTTCATNACTTCATTGNTCNTTTTNNGCTCATATNCCGAAAANCCTTTTTCCGTAAATTCNCCTATATTTCCNCCATCCGNCANNCCCGCTCTGATTGTTTCTGCAAGCTGCTGCGGNGTNCCAAGCGATGCAATCACNCTTTGCTCATTCTCTACGCCTGCATCATCGAAATAATCATTATAATACTGTATTGCCTCTTCCCTTTCCGTCGGCGGCACATCTGCGAGCAATTCCGCCAGATTTTTCATGAAATCCGCTCTGTTCATCCCTTTAATCCTCCCTCAAAAATACTGTTTAACTTGGCAGAGTATCGATGCCATTCACTAATATACAAATTCAGCTGTGCGCGTCCTTTTTCCGTNACTTTGTAATACCGTCNGTTTCTCCCTGCACACTCCATATCATATACTTCCAGGCATTCATCCTTCTGCAGCCTGCGAAGNACCGGATATAGTGTCGATTCGGAAATTTCTATAACCTGACGTACTTCCTGNGTTATTTTGTATCCGTAAGTGCCTTCCGNCTCACTCGATACGACCGCAAGGACAATTGCGTCCAACAGTGCGGCGCCTGTNTTGAAAACCATGCGATATCCTCCTCTTCCTCTTCTGACATATTTCATACCTTAAACCTGCTTCCAAATTTCAAAGACTCCTTGTTAAAATATTATAGTAAAATATAATATTATATGTCGTATAATATTGTTGCTACTGATACTATACGGCATATAATATTATTTGTCAATACATATTATTAAATATTATATTAAATGGCATTTATAAAAAAACCGCTACCAAAAAATATTTCTTGGTAACGGCTTCATTTCATATTATAAATCATGTTTATCTCGTCTTTTTGCTGCTTCTTTGTAAACCTGTTCATCTGTTCGGGCAGAAACCACTATAATTTTCATAACTCCATCAATTCGTTCTACTTTATAAACAACCCTAATTCCTATATCCCTGAATTTAATTTTCATAAAGTTCGTAAGATTATTTCCATTTCTATTGCCTAAAGGTTTTCCATATCCGCCTTCCTCTGTCGTCAATGGATTCTGACTAACTTTTCATATACCTTTTAATACTTGTATCTGCGCTGAGTGATCAAGTTTCTTCATATCCTTCTCTGCTTCTTCCAAAAAAACTATACTCCAAGTCATTAGATATCTACGTCCTCCACATCTAAAAGTTCATCCTCACTGATTCCCAAGTTACTCATTACTGAATTAAATGAGATTGTTTCATTATTTCCATTATCTTCCATACGCTTATTGGCTTCTAATAAAAGGAAATAATCTTCCTCAATTTCTGTTAATCGTGTGTATTCCTCAGGAGACAATATAATTGCTGAAGGTTGATTATTCTTTAAAACAATTAATTCTTTTTCAGAACGGAGTCTATCAAATATCTTTGCTGCCTGACCTTTATTGAACTGCGAAATAGGAACCAAACTTTGTAAAAGACCAGCTGAAATCGCCATAATAAACACCCCCATTACTTTCTTATACTATTATTATATGCTTAAAATAGTAAAAATCAATATTTTTATTTGAAAATTTAACAATAAATTTTCATTATAATTTTTGTTTTAAATAGAAATACTTTTTGTCCCAGGCAATCCATTTTATAATATTATATCTTCAATAATGTACATTATTTACAAATCCATAATTCAACAATTAAAATGGCACCTGCCGCATAATTTACAAAAGTCTATTTATGTTATCCATGCCAGAATTCCCTGCATACTTACATCCTTGCAAGTAGAATAAAAATTTGTTATTATTAAAAACGAATAGCATCGGAAGATACACCTATGACTCAGAGTGTAAAGGATTTAAAATTATAAAAAGACAAATGAGAATTATGATATGAAAAAATTACAAAAAGCATGTTTAATAATGATGACACTATTCGCATGGGCTATAAATTGTGCGGCTATTCCCATACCGCAAGACGCTCCTTCACTTGTTGACAACCGGCAGACAGAAAACGCACCCGTTAATGAGTCGAAAAAACCTGTAGTTACCAAAAAGACCTTTACAGTCGCTCAGGACGGTTCAGGCGATTTCCTCACAATACAGGCTGCAGTTGACGCAGCGCCTAATAATGCAAATATCATCGTTTCACCCGGAACCTATAACGAGAATGTACGGGTTACAGGAAAGACTGTAAATATAATCGGTTCAGGTAAGGACGACTGTATTCTTACCTACGATACAGTGAATTATCTGTATGTACCATTAGAAATCGCGGCCGGGTCCGTATCAAGCATTACAATATACGGGTATCACTCACAGGACAGCATAAGCAGTTATGAAACCGAACTGGCGATTGCTTCGTATGGCGCTGATGTGTATGAGCCGGTCAAAGATGTATCCGGATATGCCGTTCATGTTGAGCAAGATTGTCTGTATGGCAAAAGTCTTACATTCACAGACTGCCGCATTATATCTGAAAATAATCAGTGTGTGGGAATCGGCAGCCGGGGTAAGAGCACCCTGACCTTCAAAGACTGCGAATTTATAAACTCGAATTGTACCGGCTGTATAGCAATGCATGATTCGGTTACAGAACAGGTTGGTGGAAAAAGCACATTNATAATGGAAAACTGCTCCATGATAACTTCAGGTGAGTATGCCATTGCGTTGATTACATACAATTCGTTTAATTCATTTGATATGAAATTTACGAATGTAACTGTAACTGACAATAATGAAACACTGTCTGTTCCTATTATGGCANTGAATTATGCCGGCACAAATGAGGGTTGGGCAGGCTTATGTAATACGAGATTACTGTCCGACAGTAAAGGTAACAATGTTGCCATCATGAATTATTAAAAATAATTGATATCAATNAAGTACAATATGCAAGAAATCTGGCAGTAATTAATCCTGCCAGATTTCTTTTCCAAGTGAGTCAATAAACGCTGCCAGTTCATCTGACATACGTTCCGCTTCCGGAATCCTTATATGTCCCGGAGTTCCGGTTCCGTTATTTGTATAAAGGAAATGATAGACATTTGTGTCACCAAGTTCGTGACTAACTTGGTCAATCGCTTTATCCCAATTTTCATTATGACCGAGTATGGTCGTCGTCAATATTATAGCTGCTTTCGGATATATTTCACGAAGCCTTAGAATGAAAGCTTTGTATTCCGAGCGCCAATGTTTAGCTTTATCGCCTTCATAGTCGGCTGCCATATAATCTTCCGGATTACTGTCATTCTGCCCGATTGCAACTATGACTACATGAGGTCTGTACTTTGCAAAATCCCACTTCTTAGGAGTTTCCAACTGTGTATTATACTGAATCTTGTCATATACCTCTTCCATTCCTATGCATTCCGGTCCTGCAAACCAGCCTGTATTATGCAGCAGGGCGATGCCGCCCTGCGCAATATCATGAATCTCTGCATTAAGTTTTCTCGCCGTCATCCATGAATAGGAATAATAGCTGTTGGAAAATTCCCCGTCATGTTCGGGGTCAGCCTTGCCCACATAATCAACCGCTTCCGATACCTCTCCTGCAGAAACGCTGTCGCCGTATACCTCTATCCTGCGTTCAGGTTTCGCCTCAGGTATGGATATGACCGCGCCGTCCGCCACTTCGAAGCCATGGAACAAAAATACATGGCAGGCATCCATTCGTTTGAACAGAATGATTTCATGTGCCTTATCCTCCAGACCTGAAGCCAGCTCAATCGTAGCTTTACCCTCGTCGGGAATTTTCACCTTATCCTGTTTTCCATCAATAATGAAACCCAGATAGCTGCTAAAATAGGCACGGTGATTCTCAACGACCGCATTAATAAAAGTTCCGGTAAAACACATTCTGACATAACTGCATGGAAACACAAACTCAGGCGCCTTGGGATTATCAAAATCAATCCTGCCGCTGTATTGTAAATCCGGATTATCAGGTGCTATAAACATACATAAATCCCTTTCTCAACCTGCGAGTTTGACTCAGCCAAACTTGCAAATAAAAATCTCTGATTTTTATTTTTTATCTGATTCCGATTTCTGTATCAGACTCTGTTACATGGCTGTGTTTCTTGATGTAATCAACGATTTCATCAAGCTTGGTAAACGCAAGACCTACATAGCTGTCTGCGCAGCCATAGTACAGTGCAATTTTTCCGCTCTCTGAATCATGAATAGTCGCACAAGGGAAGCATACGTTAGGAACGAATCCTCTTTCCTCATACCACTCTTCCGGAGTAAGTAAGAAGTTCTCGCATCTGTAGAGTACCTTGGACGGATTATCAATATCAAGAATCGCTCCACCGATAGAATATACATATCCGTTACATGTTCCGCTTACGCCGTGATAGAACAGCAGCCAGCCTTCTGTTGTCTCAATAGGAGCAGCTCCGCCGCCGATTTTAAGAGACTCCCACCATTCACCGCTTCTTGCCATTACGTGTCTGTGTTTGCCCCAGTAAACCATATCCGGGCTCTCACTTAAGAANATATCACCGAAAGGCGTATGTCCTGAATCTGAAGGACGGCTTAAGAGCACATAGTTTCCGTTAATCTTTCTCGGGAATAATACTGCATTTCTGTTGAACGGAATAAATGGATTCTCAATTCTGGTAAATGTCTTGAAATCTGTTGTCTTTGCCATACCGATAGAAGCGCCGTAGAAATCCTGGCACCAGATTACATAGTAAGTGTCTTCTACCTTTACAAGACGGGGATCATAAGCATACAACGGCATAAAGTCATTGCCATTCTCATCCTTGAAAGCAATTTTATTAGGCTCAAATTCCCAATGAATAGCATCTTTACTGTGACCTAAATAGATAAAAGAAATACCGTTTGTCTGTTCACCTCTGAACACACCGATAAATCCATCTTCATAAGGCATAACTGCACTGTTAAATATTCTTGCAACGCCTTCAATCGGATTTCTGCCTATAATCGGATTTTCGGTATATCTCCAAATAGGCGCACCTTTCAACCCTTCCGGTTTCTCCTGCCAGGGTACGTTTTTTACCACAGGGCTGATCATTTTGATTTCACTCATTTTGCTTTCCTCCATTTTAATTTATATTTTAGTAAATACTAATTCAATTTACCTAAGTTCGTCACTTGCATTTTTACTGCTCTTCTAAAAACTTAATATTATTCTTTATCAGCTCGCATCTTTGTGCCACGCACTCTACGGAACGCAGTGGATCCGAAGGAGTGTTGAACACATAGTCAATCAGCTTGTCTATCGTAGTAACCGCTACATGCATTCTGGTATCGCTCGAAGCATAGTAGATATAAACATCTCCTTTTTCCGTGGTAATCGCTCCGTTAGTAAATACAACATTGGATACNTCTCCGACACGCTCCGCCTCTCTGGGACCTATTAAAAGCCCGGAAGGCTCTGCAATCACCTTGGAAGGGTCGTTTAAATCCGTAGCAAAAGCATAGATGACGTATCTCAAGCCCGCAGCCGTATTTCTGACGCCGTGTGCTATATGTATCCAGCCTTTTTCAGTCTTAATCGGAACTGCACCCGCGCCGTTCTTAGATTCCGTAATAGTATGATATCTGCGGATACTCGTCATTTTTTCCTCATCGATGACCGCATGGGTGATGTCATCACACAGACCGAATCCGATGCCTCCGCCCGAACCGGTCTCAATGAAATCATCCATAGGTCTGGTATAAAACGCATATTTTCCATTCACAAATTCCGGATGTAGTACGACATTTCTCTGCTGTGGCGAATGCAGCGTCACAAGATTCGGAAGTCTCTCCCAAGTCTTCAAATCCTTGGTTCTGACGATTCCTGCTGCCGCTACTGCCGCCGATAAATCATTTACGGAAGTGTCCTTGCTCTCAGAACAGAAAACTCCATAGATATAGCCGTCTTCATGCTTAGTCAGACGCATATCATATACATTAGTTTCCTCCGGGCATGTATCCGGCAGTAAAATCGGGTAATCCCAAAACTTAAAGCCGTCTACACCGTTATCACTCTCCGCCACGCCGAAGAAAGACTTCCTGTCATTTCCTTCAATTCTTGCAACCAGATAAAACTTCCCGTTCAGGTAGATAGCCCCCGAATTCATGACGGCATTAATTCCCAGGCGCTCCATAAAATAAGGATTGGTCTCAGGATTCAGGTCATACTTCCAAGTCAGCGGAATATGCTCCCTTGTCAATACGGGATATTCATACCTGTCGTAAATTCCGTTGTAAAAGTCAGATTTTACGTTTTTTCTGGAAATCAATTTATTGTATTTCTCCAACTCTTCATAATACTTTTTGTGCAGCATCACTAGCCCTCCTTATAACCTCTATACACATCCTGCCGTTATGATACGGACATTTCCACGGCTCTACAATCGGTCTGCCGCTTATGGGTTCTCCATCCGGCGTCACTTCCCAGAACCACTCGGAACCGGAACGTTTATCAATCACATGGTCTTTAATAAACTGCCATTCTGCTTCAGCCGCCTCTAAGTATTCCTTCTTTTCCGGCGCAAGTTTATATCCGTTTAAGAATCCAACCACGGTCTCCGCCTGTACCCACCATATACGATTTGTATTTACAACGCCCTTTTCACACTCATTGGCAAGAGAATGCCCGTCAAATGCCACCTTATATATCTGCTCTGTCAAATCCAAAATGATAGGAAGAAGCTTGTCCTGATACTTCTTTTCTCCCAGAACTTCCGTTCCTCTGTCAATCAGCCATGCCGTCTCGATATCGTGACCGTAAGAATGCAAATCGATAATCGAATTCATCTCTCTATCGAAGAAAACCTCCTGACGATGCAGCTTAGGATTGTAAACCTTATCCGCGAACTCATCCAAAATCCATTCCAGACGTTTCTTCACATCTTCATCTTTACTTACTCTGTATAACTCGGTATATGCCTCAAACACATGAAGCAGGGTATTCATTGTCTTTTCCGCTATAACGCCGTTTTCGGAAAGCTTGTCATTCTCTATTTCCGTAAAATCCCTGTCGAATGCTTCTTTATATCCGATTTCATCCATACAGCGATTCTCTATTATATGAAAAAGCTCCATAGCCGTATCCAGCGCACTCTTATCACCTGAAGCATCATAATAAGAAGATAAAGCATAGATTGAAAAGGCCTGATTATATGTATGTTTGGTAGTATCTTCCGGTGTTCCGTCATAACGTACTGACCAGTANACACCGCCCCTCTCCTTATCAACACAGTATTTTTTCATAAATTCATATCCATGTTTAGCTTCCTCAAGCAGACTTTCGTCTTTAAGCAGCATATATGCATTGGAAAAAAACCATGTAATACGGCTGTTTAAAATGCAGCCTTTAACCGCTTTCTTATCCACATTCAGTTCATGATCCATCCATCCGTAATAACCGCCGAATTCGTCATCTCTAAGCTTTTTCCAAAACGGAATAATACATTCCTGCAGATGAGCCTTTACCTCTTCTACCATCATAATTGCAGTGTCCTTTCGTTAATATTTTGTATTAGATGATTGCAAAACTCAATTTTCAAAACGTCCGTTGTACAATATTATATAAAATCATATAATCTTTAATTACCGCAAAACTTTGAACTTTAATTATAAGTATATACTACTTTACTTTTTAATCAATAATTATTTTAATAAATTTAACAGAAAATTACATGGATTATACAGATGACAATACCATGCTCTTTTGCTATAATAAGCTCAGGCCAGACAGCCTGAGCTACAAGAATTGCGGAGCAATTCTTGATGAAATTTTTACGAAAATGGAGGCTCCATATGCTATATCATTATACCGACTTCGCCGCCTTCGACGGAATCATCAGATGCGCAGAGCTTAGACTTAATAATATACTGAATATGAATGACGCTTCGGAAATGAGACTCTTTATGAACGGCATCTGTAAAGCAGTTGCAGAAAAATTAAGACAGGATGGCGCAGAGGAAAAAATCAGCAAAACAGAGGCTTTCTTTCAAAAGGAAATGGAAGAAGAATTCCATTATTCAGCTTATGCAGCCTGCTTTTCAAGGGACAGNGATGATGCCGCGCAGTGGGAANGATACGGTCATTTCGGGCAAGGNGTATGNATAGCNTTTCATGAAGACCTTATGCAGAAGATGATAGGAGGCTCCATATCCCTTCAAAAAGTATACTATCAGGAAGATATGAGGGAACACCGCCTTGCAAATGAATTCTACGCACTAATAAAGAATGCGGAAGTATTTTCAGAAGCCATGCCCGGACTCCATACGCTTATGAATGAAGCATGGGTACAGTCGGCGGCGTTTAAACACCCTTCTTTTGCAAGTGAAAAGGAATTCCGATTAGTAGTTTCGCCTTTTATTTCAAATGAATTTGCAATAGAGCCTAAATACCACGTGGCAGTAGAAAGAATCAAAAAATACTATCCACTGGACTTAAACAGAATGTGCGGCAGACTGAATATGCATCTGTCTGATTTGGTCGGTGAGATAATCATAGGTCCGACCTCAACCCAATCNCTTCCTATNCTTCAGGACTACTTGGGAGACTGCGGATTAAATGTCTTAAAGGATAAAATAAGNATGTCAAAATGTCCGCTGCGAAANCCGACCTCGTAACCTATAAGAGTCAATGCGAAAAATCAATCTATAATATTATTGACTCAAACAGCATAAATGGAGTACAATTATCAGTATCCAAAAAATTTAAATTTATTGAAAGGAGCTATCAAAAATGAAAGCAAAAACACTAATTAAAAAGTTTTCTGCTGCCTTTGCCACACTATGTCTTTGTGCGTCGGCCGTAATTGCATCGCCGTCNTTCATGTGTACTAATCANGTNCTGGCTTCAGGNCTTCCGGCAGGCACNCAGGTTCACAGCGTCTATACCAATGAATTGATACCGGCAGAGCAGGCAGGAATACGTCCTATCGCTGTCATGATGCCTACAGATAAGTCAGCGCAGCCCTCTTACGGAATCAGTAACGCNAAGATTCTATATGAAATTATGGAGGAAGGTGAAATTTCCCGTCAATTGGCAATTATTGATAACTGGCAGGGACTCAGCAAAATCGGTAACATNAGAAGCTGNCGTGACTATTACATACCGATTGCCACAGAATGGGATCCTATCCTGATTCATTTCGGCGGNGTNTANTANATGGCTGACCGTATTACTGCACCGGATATCAATAATCTGTCCGGAACTTATGAATACGGCGGCGGCGGAAGTATGCCGGGTTCAGGTTACTTCTTCCGTTCATCTGACAGAAAAGCGCCACATAACGCATATATAAGCGCTGANGGAATTACCAANGCCTGTACTTCTTTAGGCTACTCACTGACAATCAGACCTGAATACTACAACGCTTCACATTTTACGTTTTCTTCAGGTGTAAACACTCTGAGTCAGTATCCTNGTTCGATTACTGCTAATACAATTGATTTGTCTAAGATTTTTACATACACGAAGAGCAGCTTTACCTACAATGCTGAGACAGGTCTTTATTACAAGAGTCTCCACGGCAAAGCTCAGACTGATGGNCTTAACAAACAGCAGCTTGCTTTNAGCAATGTAATCATCCAGAATACCAAGTGGGCAGTACGTGATGCAAAGGGCTATCTTGCTTTCCAGGTAATAGATAATACCGGCGACGGATATTATTTCACACANGGTAGAGGAATTCATATTACATGGAAGAAAGCTTCCGATTATTCTCCTACGAAATACTATGANGATAACGGAAATGAAATTCAGCTCAANACNGGAAANACCTATATTGGAATCGCTCAGGAAGGACGAGCTGTAATTGCAAAATAGGAAGGCTTATAATTATTTAGTTTGTTGACTTTGTTCGCTCAAGGGACGAACTTAGGCAAAATAAAAAGAAACGGTGCTCACCGCAAGGCGAAATCGCACCGTTTCTTTTTATTTTGTCTAAGTTCTGGTTATTGAAGCAGAACTTTATAAGTACTTAATATAATATAAATACATAATTTAAAAATTAGTTTGCTGCTTTTACTGAAGTAATATGAGGGTTAACGCCGTTGTACCAGTACAGGAAACCTTCCATGTCAATCTTATCGCCTATATTTAAAGCTTTAACAGCCTGATAAACATCTGTTGTATTATCGCAAAGATAAGATTCTACGGTGAAGGTATATGTCTCTCCGTTCAAGGAAACGTTGAAGTACAAATCGTTGCCGTCCTGACCTGAGCCATCCCAGTTATACAGGAATGCTACATCATTTCCATCAGCATCTTTAGAAGCTTCAACCGTCATACCTTTAAATGCTACAAATTTATTCTGATGATTGATTAAATCATCCGTTCCAAGAAGTGCAGTAACATCCATAGCT
Source organism: Lachnospiraceae bacterium (assembly GCA_014804495.1). Classification (GTDB taxonomy): domain Bacteria; phylum Bacillota; class Clostridia; order Lachnospirales; family Lachnospiraceae; genus UBA3282. The sequence goes on from JAAUZS010000010.1 coordinate 19,907, forward strand.
TCCGCAACATAGTTTCCATCTTCGATTTCAAATGTTGCGTCAGTAATCTCAACTTCACCTGACCATTCGGATTTATATCCTGTAACTTTAATCTTGGTTCCGGGAGTTAGTTTCGCATAGTCTTCCTCAGAGCATGCCATTTCATACAGAAAATAAGCGCCGTCTTTATCCTGTGTGTACACTGTAGCCTTATCTTCCCACCATCACTGCTTAGCCTGTACATAAGTCTCAACTACGACTTCCGAATCAAGGTCTGCGGCAGCATACTCAGCATAGGTCATAACGCCTTCGGATTTTGCATCCGAATTGCTGGAATTGCCGGAATCACCTGAGTTACCTGAATCACCGGAATTTCCGCAGCCGACACAGGTCAACGCGAGTACTCCGATTAAAAGTAATGATGCAATTTTTTTCATTTTTCTCCTCCTTAAGAGCTTAAATATGTAGTTGCTAAAACTATTGATAAACATCGAGATAAATTATACACGAAATTTTCAATATGTCAACAAAATCTGTCTTCTCCTACAACAACGGTGCCACGACTTTCATCAAATACCCCGTCAGCTTCAGTGTCAGTCTTTCCTTTCGCAGCGATTCCATTGAAACCTGCCTGCATTTTGCCAACGTAGCCTGATAATCAGCCTCCATCTCAGGAATACAATCCGTATTATACATATATGTAGCGCATTCAAAATGGTGGTACAGACTGCGATAATCCATATTGATGGTTCCGACTACCGCTTCCCTTGTATCACTGATACATAATTTCGCATGGACAAATCCCGGCGTATATTCATATATTTTGACACCTGATGCTAAAAGCGACGCATAATGGGTCTTCGCCAAAGCATAAGGTATCCTCTTATCGGGAATCCCCGGCAGTATCAGTGCCACTTCTACGCCTCTCTCCGCCGCAAATTTTAAAGCAGCTTCCA
>JAAUZS010000011.1 GCA_014804495.1 Lachnospiraceae bacterium
CATAAATGTATTTTATATATATTTTGTAAATTATGTTTTGAAAAATAAATTATAACAACATTATATAGTAAAACGTTGATAAAGTAAATGAAAAAATAAATAGAATTGTCATAGCCTTGTTAGTCCGATATAATAATATGGTAATCCAAGGAATAGAATCAGACGGAGAGATACAAAATGGATAAGGAAGCATTTGAACAGGCGAAGGTAAAAGTCCTGCTGGGACGGTATGAGCAGCATGGTTTTGGAACTTTGCAGGAAAAGAGCGTACATTCGGTGATGAAACTGTATTATGAGCCGAATCCGGACTATCATGAAGTGCCGATTGAAGGATATATTGCGGATATTTATACCGGCAGCCGGATTATAGAGATTCAGAACGGGAATTTCAACCGTCTGCGGGATAAACTGGAAACATTTCTGCCATTATATAAGGTTATGGTAGTATTTCCGATTCCGCACAACCGCTGGCTCGTATGGATGGATAAGCAGAGCGGGGAACTTTCCCCAAGACGTAAATCCCCGATAAAAGGAAGCATCTACAGTGCCTTCCCGGAATTATATAAAATAAAAAAATACTTAACACACCCCAATCTTTCTTTTGCATTTCCGCTGATTGATATGGATGAATACAGAGTGCGTGACGCAAGAGATAAGGCATGGAAAAAAAGAGGGACACGCTATGACAGAATGCCGCTTGAATTACATGATGAAATCCGCATTGAACGGAAAGAAGATTTCATTCAGGTGATTCCAATAGAGCTTGAAAATTCGTTTACGGTTAAAGAATTTGCAAAAGCCGCACATATTCATAACGAGCTTGCGCAGATAACTCTTCATATTTTGTATAGCATGAAACTTATTGACCGAATTGGTAAACGAGGGCGGGAATATCTGTATGAGGTTTCAGAGGTTTCCTGACAATAATATTCACACTTTACAATTTTTGGATTCCTATGATAAAATGTTCACGAATGCTATATACTGGAAAATGAGGGATTAAAATGGCAAAAGAAAGCACATATGACGCTTCGAGCATTACCGTTCTGGAAGGCTTGGAAGCGGTCAGGGTCAGACCGGGTATGTATATCGGAAGCGTTTCGACTAAAGGTCTGAATCATTTGATATATGAAATAGTAGATAATGCGGTGGACGAGCATCTGGCGGGATATTGCGATACGATTCGTGTCACTTTGGAGGCTGACGGTTCTGCTACCATAGAGGATAATGGGCGTGGTATTCCCGTAGGTATGCATGAAAAGGGCATAAGCGCCGAACGTCTTGTGTTTACGACCCTCCATGCCGGCGGTAAATTTGATAATGAAGCATATAAGACAAGCGGTGGTCTGCATGGCGTAGGTTCATCGGTTGTCAACGCGCTGTCTACATGGCTGCATGTTCAGGTAAAGACAGGCGGCTGCATCTATGAGGATAAGTATGAGCGCGGCATTCCCGCGATGGAATTAAAGAACGGCTTACTTCCCGTGATCGGAAAGACGAAAGAAACAGGAACCAAGATAACGTTCCTGCCTGATGATACGATTTTTGACAAAACCAGATTTAAAGAGGATGACGTCAAGAGCCGTCTGCATGAGACCGCATACTTAAATCCCAATCTGACTATCATATTTGAAGATAAAAGAAAAGAAGAGCTGGAATGCATAGAATACCATGAACCGGAAGGTATTGTCGGCTTTATTAAGGATATGAACAAAACCAAGGAAACCATAAGCGAAGTCGTTTATGTTCAAGGAGAATCGGAAAACATCTCCGTAGAGGTGGCTTTTCAGTATGTCAATGAATTTCATGAAAATGTTCTCGGCTTTTGTAATAATATATACAACGCAGAGGGAGGAACGCATCTGACGGGCTTTAAAACTGCGTTTACCAACATAGTCAATACTTATGCCAGGGAATTGAATATACTTAAGGATAAGGATATCAATTTCACGGGTGCGGATGTCAGGAACGGAATGACGGCGGTTGTGTCTATTAAGCATCCTGACCCCAGATTTGAAGGGCAGACCAAGACGAAGTTAGATAATCAGGACGCCGCTAAGGTAGTCAGCAAGGTGGCAGGCGATGAAATCGTCAGATATTTTGACAGGAATCTGGAAGCCTTAAAAAGTATTATCGGCTGTGCCGAGAAAGCTGCAAAGATTCGTAAGGTGGAAGAAAAAGCCAAAACCAATATGCTGACAAAGCAGAAGTTTTCCTTTGATTCCAACGGAAAGCTTGCTAACTGCGAATCCAAAGACCCTTCTAAATGCGAAATCTTTATAGTAGAGGGTGATTCTGCGGGAGGCAGCGCGAAAACCGCAAGGAACCGTATGTTTCAGGCAATTCTGCCGATTCGCGGTAAAATCCTGAATGTAGAGAAGGCGAGCATCGATAAGGTACTTGCAAATGCAGAGATTAAGACGATGATATATGCATTCGGATGCGGTTTTTCGGAAGGATACGGAAACGATTTTGATATATCCAAGCTGCGCTATGATAAGATTATCATAATGGCTGATGCCGACGTGGACGGTGCGCATATTTCCAATCTTTTACTGACTTTATTTTATAGGTTCATGCCGGAGCTTATATATGAGGGGCATATCTATATTGCGATGCCGCCTCTGTATAAAGCGATGCCGTCCAAGGGAAAAGAAGAATATCTTTATGATGATAAGGCCTTGGAAAAATACCGTAAGAGCCACAAGGGACCTTTCACTTTGCAGCGCTATAAAGGTTTAGGTGAGATGGATGCGCAGCAACTCTGGGAGACTACATTAGACCCTGAAACCAGAATGTTAAAACTTGTGGAGATAGAAGACGCACGTATGGCGTCTGAAATGACGGAAATGCTTATGGGAACGGAAGTACCGCCGCGTAAGGAATTTATCTACCGCCATGCGCAGGAGGCGGAGTTAGATGTCTGACGGAAGGAAAAACCGCGGATGGAAAACTGCTATATGGATTTTTCTGCTTATTTTTATTGTGTTATCTCCCGGACTTGGGATATTCATAGATGTTAATTATTTATTTCCGCCAAACCCGGATGCTCATGGGCATGGGATACCGGTATTTACCATTCTGCTTCCGATGTTAGCAATAGGCATAGCGTTACTCATACTTTTCATAATGGCGGTTTGCGCGATATGGAAATCGGTATTCTTAAAGGGAAAACGTTATGAGTACATCAAATCATTTTGGAAATACAGTTGTGAAAAAGAACCCGTTTTAACATTGCATGAAATTAATCTAAATGAAGGTCGTCAGGGCGTAAGATGCATACAAATCTATAGAGGCGGGCATAAGGAATGTTTCATGAATAAAGGCATATATGACCCGGTTCCGACAGTAGAAGCCATTAATGCTTTAGGTAATTACACGGCATATCTGATAACTGAACAGGAGTTTAATGATATATGGAACAGTTAAAGATATGCTTCAAAGATAGGAGATTTTTATGGACGACAGAATTATAAAAACGGAATACTCCGATGTAATGCAGAAATCTTTTATAGACTATGCGATGAGCGTTATTATCGCAAGAGCGCTGCCCGATGTCAGAGACGGACTTAAGCCAGTACAGCGTAGAACCCTCTATGATATGTATGAGCTTGGCATACGTTATGACAGGCCGTACCGTAAATCGGCGCGTATAGTCGGCGATACCATGGGTAAGTATCATCCGCACGGCGACAGCTCCATTTATGATGCGCTTGTGGTTATGACGCAGGACTTTAAAAAAGGACTGCCGCTTATTGACGGACACGGAAATTTCGGAAATATTGAGGGCGATGGTGCCGCTGCCATGCGTTATACGGAAGCAAGGCTTGAGAAGATTACTCAGGAAGCTTTTCTTGCTGATTTGGATAAGGATGTGGTGGATTTTCAGCCCAACTTTGACGAGACAGAGAAAGAACCGAGCGTGCTTCCCGTAAAAATTCCTAATCTGCTGATAAACGGTTCGGAAGGCATTGCAGTCGGTATGGCTACGAATATACCTCCGCACAATCTGACCGAAGTAGTCAATGCAACAAAAGCCTATATGCAGAATGAGAATATTACCACTAAGGAACTTATGCGCTATGTAAAAGGACCGGATTTCCCGACGGGGGGAATCGTTGTCAATAAAGATGATCTATTGGAAATATACGAAACCGGAATGGGTAAAATCAAAATCCGCGGTAAAGTGGAAGTGGAGAAGGCAAAAGGCGGGCATATAAATCTGGTTATTACGGAAATACCATATACGATGATAGGCGTCAATATAGGCAAATTCCTGATGGACGTTGCGGCATTGGCAGAGACAAAGAAGACACAGGATATAGTAGATATTACAAACCAGTCATCGAAGGAAGGTATCCGTATAGTAATTGAACTGCGTAAGGATACTGACGTAGAGAATTTCAAGAATCTGCTTTATAAAAAGACAAGGCTTGAAGATACTTTCGGCGTTAATATGCTGGCTATTGCAAACGGCAGACCGGAAACGATGGGTCTTAAGCAGGTAATAAAGGCAAGCGTGGATTTCCAGTTTGAATTAACTACCAGAAAATATAAGAACCTGTTAGAGAAGGAACTGGAGAAAAAAGAGATTCAGGAAGGGCTGATAAAAGCCTGCAATGTAATAGATTTAATTATAGAGATTCTTCGCGGTTCAAGGGACAGGAATATGGCGAAGGCATGTCTTGTCGAAGGAAAGACAGACGATATCAAATTTAAGTCTAAAGAGTCAAAAATCATGGCAGCCCAGCTTATGTTTACTGAAAAACAGGCAAACGCCATTTTGGAAATGCGCTTATATAAGCTGATTGGTCTTGAACTAGAGGCTCTTATAAACGAGCATGAGGATACAATGGCAAATATTTACCGCTATGAAGATATTTTAGCAAGGCGTGATTCCATGGCACAGGTCATTATCAATGAGCTTGACGCGATTAAGGATGCTTACGGCAGAAAGCGCAGAACGGAAATCACCAATGCCGAAGAAGCGGTTTATATAGAGAAAAAGGCTGAAGAGATGGATATCATATTTATGATGGACAGATTCGGATATGCCAGAACTATTGATATGCAGACATACGAGAGGAATAAAGACACGGTTATTTCCGAGAACAAGTATGTATTCCAATGCAAAAATACGGGAAAGGTCTGTCTGTTCACTAATATGGGACAGCTTCATACGATTAAAGTGTCAGACATTCCGTTTGGTAAGTTAAGAGATAAGGGAGTACCAATCGATAATATCAGTAATTATGATTCGTCTAAGGAGAGTGTCGTTTACGTAGCGAGTCAGACTGACTTGAACCTGTACAGGATGATTTTCGCGACGAAATATGCAATGCTGAAGGTCGTTGACGGCGGAGAGTTTGATGTGGCAAAAAGGACCGTGGCGGCGACGAAGCTTGCAGACGGTGATGAAGTAGTAAGCGTTGTGGCTCTTAAGGAACAAAGTAATATCATATTACAATCAAAGGACGGATTCTTCTTAAGATTTCCAATAGCTGATATTCCTGAAAAGAAGAAAGTCGCCATAGGCGTGCGCGGAATGAAACTGGGTGCAAATGATAATCTGGAAGAGGTTTATTATACGCGGAATACTGACGAAACTTCTATAGAGTACCATAGCAAAACAGTTGAGCTTAATAAGCTGAAACTCGGAAGCAGGGACAGCAAAGGAACTAAAATACGCGTTTGAGGGTATAATTATGCGAGTAATAGCAGGAAGGGCAAGAAGCCTTAGATTGAAAACACCTGAAGGATTAGATACCAGACCGACCACCGACCGTATTAAAGAGACTCTGTTTAATATGCTGCAGCCATATTTACAGGGAGCGGTTTTTATTGATTTATTCAGCGGAAGCGGCGGCATTGGCATTGAAGCGCTGAGCAGAGGGGCAGAGAGGGCATATTTTGTCGAACTTCATAAAGATGCAATTGCCTGCATTCTTGACAATCTGAAATTTACAAGATTTACTGAGAATGCGACGGTACTTAAGCAGGATGCCCTTGTTGCAATATGTGGCATACACGAAAAAGAAGCAGATGTCATTTTTATGGATCCGCCATATGGACAGGAATATGAAAAACGTGTTCTGGAACGATTAAGAGATATGCCTTATGTTACGGAAAATACCTTAATTGTAGTAGAAGCTCTTCTTGAAACCGACTTTTCATATGCAGAGTCGCTTGGTTATGTCATCACTAAGGAAAAATGCTATAAGACCAATAAACATGTGTTTCTGAAAAAATACTATTAATTTTGATTTTTTTTAAAATTAATAAAGACTTTTTTGACAAATTGATATAATATAAAGGGAGATATATATGAAATCAGCAATTTACCCCGGTAGTTTTGACCCTGTTACATACGGACATTTGGATGTAATCAAAAGAGCATCGGAAATTTTTGATGAATTAATAGTAAGTGTGTTGAATAATAACGTAAAGACTCCATTGTTTTCTGTGGAAGAACGTGTTAGAATGTTAGTAGAAGCGACAAAAGATATTCCTAATGTAACGGTAGATTCTTTCAGCGGCCTTTTGATTGATTATGCGAAGCGTAAAGGGGTACATGTGGCAATCAGGGGTTTGCGTGCAATTACGGATTTTGAATATGAACTGCAGATTGCACAGACCAACAGGAAGCTTTCAGGCGGGGATCTGGATACCATGTTCTTAACCACAAGCCTTGAATATGCCTATTTAAGCTCCTCAAGCGTCAAAGAAATTGCCAGCTTTAACGGAGACATATCACAATGTGTTCCGGATTTTGTAGGAAAATTAATATATGAAAAATATGGTCATACAAGATAGGAGTAATAATGAGCAGTAAAATCGAACAATTAATTGACGAGATTGAGGACTATATTGACAACTGCAGATATCAGCCGCTTTCTAAGACGAATATTATCGTGAATAAGGAAGAAATTGATGAGCTTCTGCGTGAGCTTCGGATGAAAACTCCGGAGGAGATTAAATATTATCAGAAGATGCTTACCAATAAGGAAGCGATTTTGAATGATGCCCGTGCTAAAGCAGAAGCCTTGATTAATGAAGCTACCGTACATACCAATGAGCTGATCAGTGAGCATGAAATCATGCAGCAGGCATACGCACAGGCGAATGAGGTAGTCACGCTTGCAACGCATCAGGCTCAGGAAATTCTGGATAATGCGACGCTTGAGGCCAATGGTGTAAGGGCAGCCGCCGTGAATTATCTGGATGAAATGCTTGCAAATCTTGAAAACTTGATGACTAACGCGTTAAGCGCTACGACAGCTCATTATGACAGCTTTTTTAATACTATTAACGATTATAACGAAGTAGTAAAAGCGAATAGGGCAGAACTGATACCGCAACAAGTTGAAGAGATGATTAATCAATCCGAATATAGTAACAAAACCGAAAAAACCGAAGAATCAGTTAATTTGGATTTGGTTCAGGGGAGCAATTGATATGAGTAAAAAGATCATAGTAAGCTGGTTTCGCACTGAAGCCGGCTTATTTAACATAAGGGCAATTCGCGGAGCGTGTTGCCCGTTGTTTTTCGTAATCTTCGTAATAATACTTGCTTTTACAGATATATTAGGACTGGCAAAAAACAGTTGTGCCACGGTTTATGCCGATGAAACAGACCCCATTGTNATCGTAATTGATCCGGGGCATGGCGGNGAGAATCTGGGTGGCCAGTATGAGGATTATACAGAAAAAGAAATAACCCTCATAACTGCAATGGCGATGAAAGCAGAACTTGAGAAGTATGAGGGGATTACCGTATATCTTACCAGAACAGGCGACGCGGAGCTTTCATTACAGGAANGGTGTGATTTTGCTGCAAGCGTTAATGCGGACTTTTTGTTCTGTCTGCATTATAACATGTCGGCAAATCATACGCTGTTTGGAGCAGAAACATGGATTTCCGCCTTTGGAGAGCAGTATAGCAAGGGATATACTTTCGCTTCTATAGAAATAGGACTGCTGCAGGAAATGGGACTGTATTCACGTGGTATTAAGACAAGGCTGAATGAGGATGGGGTTGATTANTATGGTATTATACGCCATTCTACAGAGTACGGNATGCCATGCGTGCTGATTGANCACTGCCATCTTGATCAGGANAATGACCAGCCTTTTTATGACCATAAGGATAAGCTGGAAGCCTTCGGACGGCTCGACGCAGAAGCAGTGGCGAGNTANTNNGGACTGCGTTCACCAAGNCTTGGAAAAGANTACAGCGGGTATCAGAATATTTCGGTGAATGTGCCGTCTCAGGTAATGAAGCCGGATTCTACAGCACCGGATGTGAGCGTAATAGAACTGGTGGAACAAAATACGGAAAACGGNGACGTTACGATCAGACTTTCTGCTACTGACTATGACAGTGGAATGCTTTATTATACATATAGCTATGACGGTGGCCAGACATTCTCCGAACTGCAAAGATGGCCGGACAAAAAGCGTGATACGTTTGAATTTACGATTAATGTGCCGTCCGGTATAACTCCGCAGATTGCTGTTAATGCATATAACGGATATGACCTTTATACTACGAGCAATACATTATACCTGACATCTGTAGCATATGCAGAAGAGACGCCGGATGAGGATGCGGAAGACGGTGAAGGAATCGACAATGACGAAGATANGGAGAATTCGGATAATACTAATAATAATGAAAATACAGATAACAATGAAAAGGNGGAAACCGCAGGAAATATAGAATCCGCAGACNATACNGAAAACGCTTCCGAAGCTTCATCCGGCAGTGTTATTTCTAAAGATGACATTATAAGTATTACATATGACATTAATGATGCGAAAACCAAAGAGCAGCCGATTACGATTTCATATTTTCTTAAGGTGTCGTTGGTCTGTGTATTCCTGATTGTCGCTATGGTATTTTCAATGGTTTTAATTCTNAGGGGATATAAACGGAGGCGGCGTTGAAATAAATCAGGCAAAGATATATAGCCGCAGTTATAGCCGTCTGTATACATTTATGTATAAAATAGTGTGAAACGGAAAGCCCTGTGTCTTTAATCATGCTATAGGTCTGTGCCATGCAGGACAGACCGCCGAAAGGAAGCAGAATCAGAATCATATATAAACCGTTTATTCCGGTGCGGTTTATACCGCTTGTTATTTCAAGTATGCAGTTGCATAGTGACAGAAAATTTTCCGGCAGAGAGGAAAAAGGAAGCAGCATAATATTAAGNAGATTGAAAAGAATCATATATCCGCCNAGTTTCCCTATGCCGATCAATCCTGAGATTATGGAGTCATCTATAGCCATAAGNAGTGAAGGAGAGCTGTTTATATGGCATAAAGCGGCATTTTCCCTGACANAATGATATCCGGAAAAGAAGCGCAGTAAAACACCATAGCACAGCGGAACNCCATACATAATTAGAAACGGAACATAATTACCGGATAAGGAAAGTGTGCTCATAACGAAGCTGATAAAATATATCGGGCCTATATTATTACAGAAAGCAAGCAAAAATGCGCCTTCTTTTTCTGATAATTTGCCTGCATGACACAATTCGCCAATTACCCTTGCACCCATGGGGAATCCACAGAGCATGCCCATCAGGATTACATATGAACCGTTTAAGGAAGTACCCCAGATTAGATGAAATANCGGATGAAAAAACTTGGCAAAACGCTCGGTAAGGTTCATTCTGACCATTATGCCTGATATGATCATAAAAGGCAGCAAAGTAGGAATCATTTTCTGAAACCATAGAAACAGACCGGTAGACGCATATTCTAAAGACTGNGACGGATAGCGNAGAAGAAGATACGTAAGATAGATTGCAAGCAGCGTGAAGAGAAGCCGCGTGAAAGAATCGGATATTTTTTTAAACATAATATTCAATTCCTTTCTATGGTAATAGACATTATAAGTATATGAAAAAAGGATGAACAGATATGCACAAGGATAAATTGTCACTCGACGGATTAGATGGATTAAATGGAATAGAAGCCGTTATTTTTGATTTGGACGGCTCGCTTGTTGATTCTACATGGATGTGGCAGGAAATAGACGTTGAATATCTCGGAAAGTTTGGCATNAAGCCTCCTAAAGACCTGCATTCCCGCATCGGAGGAATGAATTTTAATGAAACGGCGGTCTTTTTCAAGGAAACATTTGAGCTTTCTGACGAAGTTGAGCAGATTAAAGCTGACTGGAATCAGATGGCATGGGATAAATACAGCAACGAAGTTAAGCTTAAAGANGGAGCATTAAGTTTCCTTGATATCTGTATGGCNAAAAATATTAAACTTGGAATTGCGACAAGCAACTCCAGAGAACTGGTAGAAAACTTTGTTGCTGTGCAAGGTATTGAAAGTTATTTTGACAGTATCATGACGGGTACGGATGGGTTAAAAGGCAAGCCGGCTCCGGATATTTATCTGGCTGTAGCAGGAGAACTTAACGTTATGCCGGAGCGNTGTCTGGTGTTTGAAGATATCATTCATGGCATTATGGCGGGAAAAGCTGCCGGCATGAAAGTGTGCGCTGTATATGACGAGGCTTCCGTCATGCAGGATGAAGAGAAAAGAGAACTTGCGGATTACTATATTCATGACTATAGGGAGCTTGTGTAGGATAATGGGATTTTTACCGATATCTAAAGATGATATGCTAAAAGCGGGAATAGAGCAGCTTGATTTTGTGTACATCATAGGAGATGCATATGTAGACCATCCTTCCTTTGGNCCTGCNATCATCAGCAGAGTTTTGGAAGCGCACGGTTACAGTGTCGGTATTATCTCNCAACCGGACTGGAAGGACGATGACAGCATCACAATTCTTGGAAAGCCCAGGCTTGGTTTTCTGGTTTCAGCAGGAAATATGGACTCAATGGTAAACCATTACTATGTTTCTAAGAAACNCAGGACAAGCGACGCATATTCACCGGGCGGAGAGGCTTATAAGCGCCCTGACCGTGCGGTTATCGTCTATGGCAATTTGATACGAAAAACATATAAAGACGTTCCTATTATCATCGGTGGTATCGAGGCGAGCTTAAGAAGGCTTGCACATTATGATTATTGGTCCGACAGCCTGAGACGTTCCATATTATTGGACAGNCAGGCAGATATAATATCTTATGGCATGGGTGAAAAGTCCATAGTGGAAATAGCCGATGCTTTATCAAGCGGCATTGACGTTAAAGATATATGTTTTATATCCGGAACCGTATATAAGACCAGGGATATTTCCGGAATTTATGACGGAATAGTTNTGCCTTCTTATGAGGAAATGAAAGATAANNCTAAACGGTATGCCGAAAGCTTTGCCATACAGTATCAGAATACCGATCCATATAATGGGANATGCCTGATAGAAGAATATCCGCATCAGGTATATGTNGTACAGAATCCNCCGCAGAANCCGCTTACGCAAGAAGAGATGGATNAAATACACGAACTTCCNTATATGCGTACTTTTCATCCGTCGTATGAGGCAAAAGGCGGNGTTCCCGCGATTNCAGANGTGAAATTCTCGCTTACAAGCAANAGAGGCTGCTTTGGAGGNTGTAATTTCTGTGCGCTTACCTTTCATCAGGGCAGAATAGTTCAGGTAAGAAGCCATGAGTCGCTGCTGCGGGAGGCAGAACTGATGACAAAAGACCCTGATTTTAAAGGCTATATACATGATGTAGGCGGTCCAACTGCCAATTTCAGGCATCCGTCATGTGAGAAGCAGATGACTAAAGGAGCTTGTCGGAATAAGCAGTGTCTTTTTCCAAAGCCATGCTCCAATTTGCATATAGACCATACGGATTATCTTACGCTCCTTAAGAAACTGCGTAGCTTACCGGGAGTAAAGAAGGTCTTTATACGCTCAGGAATCAGATTCGACTATCTGCTTGCAGATAAAGATGATACATTTTTTACGGAACTACTTAAATATCATGTCAGCGGGCAGCTAAGGGTAGCGCCTGAACATATTTCGGATATGGTATTATCAAAAATGGGCAAGCCCGAGCGGTCAGTTTATGAACAATTCGTAAAAAAATATGATAAAATAAATAGCAAAGTTAAAAAAGAGCAGTTTCTTGTGCCATACCTGATGTCATCCCATCCGGGTTCTTCTCTAAAGGAAGCGGTTGAGTTGGCTGAATACTTGAGAGATACCGGCTGCAAGCCTGAACAGGTGCAGGATTTTTATCCGACGCCGTCTACGGTATCTACTGTAATGTATTATACCGGAATAGACCCGATTAGCGGGAAGAAGGTATATGTATGCAGAAATCCGCATGAAAAGGCAATGCAGCGTGCTCTTATTCAATACCGTGATCCGAAAAACTATGATTTGGTACGTGAAGCGCTTATAAAAGCGGGAAGGAAGGACTTAATAGGATTTGATAAGAAATGCCTGATTCCGCCAAGAAAAATAAAGAAACATTATCATAAGTCACGAACTTATACAATATAAACAAAAACGGTGCTCATCGCAAGCGCAATCGCACCTTATTTTGTTTATTCAGTTCAAGTTCGTGACTCGCGGCAATAGTTTCACAATTAGCTAAGTAAGTTATGAAAGGGGGATTTTATGAACATAGCGATTATTACAGGGGCATCTTCTGGAATGGGAAAAGAATTTACCATACAGCTTGCGCCTATTCTTCATAAAACCGATGAAATTTGGCTGATTGCAAGAAAAAGGGATGAGTTAGAAGAGCTTGCTATAAATATTGAAGAACTGCTTGGAAAGAGAGTTCATGAGTCAGGGAGAAAGCCCAGAGTTAAGGCGGTTCCCATGGATGTTACGGATGATGTGCAGCTTTCGCATTTTGCGGAGCTTCTAATGATACAGAATGCGGGTATATCTGTGCTGATAAACTGCGCGGGAGTAGGAACATATGGTGCTTTTGAAAATCTGAGCAGGGACGAAAGTGCGCAAATGGTACGCTTAAACGTACTTGCATTGACGCAGATGACTAAATTCTGCCTTCCATATATGAGAAGAGGCAGTACGATAATACAGGTCTCGTCGGGCGCTGCTTTCCTTCCGCAGCGCGATTTTGCGGTTTATGCCGCATCTAAGGCGTATGTATATTATTTTGGGACAGCCTTAGGAAAAGAGCTTAAAAATAAGGGCATAAATGTAACGGTAGTATGCCCGGGACCTGTGGATACGCCATTTTTATCTCATGCATACGGAAGATATGGGCAGATAAGTCTGATAAAGAAACTTACAATGGCAAAGCCGGAAAAAGTTGTAAGAAAGGCGCTTAAGGATTGTAAAAAGAAAAAAGCGGTATCGATTTACGGCATACCGATGAAATTACTATATGGACTGACAAGAGGACTAATAGATTGAGAAAGAAGCAGGGGATTTAATGAAAAAAAGAGTATCGAAGGGCAGTTATGGGTATATACAATATCATAAAAAGTTTACTGCGATCAGAACGATTGCTTATTTTGCAATTTCTCTCATGGTATATGGAATCGGAATTTATTCTACGGGAAGCAGCAAAAACCTTCTGACTATAGTAGCGGTACTTGGCTGTCTTCCTTCGTGTAAGAGTGCGATAAATATGATAATGTTCTTTATGGCGAAGGGATGCAGCAAAGAAGCCCGGGAGAAAATATCACAATACGACGATAAGCTGACCGGTTTTTATGATATGTATTTTACATCGTATCAGAAGAATTTTCCCATAAGCCATATGGTATTAAAAGGAAATGTAATATGCGCTTATACAGAAATCGAAAAATGTGACTGTAGTGCGGGTGAGAAGCATTTAGAACAGATGCTTTTACAGGATGGATATAAGAATGTAACGATTAAGATATTTAATAATCTCGAAAAGTATATTGACCGATTGAGTCAACTTGAAAAATCCGCTGCCGAAGAGAATAAAAACAGAAACGGTATGATTCAGACACTTTATTCCATATCATTATAAATAATGGAGCAGATATATTATGTATCAAAGAACAATTACAGAGACGGAAGCAGGACAACGGTTTGATAAATATCTGCGTAAATTACTTCCGGAAGCGGGAAACTCATTTTTATATAAAATGCTTCGTAAAAAGAATATCGTACTGAATGATGCAAAAGCTGATGGCAGTGAAAAACTTGTCAAGGGGGATGTGGTAGCCGTTTATTTTTCGGATGAGACTCTTAATAAGTTTATGGGAACATCAAAACGGCAAGCTGTTACAACATCCGATTATCAGGATAATATCAACGGATACGATGCTTCATTAACTGTGATATCGAAACTTTTTAACAATATTTCTGTCATATACGAAAACGAGCACATTCTGATAGCGGATAAACCTGCGGGACTGCTTACACAGAAAGCGTCTGCTGAGGACATTTCGCTGAATGAATGGCTGATACACTATATGACCCGGAATAATCAGATAACTGAATCTCAGCTTAAGACATTCCGACCGTCAGTCTGCAACAGACTGGACAGAAATACAAGCGGTATAGTACTGTGCGCTAAGACCGTGCGTGGAGCACAGATGCTTGGTGATGTGCTTAAAAACCGCAGTATCCATAAATACTACAGGTTGTATGTAAAAGGAACTCTTGCTAATGAGAGTGTAATTGATGGCTGGTTGATAAAAAATGAGAAAACCAATAAGGTTCAGATAAATACTAAAGAGCATGACATTGTAAATAATAGAAACGAAAAAGAAAAGTCTGATAATGTAAATGTAAAAGAAACATATATAAAGACAAGATATGTACCCGTAAAGCAGTATGAAGATATGACCTTGATAGAGGTAGAGCTTATTACAGGTAAGTCACATCAAATCCGTGCGCATCTTGCCGGTATCGGGCATCCACTGTTAGGGGATTATAAATACGGCGACAGGAGATGGAATGATAAGTATAAAGAGCAATATGGCATCAAACATCAGCTTCTTCATGCTTATAAGGTGGTGTTTCCACACCTCGACGAGCCATTTACCGATATCAGCGGACGGGAATTTCTGGCGCCGTTACCGGAAATATTCAGTAAAATTACAGATGTATAAATTTTCAGATATATAAATCTACAGATGCATAAAGGAGCAGATTTATAATGGCTACTTGGAACTCAAGAGGACTTAGGGGTTCTACACTGGAAGACTTGATTAACCGTACCAATGAGAAGTATTTAGAGAATGGTCTGGCGCTGATTCAGAAGATTCCGACTCCGATTACCCCGATTAATATCGATAAGCAGAGCAGGCATATTACGCTTGCTTATTTCGAACAGAAAAGTACCGTAGACTATATCGGCGCAGTTCAGGGCATTCCTGTTTGCTTTGACGCAAAGGAATGTGCCGTGGACACTTTCTCTTTACAGAATATCCATGAACATCAGGTAACGTTTATGGAACAGTTTGAAAAGCAGAAGGGAATAGCATTTTTTCTGATTTATTATACACACAAGGATATCTTCTATTACCTGCCTTACGAGATGCTGCGTTTTTTCTGGGACAGGTCTAAGAATGGAGGCAAAAAAAGTTTCCGCTATGAGGAACTTAATCCTGAATATGTTCTTCCGAAAAAGCACGGAATTCTTGTGCCATATCTGGACATGATACAAAAGGATTTGGATGACAGGGTAGATTAAGTTCCGTTACACTTGCAAAATATGTTATTTAACAATATAATTAGTATTATTTACGTTGACGGAAAGGATTGGTACTGACAGATATGAGCAGTAAACTGGTACATACGCCGGAAGGTGTCAGGGATATATATGGTGATGAAGAAGAAAAAAAGCTTGAAGTGGAAAGACTTCTCGGGGAGCGTATTCATGCGTATGGATATCGTGATATTCAGACACCGACATTTGAGTTTTTCGACGTTTTTTCCAAAGAAGTCGGTACGACGCCGTCTAAAGAATTATATAAGTTTTTTGACAAAGAAGGAAATACGCTGGTGCTTCGTCCTGATTTCACGCCTTCAATTGCCAGATGTGCGGCAAAATATTTTATGGAGGATGATACTCCGATACGTTTCTGCTATCGCGGAAATACTTTCACCAATACCTCAAACTTACAGGGTAAATTGAAGGAAGCAACGCAGATGGGAGCTGAACTCATAGGGGATGCCTCCGTTCAGGCTGATGCAGAAATGATAGCGATGACGATAGAAACCCTTTGCCACGCAGGACTTAATGATTTTCAGGTGAGTATAGGAAATCTGGAATATTTCAAAGGTATATGCGCAGAAGCCGGCTTGGACGAGGAGACTGAGCTTACACTCAGGGAACTCATATCAGGTAAGAATTATTTCGGTGCGGAAGAATTGCTTGAACATAAGAATGTAAAGGAGACTGATAGGGAAATTCTGCTTAAAACAAGTGACCTTTTTGGCTCCTATGACGCACTTGAAGAGGCGGAAAAGGCAGTCAACAACAAGCGTTCACTTGATGCGATTGAAAGACTGAAACAGGTTTATCATGCGCTTTGCGATTATGGCGTGGAAAAGTATATTTCTTTTGACCTGACAATGCTCAGCAAGTATAATTACTATACGGGAATTATTTTTAAAGGCTATACCTACGGAGTAGGCGATGCAATCGTAAAAGGCGGAAGATATGATACGCTGCTTGGACGTTTCGGGAAAGAAACTCCTGCAATCGGTTTCATGATAGCGGTTGACGATCTGCTTTTAGCAATGGACAGACAGAAGGTCATGATTGCCAAGCCGGAGAGACCAATACAGATTTATTATAACGAAGAAAATTTCAGTGATAAGCTGAAAGAAGCAAAAGCNCTGCGTGCAGAAGGAAAGCATGTAGAGCTGCTTCCACAGCGTTGATACGGATGTCTTACAGTGTACTGATATGAAGCCTTATACAAAGGGGGACCAAAATAAAGATGAGCGAGGAAAGATATCTGACCTTTGCGCTTGCAAAGGGAAGACTTGCGAATAAAACAATGGAATTACTGGAAAAAATCGGCATTACCTGTGAGGAAATGAAGGATAAGGATTCCAGAAAGCTGATTTTTGTGAATGAAGAGAAAAAACTTAAATTTTTCCTTGCAAAAGGACCTGATGTACCGACTTATGTGGAATACGGTGCGGCTGATATCGGCGTAGTGGGCAGGGACACAATTATGGAGGAGAACAGGCACGTATATGAAGTNNTGGATTTAGGGTATGGNAAATGTCGTATGTGCATCTGCGGACCGAAGAGCGCCGGTGAACTTCTNAAGCATCATGAAATGATACGAGTAGCAAGTAAGTATCCAAACATAGCCAAGGATTATTTCTATAACAAAAAGCATCAGACCGTAGATATAATNAAACTTAACGGTTCTGTAGAANTGGGNCCGATTGTGCANCTTTCGGATGTAATAGTGGATATCGTAGAGACNGGTTCAACGCTTAAAGAGAACGGGTTGGAGGTACTGGAGGAAATCTGTCCGTTGTCGGCGCGCATGATAGTTAATCAGGTCAGTATGCAGATGGAGCCTGAAAGAATCAAGAGGCTGATTACGGACATGAAAAATAANCTTTAATTGATGGAGGAATATGATCATTATATGAATATCATAAAATTAACTGCCGAGACACAAAATAATCTGNTGGATAATCTTTTNAAAAGNAGNCCTAACAACTATGGGCAGTATGAATCGGTTGTTGCCGATATTATTGCGAATATTCGGGAAAGAAAAGACAGGGCTGTTTTTGAATATACCAAAAAATTTGATAAGTGGGATATAANCGCTGANAATATTAAGGTGACGGAAGNAGAAATTGAAGANGCNTATGCNAAAACGGATNCNGANTTTATNGAAGTAATGAANCNCNGCGCNGCNAACATNGANNCTTTTCANCGNANNCANNTNCGNAACAGNTGGATTGATACGAAACCNGACGGNTCTATTCTGGGTCAGAGAATCATGCCGATTGCNATATCCGGCGTTTATGTNCCGGGCGGTAAGGCNGCTTATCCGAGCAGTGTGCTTATGAATGTAATTCCGGCGAAGGTNGCCGGAGTTAAAAAGATTATTATGACAACGCCTGCAGGCGCGGACGGAAAAGTNCCCACAGGNACTTTGGTTGCTGCAAAAATTGCAGGGGTTGATGAAATATATAAGGTCGGAGGCGCACAGGCAATAGCGGCTATGGCTTTCGGAACGGAAAGNATTCCGAAGGTGGATAAAATCACCGGTCCCGGAAANATTTTTGTTGCTNTGGCTAAAAAGGCATGNTTCGGATATGTCAGTATTGATTCTATCGCNGGACCGAGCGAGATTCTTGTAATTGCCGATGAAACTGCAAATCCGCNATATGTAGCGGCAGACTTACTGTCCCAGGCTGAGCATGACGAACTGGCAAGCGCTATTTTGGTTACGACGAGTGAAGAANTGGCAAAAGCTGTGTCTGCGCAGATAGATGAATTTCTTAAGGAGTTATCAAGAGCAGATATTATCAGGCAGTCACTTGATAATTACGGCTATATTTTNATTGCGGATTCTATAGATGAAGCGGTTTCGACAGCAAATGCCATTGCTTCCGAGCACCTTGAAATTCTGACGAAAAACCCNTATGAGGTTATGACGAAGATTGANAATGCCGGAGCGATTTTCTTAGGTGAATACTCTTCGGAACCACTGGGAGATTATTATGCGGGTCCCAATCACATTCTGCCAACTAACGGAACGGCGAGATTTTTCTCTCCGCTAAGTGTGGACGACTTTATGAAGAAGACCAGTATTATTTCTTATTCAAAACAAGCGCTTAAGCATGCGCATAAAGATATAGAGCTGTTTGCGGCAAAGGAAGGGCTTACTGCTCATGCTAATTCAATCAGTGTGAGATTCAGAAAGGAGTAGATATGGCAAGGNTAGCTTCAGTTAAGAGAAAAACTAAAGAAACGGATATAATTGTGACTCTTGGATTGAACGGCAAGGGTAAAAGTGAGATAGATACGGGAATTGGTTTTTTTGACCACATGCTGGANGGCTTTGCCAGGCATGGATTCTTTGATTTGACCGTATTGGTCAAAGGTGATTTAGAGGTAGACGGACATCATACTGTAGAAGATACCGGCATAGTACTTGGACAGGCAATAAAGGAGGCTCTTGGAGACAAGGCAGGAATAAAGCGTTACGGTTCGTTTATTTTACCTATGGATGACGCCTTATGTCTATGTGCGGTAGATTTATGCGGCAGACCGTATCTTGGATTTGAGTGTGACTTTAATGTGGAGCGTGTCGGTGATTTGGATACGGAGCTTGTGAAGGAATTTTTCTATGCAGTTTCCTATAGTGCGGGAATGAATATACATATTAAGATGATTTCCGGTAATAATGCGCATCATATGATAGAAGCGATGTTNAAAGCGTTTTCCAAGGCATTGGATGAAGCAACAGCGCGTNATGGGCGTATTGTTGATGTTCTCAGCACNAAAGGGAGNCTGGTATAATTGNAAAANTAATATCTCTGGTAACGAACTTATACAATATAAACAAAAACGGTGCTCACCGCAAGCGAAATCGCGCCTTATTTTGTTTATATTGNATAAGTTCTGGGTATTGAAATGAAATNTAGCAATTATCTATAGCTATACAGGATGAGAGGGNTTATAATGTACAAAAAATTGATACCATGTATATACTTATATAAGGGAAATGCTGTCAAAGATTTTTCAGACAGTACAATTATTGATACTAATCCGGCGGCGTTGGCTAAATTTTACGGCGATAACAATGCCGATGAATTGATTGTATATGATTTATCAAGCAGTGATGCTGAGCATGAGGCAGCTTTGGATATTATAAAGGATATCTGCACGGAAGCGGAGATTCCCGTAATCGGAGCCGGNAACGTACANCGGATGGAAGATATTAAGAAACTGATTTATGCNGGCTGCAAAATGGCGGCGCTTAATTATTCCAAAGCNGGNAATATAGAGATTACCGAAGAAGTTTCCAAGAAGTTCGGTAAGGATAAGATAGCCGTATGNATTTCGGAAACCGGTGAGATTACCGAAAATGAAGCNCTGATTGATGCTTATGTTGACAAACTGATTCTTGTAAAGGAACGCTGNATTAAGGAAGCGGTNACAGTNTCAAGNTTTCCNATGATTGTNTCAGTNCCGGANGTTTCTTTAGANAAAATTATNGAGCTGCTNTCCTCAGAAAACATATGCGGTATTTCNGGATATGCCATTAATGAAAATGCAAAAGAGTTATTGGCGGTTAAAACNCTGTGTCAGGCGAATGGTATCGNNATGAATACNTTTGAAGCCGGAATTACATGGTCTGAGTTTAAATTAAACTCAGATGGACATATTCCGGTTGTTGTACAGGATTATAAGACTGATGAAGTGCTGATGGTCGCGTATATGAATGAAGAAGCATATGATACGACGATTAGGACCGGAAAAATGACTTATTACAGCAGAAGTCGCGATGAACTATGGGTCAAAGGTGAGACGAGCGGACATTATCAATATGTTAAATCTTTGACTGCTGACTGTGATAAGGATACAATTTTAGCCAAAGTATCCCAGATTGGGGCAGCCTGTCATACCGGCGCTCATTCCTGTTTCTTTAACGAAATCATGCGTAAAGAGTATGAAGAGAGCAATCCTTTGAGGGTGTTTGAACAGGTATTCGGAGTTATTCTGGACAGAAAACTGCATCCTAAAGACGGCTCTTATACCAATTATCTTTTTGATAAAGGAATTGATAAGATTCTTAAGAAGCTGGGTGAAGAAGCTACTGAAATCGTCATTGCTGCTAAGAATCCAAATTCGAATGAGATAAAATATGAGATTGCCGATTTCCTGTATCATATGATGGTTCTGATGGCTGAAAAGGGCGTCACATGGGAGGAAATTACGTCAGAGCTTGCTAAAAGATAGTTTTCGGATGTTCTTTTTTCCTACTATTTCTCATACAATTCTGTAAAAGTATAGATATTGGAAAAGCAGGATGTAGATGAGAAGGATGCCATCAAACCAAATAGAACAGGGACAAAGATTAAAAAGGCAGATACCGATAGATAAAAAACTGAGGTTGGCGCAGTGTATCAGGGCGGAAAATATGGATAACCGCATGAAAATCAGGCAGNGAGAAAGACTTTTATACGGATTGGACAGCACACCTTATTCATGGAAAAAAAGTGACTCCATGCGGATGGAAGAATCTCTGCGCACGGGAATGGATGAAAGAAACGGTTTTTATCCCGAAGAGGTACCGAATGGTGTATCCGGCACATTCAGNCTGCGCATGGCGGCGGCTGTNATACTGTTTATTGGTTTTTTACTGTGTGATGCNGGCCAATATAAAATCTTTGGGTATTCAATGAATGATGTTTACGGAATGATTTCCGAAGATTATTTTAAGCTATATGATTCCGAGAACGTGGATGAACTTCCTCAGCTTACGGAATTACTTGATTTTAACTCAACATATCATTAATAANGAAAAGGAATTATNNATACATGGCAAGAAGACTGGCACTATCAGATGAAATCTTAATGCAGGTGGAAAAGCCTGCCCGTTATATCGGAAACGAAGTTAATTCCGTCATGAAACANAAANATAAAGTAGATATCCGTTTTTGTATGTGCTTTCCGGATGTTTACGAGATTGGTATGTCACATCTTGGAATTCAGGTCTTATACAGTATGTTCAATTCATGGGATGACGTATGGTGTGAACGTGTATATTCTCCATGGGTCGATATGGATAAAATCATGCGGGATAAGAAGATTCCCCTGTTTGCCTTAGAATCACAGGAACCTGTGAAAAATATGGATTTTCTTGGTATAACGCTTCAATATGAGATGTGCTACACCAATATTCTGCAAATACTGGATTTAGCACAGATTCCCATACTTGCAAAAGACAGGGACGAAACATCTCCGATTGTAATCGGCGGNGGTCCATGCAGTTATAATCCGGAACCTATTGCGGATTTTTTTGATTTATTCTATATCGGAGAAGGNGAAACACAGTANCGCAGACTCTTAGATGTCTATAAGGAGAATAAGAATATGGGCGGAAGCCGTCNTGATTTTCTTAAAAAGGCTTCACNGATTCCCGGTATATATGCACCTGCTTTCTATGAAGAAGAATANAATCCTGACGGTACGATTAAAGGGCGGAAAAAATTATATGAAGAAGCGCCGGATACTATTCTGAAAGAAATNGAGATGGAAGTATCAGATACATATTANCCGACAAANCCTGTCGTTCCTTTTATNCAGGTNACNCAGGACAGGGTNGTTTTAGAGATTCAGCGCGGCTGTATCAGAGGATGNCGTTTCTGTCAGGCAGGNCAGNTATACAGACCNGTCAGAGAGCGGGATGTGGACATNCTNAAAAAATATGCGGTGGAAATGCTGAATAACACAGGATATGAAGAAATATCCTTAAGCTCGTTAAGTTCNAGTGATTACTCAAAATTGGACGAGCTGCTTCAATTTCTGATTCAGGAATGCAGCAAAAAGCATATCAATATTTCTNTGCCTTCNTTACGCATAGATGCTTTTTCACTTGATGTGATGAGTAAAGTGCAGGANGTAAAAAAGAGCAGTCTTACTTTTGCTCCGGAAGCAGGAAGCCAGAGACTTAGAGACGTAATTAATAANGGNTTGACCGANCANGTCATTCTNGATGGCGCAGCGCTCGCATTNGANGGAGGCTGGACAAGAGTTAAACTGTATTTTATGCTTGGACTCCCTACNGANACTGAGGAAGATATTTTAGNCATCGGTGATTTATCCAACAAAATCGCTGCTGNTTTTTTTGATACCGTGCCGAAGGACAAGCGTGTTAATGGCAAAGTGCAGATTGTTGCAAGTACGTCTTTCTTTATACCTAAGCCGTTTACGCCGTTTCAATGGGCGAGAATGTGTACGAAAGAAGAATTTATTGAAAAAGCATATAAGACCAGACAGGGCATATCAGCGCAGCTCAATCAGAAGAGTATTAAGTATAATTGGCATGAAGCTGATGTCAGCGTTATTGAAGGAATTCTTGCAAGAGGTGACAGAAAACTTGCAAAAGTGATTTTAATGGCATATGAAAAGGGATGTATGTTCGATTCGTGGAGCGAATGGTTTCATAACGATATCTGGTTATCCTGTTTCGAAGAATGTNGCGTAGACCCTGATTTTTATACTGTACGCGAAAGAAAAGAGGATGAGATTTTCCCGTGGGATTTCATAGACTGCGGCGTTACGAAGGAATTTCTTTTGCGGGAGTGGAAAAAAGCGATGGNNGGAAGCATATCNCCTAACTGTCGGAGCCAGTGCCAGGGCTGCGGTGCGATGAGGTTCGGCGGAGGCGTCTGTATGGAAACCATAAAAGGAGCATGATTTCAAGATGAAACTTAGAATACANTTTGCTAAATATGGCGTAATGAAGTTTATAGGNCATCTGGACGTGATGAGGTTTTTTCAAAAGGCAATCAGAAGAGCNGANATTGATATCAAGNTATTCAGAAGGTTTCAGCCCGCATCAGATCATGTCCTTTGCGGCGCCTCTGGGAGTGGGAATAGAAAGTACGGGAGAATACCTGGATATTGAAGTAAATTCCATGTCTTCAACTGATGAGATAAAAGATGCCCTAAACCATGTCATGGTGGAAGGTATGGAAGTTTTGTCAGTTAAGATTTTGCCGGATACAGTGAAAAATGCTATGGCAAGTGTATCGGCTGCCGGATATCTGGTTGTTTATACTGTGTTAGATTCTAAGGAGAATATCGAGAACAGTTCTGCCGATAATCCGCCAACAGACTTATTAATTGATGATTTAGAACAAAAACTGGCGGATTTTTATGCGCAAAAACAAATACCGGTCACAAAAACCACGAAAAAAAGCGTGATTGAATTGGATATAAAACAGGGTATTTTTGAATTAAAAGCAGAAAAAGGCATAAATCTTCCGGGGAAAGATATAAATAATCATCCTGCCATTTATATGCTTTTAGACGCAAGCAGCAGCGGCAACATTAAGCCGTCAATGGTGATGGAAGAGCTATGTAAGTTTTGTCAGACGGAGTATGAAAAATATAATTGGCAGATTATCAGAACTGAAACATATACTAAGGCTGAAGACGACAGTCTGATACCTCTTTCTGCCGTGGGGAAATGACATGGATGGTCATAAAAAAGGAAAAATTTTGATTTTAGAGCTATATAATAAGCTGTTTTCCATTCTGATATGTGATAACCATATTCTGGCTATCCAGGCGCAGAATAGTGACAGCATCAATACAAGAGCCGCTTCTTCAATCGGAAATATTTATGTAGGCAGAGTTAAAAATGTATCTGTAAATATCGGTGCGGCTTTTGTAGAAATTCAAAAGGGAGAACTTGCTTTTTTGCCACTTGAAGAGGCCGGGAATGCCATTTTAATTAACAGAAAGCCCGACGGCACTATTAAGGCAGGGGATGAACTTATAGTGCAGCTTGTGAAAGAGCCTGTAAAAACAAAGCTTGCGGGAGTTTCCGCAGGATTGTCTTTGTCAGGCTCTTATGTGGTTGTTAAAAACAGGAATGCAGATATGGCATATGGCAAAGAAGAAGAAAATGAAAAAATCGAATCGCCTGGAAATGTAGAGGTTTCATCTAAATTAGGGAAAAAATATCATAATATATATAAAAATCTGGAACCGCTTAAAGAAATCGCGAAGCGTTTTGATATAATCGTGCGGACCAATGCCGCCTGTGTGGAAGAAACTTCAGTTGTAGTCAGTGAAGCAGAAAGTCTGGCTTTACAAATGGAACGTATTCTTAATATCGCAAATAAACGGACATGTTTCAGTTGTTTATATCAGAGTGAGACTGAATATCTGAAATTTATCAAAAACTGCTATCAATCTGAATATGATGAGATTGTTACGGATGAAAGAGAGATTTACGAGACGCTGCTTGCAGGCAATGGTTTTGATACTTCCTTAACCAGATATTATGAAGATGGTATGCTGCCTCTTTATAAGCTATATTCCATAGAAACAAGGATAAAGGAGTTACTTAATAAAAAGATATACCTTAATTCGGGAGCATATCTTGTGATTGAGCAGACCGAAGCTTTGACAGCCATAGATGTAAACACCGGTAAGTATGAAACTAAAAAAAATCAGGAAGAAACATATCTTAAAATTAATCTGGAGGCTGCTCAGGCAATTGCCATTGCCCTGCGTGCAAGAAATCTTTCAGGAATGATACTGGTGGATTTCATCAATATGAAGAAGAAAGAACATACAGAGCAATTAATTGAATATATGCGAAGCCTGTTAAAGAAAGATCCCATCCCTGCGCAGGTTGTAGATATAACGGGGCTTGGACTTATGGAAATTACGAGAAAGAAAAAGAGTAAGTCGTTTGCGGAGCAGATGAAAAGTTGAAAGATTAATATGATAATGAAGGGACGGATTGGGAATGAAACTGCTGAGTCTGAAAAAGGTAAAAGACGGTAAATACTTGAAGAATTATGAATTGACATATTTGAATAAAAAAGGAAAAGAGAAGGTATATGAAATAGTCAGCAGGCATGAGATTGCGGATGAAAAAGAGTTGGGGAATCATATCAGCGGTGTTTCCATTGTGGCATATTGTGAAGACAAACTATTGCTTCTTAAGGAGTTTCGGATGGGCGTCAATCGTTATGTATATAATCTGTGCGCAGGAATGATAGAAGCCGGAGAATCTATTGAGGAATGTATACAAAGAGAATTGTATGAGGAGACAGGTCTGCATCTTAAAAAAGTACTTCAAATCTTACCCCCGTCTTTTTCGGCGATTGCCATTTCTGATATTAAGACACAGATTGCATTTGTGGAAGCAGAAGGCGCATTTGAAGATCATACTTCCGATAATGAGTTGATTGAGGCGAAGTTTTACAGCAGGGAAGAAGTACGTGAACTGCTGGAAACTGAGGAATTTAGTTCGAGAGCACAGATGGCAGCGTATTCCTTTGTGACACAGCCAAAAGTTGATTGATTTTTATGCCTGAAAAAAAGTTTTGTTAAAATATTTCTAAATTCTACTTGCGTTTTCAGAAATACTGTGATACTCTATTTGAAATTTATAAAAATTTGAATACTTGAACGAGGAATTAATTATGAACTCTAAAAATAATGTGCAGTTTATTATGATTATGCTAGTCCCTGGACTTTCTATTACGGTCACTACCTAAATCCGGTTAACTCCGGAAAATCGCATGGCCGTAAGATTGGGAAGTCTTATTTGGCTATGCGGTAATCATAGATATTATTGAACCGCATGGTATATACACGAGAGTGTATGTAACGTAGCGGTTCTTTTTTTATTCTATTAGCAAATTGTGAAACTCCATTTTTTCAAAATGTAGTTGTGCAATATATACAAAACATAAGCAGGTGCTATGACGCCGTCGGTACTTAGGTGCCGTACTTTGGCACCTTATGTACCGCTACTGGCGTCAATGCAGCGCAAGCGTGCCTGCGTTGATTTGTATATATTGTGCAACGGACTGTTTGTGAAAGTGAGTTTTGCAATTACTTATTTTTGTTCTATAAAAACGAGGAGGAGACATTATGAATGCAATCACAGTAACAGACTTATCAAAAACCTTCCTGGTAAAACAGAAGGAAAAAGGAATGAAGGGAAGCTTAAGGGCGATAGTCCACCCCAAAACGGAAGAAATTAAAGCGGTCAACCAACTCTCTTTTGATGTGGAAGAAGGTGAGGTTCTTGCCTTTATCGGACCTAACGGTGCCGGAAAAAGCACTACTATTAAAATGCTGACAGGAATTCTTTATCCGGACGGCGGAAAAGTTGAAGTGCTTGGAATTGACCCAGTAAAGAAAAGGAAACAGCTTGCCTATGAAATAGGAACGGTATTCGGTCAAAAAGAACAGCTTTGGACCCACTTAACTCCATATGACAATTTCCGTTTCTTCGGCGCGATTTATGATATTCCGGATAGTGAGATAGGAGCACGGATTGAAGAGCTGGCGGATACTTTTGAACTTGGGTCATTTATAAATACTCCTGTCAGGAATCTCTCTTTAGGTCAGCGTATACGCTGTGAAATAGTGGCATCACTTATTCACAGACCTAAGATACTGTTTCTTGACGAACCCACGATAGGGCTTGATCCTGTTGTAAAAGAAAATATCAGGAAACTGATAAAGCAGATGAACAGGGACTTTCATACGACAATTTTCCTGACCAGTCATGATGTGGGAGATATCGAAAAGTTATGCAAGAGGATTATAATCGTAAACAATGGACAGATTGTGTTAGATGATTCCATGCAGCATCTGAAGTATAACTATCTGAACAAAAAAGTTGTAGAGGTAAAGCTTCATGAAGAGGCGGAACTCCCTGTAACCGAAGGGATAGTGGTTCTTAAGAAGAATGGGGGACATATCAAGTTTGAGGTGGATACGTCAATTCTTAAAATTAATGAGGCGCTCCATTATATTGATGCAGATAACATGGAAGATATCAACATATCCAATATCCCGCTGGAAGATATTATCACACAAATCTATAAGGCGGAAGGACGAAAAGAGGCGGTATTATGAGAAAATATGCTGTAATTTATAAATCGGTACTGATTGAAAACCTGCAGTATATGATTAATGTTATTATGGGATTTATCAGTTACTTTATAATGATTTTTATTTTCATACAACTTTGGAATTATATGTATGATAATCCGGAAGAGTTGATTGCCGGATATACCAAAACACAGATGATCTGGTATGTTATGCTTACGGAAATGATATGGTTTGGCAGCCGTTCAACGACTGTGTCAAGGCAGGCAGCATCAGATGTCAGGGGCGGTAATATTGCTTATCATGTAGGCAAGCCGTATCATTACACACTGTATATTTTATCAAAATATACAGGTGAATGGAGCATTAAGCTGCCAATGTATGCAGTTTTGGTTGTAGTAATGGGCGTCTTGATGGTTGGTACGATTCCGGGTCTTAGTATCGTAGGACTTATTGCCGGAATATTAAGCTTAATACTCGGAGTTACAATAAATGCGGTTTTTAAGCTCACAATCAGCCTGTTCTCTTTTTGGATAGAGGACTCCAATCCGTTCCAGTGGCTGTATGACAAGATGATTCTGGTAATAGGAACGATATTTCCGATAGAAATATTTCCGGTATCTTTGCAGCCGGTTTTTAAGCTTACGCCGATTTATACGGTCTGCTATGGTCCGGCCAAACTGTTTATCGATTTCAGTGGGGATAAATTTCTGGAAATACTTTCGGCGCAGATAATATATCTGTCAGTCGGTTTTCTGATTATGTTTTTTATTTACGGAAAGGGGGCAAAGAAGCTCTATGTTAACGGCGGTTAAAAATCAGTTAAGGGTATGTGTGCTTTCGGTTAAGTATAATATAATGCGCGAAATGATAAATAAAGTTACTTTTATAACCAATATCTGTTTTATGATGCTTAACAACGCCTCATTCATAATACAGTGGGTAATTTTATTCCGTCTAAAGGATGATATAGGCGGTTATACGATTAATGAGGTTATGCTCCTGTGGGGACTTTGCGCAAGCAGCTTCGGACTTTCACGAATCTTTTTTGCAAGAGCGTTTTCGCTGCCGGACCTTATTATAAACGGCAAACTTGATACTTATCTGGTTCAGCCTAAGAATGTTCTTCTTAGTGTGCTTACATCGGAAACCAATACCTCGGCGATAGGGGATTTCATCTATGGAATTATTATTATTTGCATATTTTCATTCAGTTTCGGAAGATTTGTGCTGTTTCTTATTTTTTCAGTAACCGGCGCGATAATCGGAACAGCATTTGCCCTGTTCATGGGGAGTTTATCCTTCTGGCTGGTCAGAGTGGAAATCTTCGGAAGCAATATGGTAAATATACTTATAAGCTTTTCTACCTATCCGGACGGTATTTTTAAGGGTGCTGTGAGATTTTTTATATACTTGATCATTCCGGTAGGTATGTCTGTATATCTGCCGGTACATGTTATGATGGATTTTGATTTGGGTATATTTCTGACGGTACTTGGGTATACGGTTTTAATTTCGGTGTTAGCTGCATTTGTATTTTACCGCGGATTAAGAAGATACTCGTCAAGCAATCTTATGGAAGCGAGAATGTAAAATTTTTTGCCAAATTTTGTATACATCAAAAAAAGATTATGATAAAATAAACAGTGTATG
Source organism: Lachnospiraceae bacterium (assembly GCA_014804495.1). Lineage (GTDB taxonomy): Bacteria > Bacillota > Clostridia > Lachnospirales > Lachnospiraceae > UBA3282. The sequence goes on from JAAUZS010000011.1 coordinate 29,145, forward strand.
TTTATGGGAGGTAGGTATGAATAAGAACAACTGGGCATGTTTTTTGTTAATACTGGCAGGTATTGTTATAGGAGGTTTCATAGGTAATTTATTACCTGTAGCGTGGCTGAACTATGGACAGTCCTTCGGTTTATCGTCGCCGGTTGTTTTAGACCTTGGTATTTTATGCATAACCTTCGGTCTTTCGATTAAGATAACGGTTGCCAGTATTATCGGCATCATTCTGGCAGTTATCATTTATCGTTTGATTTAGAGATTGATTTCCCATGCAAAGGAGAGATTGCTGTCGGGAAAGAGATTGAATGAAATTGGTAAAGTATGAGAACAATGATAATGGCACGATGCAGAATCTTCCATATGAGAAATTTATTTCCTATGGTGCGGAAGCGTTGACGGATTCAGAGCTGCTTGCAATTATCATACGAACCGGGACACCGGAAATGAGTGCGCGGGAGCTGGGTGAAGAGGTACTTAAGGAGACCGGAAGATATGGCAACGGTCTGCTTGGACTGTATCAGATTCCGTTATGTGAACTGATGAGAATTAAAGGCATCGGCAGGGTCAAGGCCATAAAGCTAAAGGCTCTCGCCGAACTGTGTACGAGAATGTCACAGACCAAAGCAAAAAACAGGCTGGCATTTACGGAGCCTCAATCTGTTGCGGACTATTATATGGAACGTCTGAGGCATGAAAAGGTAGAGCATATTCTGCTTCTAATGCTGGATTCAGGTCTGCACCTGCTTGAAGAGGAACTGATTTCAACAGGCACTGCCAATGCGTCCCTGTTATCACCGAGAGAGGTCTATATCAGTGCTTTCAAATCACAGGCTGCACACATCATGCTTCTTCACAATCATCCGGGAGGTAATCCGGTACCGAGCAGTAATGATATTGAAATTACAAAGAAGATTGCCGCAATAGGGAAAACAATTGATATTTCTTTATTGGATCATATTATCATCGGTGATAACAGTTATTTCAGCTTTAAGGAAAGCAAATTAATTTAGCTTAAGAAAGGGGTCATTTACCTTGGCAAACAATGCATTTGGAATTGATTTAGGAACAAGCAATATAAAAATATACAACCGCAGCGATGACAGTGTTTTGGTTGAAAAAAATATGATTGCGATTGAGAACAAAAGAGATGTGTTCGCATATGGTAATTCAGCATTTGAAATGTATGAAAAGACGCCGAACAATATTCATATAACATATCCNTTGACTAATGGAGTCATTGCTGATATACAGAACATGGAGAACCTGATCAAATTTTTTATGGTAGATCTGATGAAAGGAAACCTGCGTCCTGCAGATTATTATATTGCGGTTCCCTGGGATGTCACGGAAGTTGAGAAACGTGCTTTCAAGGATCTGATCAANGAATCCAATGTCAAAGCAAANAGGGTTATGGTCGTGGACAAGGCAGTTGCAGACGGTCTTGGACTTGGAATTGATGTAAAGAATTCGCAGGGTATTCTTGTTGTCAATGTCGGTTTTGATACGACGGAGATTTCCATTTTATCTCTTGGAGGTATTGTCCTTAGCAAGCTNATTAAGGTTGGCGGAAGAAAATTCGACGAATCAATCAAAGGTGCAGTAAGGCGTGAATTTAATCTGGTAATNGGCGGCAAAACAGCAGAGAACGTTAANATTGCNCTGGCTGAGCTTCAGGAATCTAAGAGCGGAGCCGTAGTGTATGGGCGCGATATAGTAACGGGACTGCCGGTGGAACGTGANATTCCCGTGTCNTTNATAGAAGAGTGCATGATAGAGCATTTTAATACGATTATTGATAATATAAAGGTCATTCTGGAACGTACTCCTCCGGAACTTGCGGCGGATATTTACAGGCATGGCGTATATTTGACAGGCGGAGCTTCACAGGTCGGCAAATTAGCGCAGCTTATGAGCAAAGGAACAGGACTTAAGGTTAATATTTCCGAACACCCGATGGAGAGCGTTGCTTTGGGGCTTTCCAAGATTATCAATGACGGTAATTATAAATCAGTAGCTTATGCAATAGAAGGAATGAGTAAATGAGTCCAATCATAAAAACAAANGGAGAAAAATTTACTCTGCCGGGTAAATATCTCCTTTTTATTTTAACAATTCTATGTACCGGTATGGTACTGCTCACTTTTAANACCACGATTTTCAGCGGTCCTTTAAATGTGGTTGCGGGATATGTNNTAGTTCCTTTTGAGGAAGGTATAAGCTCTGCNGGAAGCTATCTTCACNACCGCTATGAAGANCTTGGNCAGATGAGGGATCTGCTTGCAGAGAATGAAAATTTAAAGCAGCAGATNGATGANCTGACCATAGAAAATACNGNANTACANCAGGACCGTTACGANCTTACCAATCTGNGGGAATTGTATAANCTTGATTCNCAATATGATGANTATGANAAANTCGGNGCCAGAATCATTGCAAGNGATCCCGGCAACTGGTTTTATTCTTTTGTAATAAATAAAGGTGAAGATGACGGTCTGGCAGTAGATATGAATGTAATGGCAGGAAGCGGACTTGTNGGACGTATTGTGGATACAGGCCCTCACTGGGCCAAGGTCAAGGCAATTATANCTGATGATTCCAATGTCAGCGCCATGGTACTTTCCAGTTCTGATAATATGATAGTTTCCGGTGATTTGAAATTATATGCNTCAGGAGTAATTTCCTTTGAACAATTAGTAGACAGCGCAGACGTTGTGGTTGAAGGCGATAAAATCGTAACCTCAAATATCAGNGATAAATATCTTCCCGGCATTCTGATTGGGTATATCAGNACCATCAATAGGGATTCAAATAACCTGACTAAGTCCGGTTATATTACNCCCGCCGTAGATTTTGAGCATCTTGAAGTGGTTCTGGTAATTTTGGAAATGAAACAGACAGTGGAATAATAGCCGGAATGAGAATGGAGATTGTTGATGAGACGTATTCTGACAACCGCTTTATTGATATTTATATGTTTCTTATTACAGTGTACTGTGTTTCAGNAGCTTGATTTTGGCGGAATAGTTCCTAATCTTATGATTGTATTGACAGCATCTTATGGTTTTATGCGTGGNGAAAAAGATGGTCTGTTAATTGGTTTTTTCTGTGGTTTATTGGTNGATATCTTTTNNGGNTCAGTCATTGGNTTTTATGCNCTNATATATATGTATATAGGATATGCNAACGGTAAGTTTTGTCCCATTTTNTTCCCNGANGATATTAAACTGCCGATNATCCTGATTATATGCAGCGATTTCTTATANGGCGCNGTNTGCTATNNNACTTTGTTTTTATTACGNNNAAGATNTGATTTCAGTTACTANCTGNTCCATATCATAGTGCCGGANATNGTATATACGGTNGTGGTAACGCTGTTTTTATATCCTTTGATTCTGGGAATAAATAATAAACTGGTGATAAGAGAGAAAAGGANNGAAAAGAAATTTGTTTGAAGAACTATGGGAACATCTGAAAGAGAATATATTTACGATGGTAGCTTCCAGACTGCTCATTCTTTTTTTGCTCATTATAGGTATGGGTGGTTTTCTGATATATAGGATATTTCAACTACAGATTGTAGATGGAGAGGAATATTATAACAATTTTCAATTGAAAATTACGAAGGAAAGAACAATTTCATCAACACGAGGAAATATCTGGGACAGAAACGGCAGACTGCTTGCATATAACGAGCTTGCATATTCTGTTACCATTGAAGATGTGTATGCATCAGGACGTGATAAAAATGCAAATCTAAACAACACGATTTATCAATTGATTCAATTGGTTGAAAGAAACGGAGACCATATTATCAATGATTTTAATATAATTCTGGATAACAGCAACAGCTATCAGTTCAATGTTGAAGGAACACAGCTTCAACGTTTTCTTGCGGACGTATATGGCCATGCGCTGATTGATGATCTTAAGGAAGAAGAGAAAAGTGCAACGCCTGATGATGTCATTGATTTTTTATGCGGAACTGAACAATATGGTATCGGCGGGTATGAAGACGAATCGGACAGGGACAGCTTTGTAACAGGGCTTGGATATACGAAACAGGAGGTATTGAAGATTCTGACTGTCCGTTATGCCTTGAACGCTAACCGCTATCAAAAATATATTGCGACGACAGTGGCGAAGGATGTTTCGGAAGAAACCGTTGCCGTTGTCATGGAAAATACAGATGTACTAGACGGCGTCTCTATTGCGGAGGATACTATCCGCAAGTATAATGACAGTATTTACTTTGCGCAGATTTTGGGGTATACCGGTAAAGTTTCCAGTGATGAGTTAAAAACCCTGCAGGAAGAGAATCCTGATTATGCGCCTAATGATACGGTTGGTAAATCCGGCATTGAAGCGTCCATGGAGCTAATGCTGCAAGGAACAAAAGGTTCCGAGACTGTCTATGTGGATAATTTGGGAAAAGTGATTGAAACCAGTGACAGGGTGGAAGCAGTTGCGGGAAATGATATCTATCTGACAATAGATTCAGACCTTCAAAAAGCTATGTATAATATTCTGGAGGAAAATATTGCAAGTATTCTTGCAACAAAGATACAAAACATTAAAGAATATGAAGTGCCTGAACATTCCGGCGGCAATATTGATATTCCGATTTATGATGTCTATTTTGCCTGTATAGAAAATAATATAATTGATACCGAGCACTTCACTTCCAAGTACGCAGGAGAAACAGAGAAAGCTGTTCATGCCGCCTACCTGGAGAGAAAACAGCAGGTTTTTGACGAACTGAGAGAGGAACTTACCCAGACTTGCACACCATATAATAAGCTGACAAAGGAATTTCAGGTATACGAGAGTTTCATTATGGCCATGCTCTATGAGGATAATGTTGTCCCGCAGAGTGGAGTTGATAAAAATGATGCAACTTATATTGCATGGACGCAGGAAGAGACGATAAGTTTAAGTGAATATCTAAACTACACAATAGCCATGAACTGGGTGGATGTTTCCAAACTGGATATTACGTCGCAGTATTCTAACTCTCGTGAAATTTATGATAAGATTATAAGTTATATTTTTGAAAATCTGGATACAGATAAAGATTTTCAAACGAAAATATATCGTTATATGATAAACAGCGATAAGGTAAGCGGACGGCAGATATGCGCTATTCTTTTGGAGCAGGAAGTCGTAGATGTGGAAGATGAGGAACGTATCAAATTTGAAAACGGTTCTATTTCACCTTATGCATTTATGATGAACAGAATCGAAAACTTAGATATCACACCTGCGCAGCTTGCACTTGATCCATATTCCGGCTCAATTGTCATTGTAGATGTAAATACCGGCGATGTTCTGGCACTTGTATCTTACCCAAGCTATGATAATAATAAAATGGCTAACGGAGTAGATGCCGAATATTTTGCGAAGCTTCAAAACGATCTTTCACGTCCGCTTTTAAATTATGCGACACAGCAGAGGATAGCTCCGGGTTCTACTTTTAAGATGGTTTCTTCTACAGCAGGACTTATGGAAGGCGTTATCGGACTTAGGGATACCATATCCTGCGTAGGAACCTTTGATAAAATCCGTCCCGAACCAAGATGCTGGATTGCGGCAAACGGAGGCAGACATGGTTTACTGAACGTAAGTGGGGGAATAGAGCATTCCTGCAACTATTTCTTCTATGAAGTAGGATACCGGCTCGGTATTGTGGGAGATTCATATAACAGTGAAGTGGGATTGAATAAACTGGCCAAATATGCTGATATGTATGGACTTTCAGAAACTTCAGGTGTTGAGATAGATGAGTATACCCCGATAATATCAGATACTGATGCAGTACGTTCTGCAATCGGTCAGGGCAGAAACGCTTATACCACCACAGAACTTGCGCGATATGTTACAACTGTCGCAAACAGCGGAACATGCTATAATTTAACATTGATAGATAAAATTACTGACCATAACGGTGATATAATTATAGACAATCAGGCGGAAGTTCGTAATCAGATAGACATGGATGTCTCATATTGGAATGCCATACATCTTGGTATGCGCAAAGTAATAGAGCGTAAAAATTATTACAGTAATTTAGGCATAGAGGTTGCCGGTAAAACAGGTACTGCACAGGAGAGTAATTCTCGTCCTAACCATGCTCTGTTTGTCAGCTACGCACCTTATGAGAATCCGGAGATAAGTGTGGTAGTCCGTATTGCCAATGGTTATACTTCAGATTATGCTGCACAGACAGCGAAAGATGTATATATGTATTATTATGGACTTGCTGATGAAAGTGAAATTATTACAGGTACTGCCGGCGTGCTTGAAGGCGGTTCTATCAATGGAGATTAAGGTACTTTAATTAGAAAAAGGATAGGTGAGGTGCTATGAAGAATCCGGTTATAATCAAAAGTTTTCCTAACGGTCTTTCTCTTTATCTGGATGAAGATATTGAATTTGACAGTCTGCTTAATGAAATTGCGTTAAAATTTAAAGAATCTGCTAATTTTTTTAAAAATGCAAGGATGGGGATTTCGTTTGAAGGCAGGAGACTGACGGATGAAGAAGAGCGTAGGATAGTAGAAGTTATTTCGGCCAATTCCTCTTTGAATATTGCCTGCATCATTGGCAAAGACGAGGAAACTAACCGGAACTATATCCGTGCTCTGCAACAGCTTGACTTCCATAGGCAGGAGATGGAGAATGCCGGACAGTTTTACAAAGGAACATTAAAAGACGGACAGATTCTGGAAACCGATAACAGTATTATTGTTTTAGGGGATGTATATCCCGGCGCCTGCATTATCTCCAAAAAAGACATTATTGTTTTGGGAGGATTATATGGACAGGCTTATGCCGGCGGAAACGGATTGGACGGTCATTTTGTTGTAGCGCTTGAAATGTCACCGGAAAAATTAAAAATAGGTGAATTCAAATATAAAACTTCAGAGAAGCAGAGCAAGTGGTCAATCAGACCTAAGGTTCAGCCCAAAATTGCTTATGTAAATAACGGTCATGTAATTATGGAAGCCATTACCAAAGAATTACTGAATGAACTGCCTGTTTAGTATATGTAAAGGCATGATGTTCAGCGGACGATAACGATTCATTTGGGGAGGTTTTAAGCATGAGTGAAGTAATTGTCGTCACATCAGGTAAAGGCGGAGTAGGTAAGACCACTACTTCAGCAAACGTCGGTACAGGTCTGGCAGCCATGGGGAAAAAAGTCATTTTGATTGACACTGATATCGGATTACGTAATCTGGATGTAGTCATGGGACTCGAAAGCAGAATTGTGTATAATCTGGTAGACGTAGTAGAGGGTAACTGCAGGATTAAACAGGCTCTTGTAAGAGACAAACGTTATCCTACGCTTTTTCTTCTGCCCTCTGCACAGACAAGGGATAAAAGTGCGGTCAATCCCGCACAGATGGTTAAAATGATAAGCCACTTAAAAGACCAGTTCGATTACATTATTCTGGACTGCCCGGCAGGTATAGAGCAGGGCTTTCAGAATGCCATAGCAGGCGCGGACAGAGCATTGGTCGTTACAACTCCTGAAGTATCTGCGATCCGCGATGCTGACCGCATTATCGGACTGTTAGAGGCAAATGAAATACAAAAGATTGATCTGATCATTAACAGAATCCGCTATGACATGATAAAAAGAGGCGATATGATGTCATCAGCCGATGTTGTAGATATTCTGTCAATTCCGCTTATCGGACTTGTTCCTGATGATGAGAATGTTGTAATTGCAACAAACCAGGGGGAACCCTTAGTAGGAAGCAGCACTCTTGCCGGACAGGCGTACCAAAATATCTGTTACAGAGTGAGTGGAACAGATACTCCTTTTCTTGATTTTGAAAAAGGCATATCTTTCTGGACCAAGATATCAGGTATTTTTCATCGGAGTTAGGGGGTAAGGGAATTGTTTAAGAATATTTTAAAAAGAAAAAGTTCCAGAGAAATAGCAAAAGACAGGTTAAAGATATTACTTATTTCCGACAGGGTGAATTGCTCACCTGAAATGATGGAAATGATAAAAAACGATATCGCAAAGGTGATATCAAAGTACATGAAAATAGATGCAAAAAGCATGGAAATCCAAATTACGAAAACAGGGGGCAGGGGAAGAAACACAAAACACCCTGCGCTGTATGCTAATATCCCAATACTGGATTTGAACAACTTTAAGAATTAAAGTTTTTTAGAATTAAAGCTTAAGAATTAAACGAAAGGGGAAGACGCATGATAAAGCACTATCGCATCAGGGATTATGATTTTAAACTGATTATTCTTGTTGTGGCGCTTACGGTTATCGGAATCATGGCAATCGGAAGTGCAAAAGAAGATTTGCAGTCGAAACAGATTGCAGGATTTGTTTTAGGTTTTTTTCTGATGCTGGTGCTTTCCCTTTTCGATTATTCGGTAATACTCCGATTTTATTGGATAATGTATGCAGCAAACGTTGTTTTGCTTGTTCTGGTACAGCAGATGGGAGATTCTGCCGGAGGCGCCCAGAGATGGCTCAACATTTTCGGTATCCGTTTTCAACCGTCCGAAACAGCCAAAATACTGCTGATACTTTTTTTTGCGCAGCTAATTATGAGACATCAGGAAGAAATGGGGTCTTTACGTTTTATCATTACCTGCATTGTATTGCTCACCGTACCGCTTATATTGATTTATAAACAGCCAGATATGTCAACAAGTATTATGGTTGCAATCATTTTTTGCGTTATCATGTTTGTAGGCGGTCTGCACTGGAAATATGTAATAATGGCGCTTGCAATTGCAATCCCTACATTTATAATTTTACTTGCTATTATTTTACAGCCTGATCAGGAGCTGATAAGTCCATTTCAGCAGGGCAGAATTTTAGGCTGGCTTTATCCTGATAAATATGCTACTACGATAGCATATCAGCAGCTTAATTCCGAAATGGCGATAGGTTCCGGTCAGCTTTATGGTAAAGGTTATATGTCCAACGAATTCAGCTCCGTAAAGAATGGAAATTTTATTTCCGAACTGGAGACAGACTTTATTTTTGCCGTAATTGGTGAAGAATTTGGATTTATTGGAGGATGTACAACAATTGTGATATTGATTTTAATCGCAATTGAATGTATTATGGTAGCTAGGAGGGCAAAAGATATAGCAGGTTCCATTATAGCAGCAAGCACTGCCGCGCTGATAGGTTTCCAAGGGATTATGAATATTGCGGTTGCCACAGGGGCAATGCCTAATACCGGTATTCCGCTTCCGTTTGTCAGCGCCGGACTTACATCCTTAGTTAGTTCATATATAGGAATAGGATTTGTACTGAATGTACGGCTGCAATGTAAAAAATAAGGCAGAGGGGTATGACTATGAATATTGCGCTGATTGCACATGATGCAAAGAAAAAACTTATGCAGAACTTCTGTATTGCATATCGGGGAATTTTGAGCAAAAACGAATTATACGCGACAGGCACGACGGGGAGATTGATTGAGGAGGTAACAAATTTATCTGTTCATAAATATCTTGCCGGACATTTAGGCGGCGAACAGCAGATAGGAGCACAGATTGAGCATAATCAGATCGATCTGGTTATTTTCCTGCGCGATCCTCTTGCGCCTAAGTCACATGAACCGGATATAAGCAATATCATTCGTCTTTGTGACGTTCATAATATTCCGGCGGCAACCAATCTTGCATCTGCGGAGCTTTTGATTAAATCACTTGACAGAGGAGATTTAGAGTGGCGTGAAATGTATAAATAAAATAAGGGTACATAAAGAGAAAAATTTCAAGAAGAAATTAATAGGCACATGTATACTGTTTATGATGCTTGCATTGACAGGCTGCGGTTCAGGAAGCATTGATATGCCTTATGACAGCAATTATCAGGTCAGCAGCTTTAAGCTTGTACAGACTGACAGGCGGCAGACCGCAAATCCATTTGCTGCTGATTTGTGTGTAGTTGACGGTGATGTTTCAAATCCGGATGTCGTACTTAACGATGTAGGAGCAGCCGCTTTATTTGATTTGTCAAATAATGAGACTTTATATGCAAAGAATGCAAATATACAGGTTCATCCGGCAAGTCTGACGAAGGTAATGACAGCATTGGTTGCCTTAAAATATGGTTCTCCTGACGATATACTAAAGGCTTCCGATAATGTTATAATTACAGAAGCAGGAGCTCAGTTGTGCGGTATAAAGCCGGGGGATTCAATGACTTTGGATCAGGCGCTTCACATACTTTTATTGTATTCTGCAAATGATGTGGCGGTCTTGATTGCCGAAGGCGTTGGCGGTTCCGTAGAAAACTTTACCGATCTTATGAATAAAGAAGCTCAGGCGCTTGGAGCGACAAACTGCAATTTTTTGAATCCAAACGGGCTGACACAGGACGGTCATTATGTGACTGTATATGATTTATATCTGATTTTTGCAGAGGCAGTTCAGTATAATTTATTTAACGAGATTATACAGATGTCTTCATACAGTACTACATATATGGGCAGTGACGGAACGCAAAAAGCATTTGATAAACAGACAACTAATTTATATCTGCGCGGAGATAAGGCAATGCCGGATAAGGTTACGGTAATCGGCGGCAAGTCAGGAACTACCAAGGCGGCCGGTCACTGTCTTATCCTGCTTTCACGAAGCAGCAGCGGGAATCCATATATATCCGTAATTATGAACACTGATTCTACAGATGATTTATATTCAAATATGACGACGCTTTTGAATGCCATAAATTGATACTTTTTATGAAAACAAGACTTGAGGACGATATTTTTAGTTGTCTTTTTATATATTTTACAGTATAATGTTAATAGCAGGTAAGTTATGCATTTATTTTACTTTAGGAGGGTTTACAATGGTTCAATTAATCGTAGGCAGAGCAGGAAAGGGCAAGACAAAGCAGTTATTGGATAAAGTAAATACGGAAGTAAAAGATGTTGCAGGTAATATCGTTTATCTCGACAAAAGCACTAAGCATATGTTTGAACTGAATAATAAAATCAGATTAATCAATGTTGCTGATTATATGGTTACAAACAAGGACGAGTTTTTAGGATTCATTTGTGGTATTATTTCTCAGGATCATGATTTGCAGCAGATGTACTTTGACAGCTTTTTAAAAATTGCATGTATGGATGCGGAAGATATTGAAAGCACAGTTGAAAAATTAGATGCAATCAGCACAAATTTCAATGTTGATTTTGTTCTGAGTGTTTCCAGGGATGAACATGAATTACCGGAAAGTTTAAAATCAAAAGTTATTATTTCATTATAGTATCTGATACATAGTTGTTTAGCACAGGAAAGAATGTCTGTTTAATAATGAATTTCATAAAACCTCGGATTTTCCGGGGTTTTGTTGTATGTATTTTCGCGAGCAGCGAGTCAAGTGACTGCCGCGAGGGTCGAATATTCTGAAGGGAGACCGCATTTTGGCAAGGTCAGGAAATAATATAAGAAAATACAGACGTCCAATTAATCTTAATATCGGTATGATCATTTTTGCCGTTATTTTTATTTATGTTGTCATCTGTATATTTATGTATTTTTCAACAAAACATGTTGTGGGATATGAGGTGCGTGAAGGTTCTTTGTCTTCCGATAATATTTATAAGGGAATTGCCCTTCGTGAAGAGAAGGTTATCACCAGTACCAATGCCGGATATACCAACTATTATGCAAGAGAGGGCGAACGTATAGCGGTAGGTAATCTTATTTATACCATTGATGAGACGGGAAGACTTTCAGATTATATCAAAACAAGTGAAACGGGAGAAAACTCACTTTCCGATAAGGAACTTGCTGAATTGAAGACGGAGATAGAGTCGTTTGCCAATGGATTTGGCCGGACAAGTTTTTCTGACATATACAATTTTAAATATAATCTGCAGGGAACGGTTATAAAACTTGCAAATTACAATGTTCTGGAAAATGTCAATGCACTGAATGATGCTTCCAATACGACATTAATCGGCCGTTATTATGCAAATGAAAGCGGAATTGTCATATATTCAACTGACGGATATGAAAATCTTACCCTGCAGGACATGAATATGGATTATTTTAATCAGGAGAATTATACAAAGAATCATCTGCTCAGTAATGAATTGGTTGCTATGGGTGATCCGGTATACAAATTATCCACGAATGAAGATTGGTCTATCGTAATTCCGGTAGAAAGAGAACTTGCCGAACGATTATTGGAGAAAGAATATGTCGAAGTCAAGTTTCTCAAGAATCAATATACTTCATGGGGATTGGTGGACGTATTTACAAATGAAGCGGGAGACACCTTTGTATCCCTGACTTTTACTAACTCTATGATTACCTTCTGTACGGAGCGTTTCATTGATATAGAACTATTACTTGAGAATGAAAAAGGGCTAAAGATTCCTAATTCCGCTATTGTTACCAAAGAGTTTTTCGTCATACCCAAGGATTATATTACGCAGGGTAGTAACAGCGGCTCATATGGTGTCTTATTAGAAACTTACGGCGAGGAAGGCACGACGACGCAATTCGTGGAAACGACTATTTATGAAGAGACAGATGAAGAATACTATGTTGATGACTCCACACTAAGGGTCGGTAATTATCTGATTAAACCCGATTCCACTGAAAAATACCCAATCAGCAGAATCGGTTCGCTGCAGGGAGTTTACAATATTAATAAAGGATATGCCGATTTTAAGCAGATTATCATTCTGTATGATAATGATGAATATTCAATCGTGAAGTCCAATACTACTTATGGATTGAATGAGTATGATTACATTGTGCTGGATGCTTCGACGGTGGGGGATAATGATTTTATATACGAGTAATCACGAGATTGGACATTCTGAGCTGTGAGAACAAAAGGCTGTGAGGCAGATTTGTATATATTGTACAACGGACGTCTTCGAATAAGTTTATATTTATATAAATGCAATACAGGAGAGGCAATATGAGTATGATTCAGGAGAATATTGAAGAGGTAAAAAAACGAATTAGAGAAACTTGTGAGGGATGCGGCAGGAATACTGAGGACGTAAAGCTTATTGCGGTCAGCAAAACTAAACCGGTTTCTATGCTAATGGAGGCTTATGACTGCGGATGCCGGGACTTTGGTGAGAATAAGGTTCAGGAGCTTGTAGATAAATGGGAGCAGATGCCTAAGGATATACGATGGCATATGATTGGTCACTTGCAGCGTAATAAGGTAAAGTATATTGTAGATAAGGTATATCTGATTCATAGCGTGGATTCCCTGAGGCTTGCAGAAGAAATCAGTAAGGAAGCGGTTAAGAAGGGGATTACGGTATCTATTTTAATTGAGGTAAATGTAGCGCAGGAGGAGACTAAGTTCGGAACTGCCTGTAATGAGGTATGCGGTTTAGTAGAAGAAATTTCTAAACTGCCGGGTATTTTGATAAAGGGTCTCATGACAATTGCACCATATGTAGAAAATTCGGAAGAAAATAGACAATATTTTGAAAAATTGAGACAAATATATGTTGACATAATTCAAAAAAACATTGATAATGTTTATATGGAGGAGCTTTCTATGGGAATGACAGGAGACTATGTTACAGCCATTTCGGAAGGCGCCACATATGTCAGAATAGGCACGGCCATATTCGGGGAACGCTTGTATGTTAACAAAGAATAGATGCAGGCTTAAGAAAGGAGCATGGTTACCAGCATGAGTGTTATGGATAAGTTCTTGAATGCTATGAAATTGAATGATGAGGACGATGACGATTTCTATGATGATGATTACTATGATGAACCGGAACCTGTGAAAAAATCAGCGCCTGCAAGGGAAGATAATTTAGACGAAGACAAATCAGCAAAGAAAGTGATACCTAAAGTAACTCCAATGCGGCAGACGAAGAAAATGATGGGGTCGGGTATGGAAGTATGTGTTATTAAGCCTACTACAGTAGAAGATGCGAGAGAAATTACGGAAACATTGTTAGCGAATCGTACCGTCGTTTTAAATTTGGAAGGTCTGGATGTTGAAATTGCACAGAGAATAATTGATTTTACGTCCGGTTCCTGTTTTGCTATCAGTGGAAATCTACAGAAAATATCTCAGTACATATTTATAATCACGCCTGCAAGCGTTGATATTTCCGGTGATTTTCAGGATATTTTAGCAGGTTCTTCTTTCGATGTTCCTATTAACAGAGGGATTTAGCTTAACAATGTCTTTTTCTCGGAATCGAGTGCACCGGCACTCGATTTTTTATAGGTAACTAAATGAAGCCTGCGTTTTGTATAGAATAATGGATAAAAGGATGGAAAATACTATGGCAAACAGATTGACTATTAATTATGAGAAAAAACCCTGCTACGATATCGTGTATGCGTCTGATTTTAGCGGATTATTAGAAGAATTGCAGGATTTAGGGATAGAAGAGCGCAGAGCGGCAATAATTGCGGATTCCAACACCGCATCGCTTTATGGTGAAGAAGTTAAGAACATTCTTATCGGACACTGTAAAAAGGTCATTTTACACATCATTCCTGCCGGCGAAGAGAATAAAACACTAGATAATATTAAAGAAATATATAAGACTTTAATCGAAGAAAAATATGACAGAAAAGATTTGCTGATTGCATTGGGTGGCGGCGTAGTAGGCGATATGACTGGTTATGCTGCCGCAACCTATCTGAGAGGTGTAGATTTTATTCAGATTCCCACTACATTATTAGCACAGGCAGACAGCAGCATTGGCGGCAAAACAGGTGTGGATTTTGACGGCTACAAAAATATGGTAGGCGCTTTTTACATGCCTAAACTTGTCTATATGAATATAAGCACACTTAAGACGCTTGATGATCGGCAATTTTATTCAGGATTTGCGGAAATTATGAAGCACGGGCTGATTAAGGATGCCATATACTATGAATGGCTGCTCGATAATATGTATGAGATACAAGATCGGGATTTAGATATATTGGAAGAAATGTTAATGCGAAGTAATACGATCAAGAAACTAGTCGTTGAAAAGGACCCGAAAGAGCAGGGAGACAGGGCATTGCTTAATTTCGGACATACAATCGGACATGCGATAGAGAAGGCGAAAAATTTTGAGATGCTGCATGGTGAATGCGTTGCACTCGGAGCAGTTGCCGCAGCGTTTATATCTTGGAAACATAATTGGCTGTCTATAGAAGAATACTATGAAATACGTGATATGTTTGTACCATTTAAGCTGCCTATCAGCATTCAGGATATAGATCCTGAAGAAATTCTGGTGTTGACCAAGTCGGACAAAAAAATGGCAACCGGACAAATTCGCTTCGTATTGCTTAAAAAAGTCGGAAAAGCTGTTATCGATATGAATGTTACCGATGAAGATATTTTGAATGCAGTGAAGGAGATTCTTTTTACACTGGAAGATGAAAAAGAGTGAGGAAAAAGTAAGTATGAGTAAAAAGAAAAAAACCGAAGTGATTGAAAAAAATACAGCGTCAGATAGTAAAGCAGTTCAAAGCAAAACTTACAAAAAGGCAAGAAAAAAAATTAATGTACGGAAAATATTGCTTTTGACCATTGATATATTGCTGATTGCCGTATTGATTGTCCTTGATCAGTATACAAAATATCTTGCAGTAATCCGCCTTAAAGATAAACCGGCATATCCTATTATTAATGGAGTGCTGGAGTTTAACTATCTGGAAAATCATGGTGCGGCTTTTGGAATGCTTCAAAATCAAAGGGTGTTTTTCATTTTCGTAGAAGTCATTGTTCTGGGCGTTATCGCTTACATTTTATATAAAACTCCCGCTAAAAAGAAGTATATAATGATGCATCTGATGCTTTCACTTATTGCAGCGGGCGCTATAGGCAATATGATTGACCGTATACGTCTTAATTATGTAGTTGACTTTATTTATATTGTAATTATTAATTTTCCGATTTTTAACCTTGCAGATATGTGTGTGACCTTTTCCACAGCATTATTAGTGCTTTCTCTTTTGTTTTTTTACAAAGAAAGCGATTTATATTTCATCAGCTTTAACCAGAAGAAAATCAGAGATGTCAAATAACAGGGATATATATATGGAAGAATTTAGCTATCGTGCCTCCATAGAGGATGAAGATGAAAGGATTGATAAATGGATAAGCAATGCGCTTGAAAATTTATCACGTTCATATATCCAGAAACTGATCAAAGATAATCTTGTTTTTGTCAATGACAAGCCTAGGAAGGCAAGTTATCATATAAAATCGGATGATGAAATACGATTTCAGATTCCTGATGCTGTCAAACCTGAAATTCTTGAGGAAAATATTCCGATTTCCATACTTTATGAAGATGATGATGTACTTATCGTTGATAAACCGAAAGGAATGGTAGTGCATCCTGCTCCCGGACATTATAGCGGCACGCTCGTAAACGCTGTAATGTTTCACTGTAAAGACAGACTTTCCGGCATAAACGGCGTGATGAGACCGGGAATAGTACATAGAATCGACAGGGATACCACAGGCTCACTCATTATCTGTAAGAATGACAATGCGCATAATTCAATCGCCGCCCAGTTAAAGGAACATTCAATTACACGCAAATACCGCGCTATCGTACATGGCAGGATAACGGATGAAGAGGGCTGTATCAATGCACCCATAGGCAGGGATAATAAAGACCGTAAGAAAATGGCGGTAAATGAACAGAACGGAAAATCCGCAGTCACTCATTACAAAGTGCTGAGGGCTTATAAAGAATATACATACATAGAATGTCAGCTAGAAACAGGAAGAACTCATCAGATACGTGTGCATATGACATCTATAGGGCATCCGCTCCTGGGCGATACAGTGTATGGTAACCATAAATCCAATTTTCATACGGAAGGGCAGACATTGCATGCGATGACTATAGGATTCATTCATCCGTCTACCGGAAAATATCTGGAAGTTTCTGCGCCGCTTCCGGAGTATTTTGAGAGAATTTTAGATAATCTTAAGTAAATTCTTAAATTTTTATAAATTAATGATTGTATTTTATGCATATGTGTGATAAATTGATAATAGTTTTGTTTTAGATATAAGATTTACAATATATAAACAATACAAAGGAGTATTGCATGAATACGGTCGATTATCTGGATAGACTGCTGGCAAAGTACTCCGGTACGTTCGATATTTATCAGCCATATGTCATTAATGGAAAAGAGTATCCTGCGTATGGATACTTTTTTTCGCACGTAGAGAAATATGTGCTGGTCAGGGAAGCTAATATGTGGTCTTCCGACAGTTATGAGCATATCCTTTTTATAGAAACGGATGAGCTTAATGAAAAATTGCTTGATGAAGCTTATGCGCTTGTAAAGGATTATATGGAACCGGTTCTTGTGAGAAAAGGAGAGGAGCTGCCTGCTCCAAACCATATGTACAGCTATCTTACNATTGCCATTCTGTCCAATAAAGCCATTTCAAAACAGATTCAGAAGGCNATAAAGAAATTTAACTTTGAAAAAGGGTACAAATTCAATATGCGNGGTTTTTCACAGGCACATATGATTTGCGCCTCCATGGAAGATGAGAGTGTATACAGCAATTTTGTCGCNCGTAAATCCGTAAGGGCTTTTAAAGATACCTTTANTGACGTGAAAGCNGGAAAACNGGGATACAGGCAGTTAAAAGAAGACNGCATGTAAAAGGGAATCTGGTANAAAGACAAGGATGCTTATATAATAGAGAAATCTATTTAATATAAGAANTTTTTAACAAATTTTTTTAGGAGGGATAATTGTGAACTCAGTAGTATTAATCTTACTTGCTATAGTTATCTTCGTAGTTGCATATCTTACATACGGAAGATACTTAGCCAAGACATGGGGAATCGACCCCACTCGNAAAACNCCGGCTCACGAATTAGAAGACGGTGTAGATTACTGTCCTGCCAAGACNCCNGTTCTGATGGGACACCACTTTTCATCCATTGCCGGTGCNGGTCCTATTAACGGTCCCATTCAGGCGGCTTTCTTTGGATGGCTTCCATGTTTCTTATGGATTATAGTCGGTGGTATTTTCTTCGGCGCTGTACAGGACTTCGGATCTATCTTCGTATCCATTCGCCATCAGGGAAAATCACTTGGTGAAGTTATTGAAGAGAACATCGGACATAAGGCAAGAGTGCTCTTCACCGTATTTGCATGGCTGGNACTTTTACTTGTTATTGCAGCGTTTGCAGATATCGTTGCTAACTCCTTTACAGGCAGTGANGCAAACGGTTCAGTTGCAACAGCNTCCATGCTGTTCATTCTGCTTGCTATAGGATTCGGTTTTGCCGTATACAGAAAGAACGCTCCAATGGTAGTTGCTTCTATTGTNGGTGTTATCCTGCTTGCAGCATGNGTAGCAATCGGTCTTGCATTCCCGATTCAGCTTCCTAAGTCTGTNTGGATTGCAATNGTATTNATTTACATTATGATTGCGTCTGTAACACCTGTATGGATTCTGTTACAGCCCAGGGATTATTTAAGTTCATTCCTGCTTTATTTCATGATCATTGCAGCTGTAATCGGTATCTTTGCAGCGCATCCGGCAGTAACTGTTCCTGCATTTATCGGGTTCAAAGTAGGAAATAATTATATGTTCCCGACACTGTTTATTACTATTGCCTGCGGCGCTATTTCCGGATTCCATTCACTTATCGGTTCCGGTACCACATCCAAACAGCTGGATAACGAAAAAGACGCTTTAATGGTAGGTTACGGCTCCATGTTAATTGAATGTGTGCTTGCAGTTATTTCATTGATTGCAATTGCTACTCTGACAACTGACGGCGCATATGCATCTTTTGGTTCACCTACAGTTGTATTTGCAACAGCTATATCAGGTTTCTTTGCAACAATCGGTTTCTCTGAAAGCGCTGTAACTGCTACATATACAATTATTGCATTGGCAGTTTCATGTTTCTGTCTGACTTCTCTTGATACCGCAACAAGACTTGGACGTTTCCTGTTCCAGGAGCTGTTTGCAGGTACGGAAATCGGAAAGAAGCTTAAACTTGAAAATATGTATGTGGCAACAGTNATTACTGCATTATTTGGTTTTGTACTCTGTCTTGCAGGATATGCAAAGATATGGCCTCTGTTCGGTGCAGCTAACCAGNTGGTAGCAGTACCTGCNTTCCTTGCAGTCGGNACATANTTAAAGAGACAGGGNAAGAACAACAAGATGCTGTATATTCCGATTATCTTCATGGCATGTGCAACTCTTACATCTTTGTGCCTGTCNTTTAAGAACAANCTGGTTGCATTAATAGGCGGAGGACTGGATGGAACTGCATTATTTACAAATGTTCTGCAGGATGTCATNATCGTTCCTATGGTAGTTCTGGCTATTATTCTTCTTATTGATGGCGGCAAGGTTTTGTGGGGCAAAGCAGAGAAATAAAAATATGATTAATGAATATTAGTAAAATGAAAAAATGATTAAGAAAGAGACTGTGAAGATTTTCATGGTCTCTTTTTTGTNAAAAATNCATATAANATTACTAAAGCATTTGCTATTTATGGTAAAAATCTATATAATAATATATAAGAATAAGCTTGATTGTATAAAGTATGTATTAAATAGAATTTTATAATTACTTAAGCTTATTATATAATGGAAAGGGTGGGATAGCATATGAATACAATTATTACAATCGGCAGGCAGTTCGGTTCAGGCGGCAGGGAAATAGGAGAGAAGCTGGCGGCGCATTTTGGAATTAAGTATTACGATAAGGAGCTTCTGTCAAGAGCCTCCAAGGAAAGCGGATTCTGTGAAGAAATGATGCATAGCCATGATGAAAGACCGACGAGTTCTTTTTTGTATAATCTGGTTATGGACACCTATTCATTCGGTTATAATTCAGCGTCTTTTGTAGATATGCCGATAAGCCACAAGATATTCTTAGCGCAATTTGATACCATCAAGAAAATTGCAGATGAGGGTCCATGTGTCATTGTCGGAAGGTGTGCGGACTATGCCTTAAGCGAATATAAGAACTGTCTGCATATTTTCATCCATGCCGATGAACAGAGCAAAATTAAATTTATTATGAATAAATACCCTGATATCACGACCGAGCAGAAAGCAAGAGATATGATGATTAAGAAAGATAAGCAGCGTCAGAGCTATTATAATTATTATTCTTCTAAGAAATGGGGACGTTCTGATAGTTATGACCTCTCTATCAACAGTGGTATTCTGGGAGAAGACGGAACTGTTAAACTTTTAATTCAATATATAGAGGATTTTGAAGCAAGGGGACAGAAGTAGCAGCAATGCTACTTCCTTTTTTCCCTAAGTCTGACTTTATCAGCGGCCGAACGTCTCCTTTCATCTTCCAGAGCTGCGTAATGTTTCTTAGTAGTATTGACATCTTTGTGTCCTAATACATCCGCGACCAGATAGATGTCGCCTGTTTCACGATATAAAGAGGTACCGTAGGTGCTTCGCAGTTTATGTGGAGTGATCTTTTTCAGGCTTGTAACAGTGGAAGAGTACTTTTTAACCATATTTTCAACTGCACGGACACTGATACGGCGATTCTGCATGGACAGAAAAAGCGCATGTTCATGTCCTGTCAGTGGAATAATGTGATTTCTTTCTTTCAGATAATTCAATAAAGCCTCTTCAACCTCTTCTCCAAAGTAAATTACAGCTTCATATCCGCCCTTACGGCGTATTTTTATACCATTATTCTTAAAATCAACATCCTCAATATCCAGTCCCACACATTCAGATACACGGATTCCTGTGCCGAGTAAGAGCGTAAGCATAGCTACATCTCTTGTTTTCGTTACCTGATGGCAGCGCTGTTGAGATTTGCTTAAGTTAGTTCCTTCTTCGACCTGATCTAATAAAATAGCTACTTCGTCGGCATCCAGTCTGATAATTTCCTTTTCATGCAGCTTGGGCAGAGGTACGAGTACAGCAGGGTTCTTTTCAATTAATTCTGCTTGAAAAAAATATTGATAAAAGCTTCTTAGCGCCGCAAGCTTACGTTTTTTTCCACGTTCGTCGTTCGTATAGATTTTACCGTCTTTTTCATAATAGGAGAGATATTCCAGATATTCTTCAATATCGTCCCTTGTAAGTTTATCCAGAATTGACATAGGAAAGTCTGTTATTTCCATCTTACTGCAATATGGATTCTTGTCATGCAGATACTCAAAAAAAGTTCTGATATCATATGCATAGGCAAGTCTTGTACGTGCAGAGGTATATTCTGTTATTCCACGAAAAAACTGCCGGCAGAAGTGTGGGAGAGTATCGAGCACAGCACGCATCTTCTGAATATTATGTATATTCTCCTGATCATGGTAATTATTATTGTTTTTGATATCCATAACTTAATTCCTTTCTCATCCTGCAGATAAATATATGAAAATTATTGATTTTTAAATCCTTCATCCATATTGTTCCAGCCATCCACACTGTTTTGGACAGCTGTGAACATCCTGTCCCTGACTCCGGGCGTTTCTTTGTTGATTCCCTGTATAAGCATTTTAACATATTCACGTTTCGTATGTCCATCGGCCGGACAGGGGCTCTTTACTACAGGTACATCATATTTATTTACGAAACCTATAACATAAGCTTCTTTCATATATATGAGAGGTCTGATAACGGTAAGTTCCATGCGGTCTAAATAAGTCACAGGGCGGAAAGTATGAAAACGTCCTTCGTATATTAAGGACATAATCATCGTATCGACAACATCATCTTTATGATGCGCATATGCAACCTTATTACAGCCAAGTTCCTTAATCGCACTGTTTAATGCACCTTTACGCATTTTGGCACATAATGAGCATGGGTTGCTTTCTTTTCTGTCTTCGAATATAATCTTGCCAATGTCAGTTTTTATGATATGATAAGGTACATTCATGCTGTCACAAAGCTTCCGTATTTCATCAAGCTTCAAGTTCTCAAAGCCTAAATCAACGGTAACGGCATGGATGATAAATTGTTTTGGATAAAAACGCTGCAGCCCATGCAGGGCATATAGCAGTGTCAGACTGTCTTTTCCACCGGATATACCGATGGCGATTCTGTCTCCATCGTCAATCATATGATAATCATCAACTGCTTTTCTTACGATGCTTAACACTTGCTGCAATTTCATGGCACACAATCCTTTTCATACTTATTTTTCTTTCTTATATTATAGCCACAGAAGCGAATAAAGTAAATCACTCCAATAAGAATTAAACCAATTTACATCATTGTTAAAAAATTAAATTTATACTCAAAATTTTAATTTAATAATACATAACAGGAAAAAAGTGCTATACTGTTATTATCACAATAAATAAGAAGAGAGGTTTTGTTTTATGAAATTTCACTTTAATAAGAAATATCTTTATTGGGGATTGACAGGGGCATTTTCAATTATTGCAGGAATACTGTTTTACTATATTCTTTTTCATAGGGCTAATCTGTCAAGTGCATTTAATTATATTGTAAAAATTTCCATGCCAATAATAGATGGTCTGGTTTTGGCATATTTGATGACACCGATAATGAATATGATAGAGAACAGGATTATGAAACCGCTCTATATAAGGGGCAAGGTTAATATTAATGCAAAAAGTAAAAAAAGAATGCGTTCACTTTCAATTATATTAACTATCATCATTGTTCTGATAGTTGCTTATGAATTTCTTGAAATGATCATTCCTGAGCTTATTACAAGTATTCAGAGCATATATTCACAATTTCCTACATATATAAAGAATTTAAATGACTGGGTGACAAAAATGTTGAAAGATAATCCGGAATTGGAGAGTACGGTAATGCAATATTCCCCAATGGTTAACGATTATCTGAGATCCAATATACTGCCAAAATTAAACGATTTGATAGATATTTTATCGACGGGAGTAGTAGATTTCCTTAAAGCTACATGGAATTTTGTCATAGGTTTCATAATTTCAATATACATCTTGGGCAACAAAGAATTATTTGCAGGACAGGCAAAAAAAATAATATATGCGTTTTTTGATAAAGCATCAGGCAATCAGGTCATAGCGAATTTCAGATTCATACATACCACATTCAGTGGTTTTCTGGTTGGCAAGATTATTGATTCAGCTATTATCGGCGTTATTTGTTTTGTATGCACCACCATAATTGGGACTCCTTATGCGATTTTGGTCAGCGTAGTTGTCGGCGTAACTAATGTTATTCCGTTTTTTGGTCCATGGTTTGGAGGCGTTCCATGTGCATTGCTTATTCTGATGGTAAATCCTATGCAGTGCTTGTATTTTGTTATTTTGATTCTGATTATACAACAGTTCGATGGAAACGTATTAGGACCTAAGATTCTTGGAGATTCCACAGGTTTATCCGGTTTCTGGGTTATATTTGCAATTACTGTCTTTGGAGGAATCTTCGGAGTTCTTGGAATGGTGGTTGGCGTTCCGATTTTTGCCGTATTTTACGCAGGATTCCGCTCACTTATCAACAGGATGCTTGCCAAAAAAGAATTGCCAACAGATACACAGCCGTATTTAATGGTCGGCTCAATTGCGGAGGATAATACCTTTGTCAGGTACGTGCCTGTAAAAAGAAAGAGGAAAAACAAGAATACCAAAAGTACGCAAAATGATAACGAAAAACCTTTGGAATAAGTTTGAGGGGAGCAGTAAGCTGTAATGAAATTTTTGATACAACGAGTTAAAGAAGCGAGAGTTACGGTCAATTCAGAAACTATAGGGCAAATCGGAGAAGGGTTTCTTGTTTTTGTCGGGGTAAGCTTAAGCGACACATATGAGATTGCGGATAAAATGCTTAAGAAGATGTTAAATCTTCGTATTTTTAAAGATGACGCCGGAAAGGTCAATCTGAATCTGTCAGCAGTACAAGGTGAGTTGTTAATCGTATCTCAATTCACCTTGTATGCAGATTGCAGACATGGAAACCGTCCTTCCTTTACCAATGCCGGCAGCCCCGATTTGGCTAATGATTTATATGAGTATATAATTTCTAAATGCAAAGAAACCGTTCCTAATGTTCAGCATGGTGAATTTGGCGCCGATATGAAAGTTTCACTTATAAATGACGGTCCTTTCACGGTTATGCTTGACTCGGATGAAATATAGTTTTCGGTTATTGGTTGGTATTATCTTTATTTTGCACGCCGGCAGCCTTACGAAACGCCGTAGGGGTCATGCCGGTCTTTTTCTTAAACTGGGTAGATAAATAATCACCATTACAGAAGCCCGATTCCAGCGCAATCTCCATAATTGATTTACTGCTTCTTATCAACAGTGCTTTAGCATGTACAATTCTGACGTCACATAAATAATCAGTAAAAGACTTTTCAAGCTGCGAATGAAAGAGCCGGGAAAAATATGCGGAAGACAATCCTATGCTATGAGCGATAGTTTCCATAGTGATAGGGTTATTAAATTTATCATTGATTAATGCAATAGCCTCTATTATAGGTTCTGTAAGCGGTGTGGAAAATCTGGTTGTGCCGCCTGAAATCCGTTCTTCCCATATGGTTGTTATAAGGCGATAGAGCATGCCTTGCAGGATAACTTCTTTATATGAAGTTTCTTTTTGATATTCTTCATACATTTCCTGAAACATATGTTCAATTTTCTTTTTTGAATCCGCAGAAAAATTAAAGACTGTTTGATTTAACAGTTCATCAAATATATTTTCTTCGATTCTGTCACAGAATGGCTGTACGAATTCCGGTGAAAATTTAATAAGATACCGTATGTATGGTGCATCGCTTCCGGGATGCGTGCGATGCAGAATAAATGGCGGCGATATGCAGACATTACCGGCATGATAATCATAGCAGTACAATGGTGTAATGCAGTGCCTGTCGCCGCTTATAACATATCCTATGGAATAGTGGTCTGTTGCCATCTGCATGGTAGGCATACGATAACTTCCGGGTAAATCATTCATCTGTATTAAAATTTGCTGTTTACTTGGTAATGGAATGGGCATGATGATTTCTCCTTTTATTGGTAAAATTATGGTATGCAAGACGTCCGTAGTACAATATAGACAAATCAACGCAGGCACGCTTGCTACTATGTTTTGAAAATACTGGGGTTTTAATAAGTTTGTTTCGTTGATTTATTATGTCATAATTGCTAAGATAATTCAAGATATAAAGCATGTAAACAAATGATTTCTTTAGATTTATGACTTATAATATCAGCATAGTAGTAAAAAGTATCATAATTATATAGATTATATAGAAAATTAACAGGATAGGAAGTGATTTTTTGAGAAAGTATGATATTTTACATCCGTTAAAGAAATATTGGTACTTATGTTTTATATACATAGTGGTTTCAATCGGATTAACGGAAATTACCATTGTAAGCAGTAATATGATGGCTGATGCCACTGACGGGTTGTTTGCAGGAGAAATGCCGGACATAACGGCGTTATTGATACCACTCATAATATTTATGATTTTAGGCGGAATTGCGGCATTTGTTAAAAGCTTTTCAAAGAATACCCTAACAATAAATATGCAGACTGATATCAGAAATATAATAGTGACCAAGTTGGTCAAATTACAGTATGCTTATTTTGACGAAGAGGGAACAGGAGCGTTGCTGAACAAGCTGGTATCTGACATTTTTCAGATAGAAATGCTGTTCTCGGAATCTCTGCCGGAATTGCTTGTAGGAATCATTGCCGTGACAACAGTCGGAATCTATATCGGACTGCAAAGCGTCAGTCTTTTTCTTGTGACGATAATATGTTATCCGGTTTTACTATGGATTGCCAACAAAACCACTATACGGGCAGGACATGTATCGAAAATCAGGCGGAATCTTTATGATGAGCTTGAAAATACGGCTTTGGATGCAATTCAGGGAATTACCNTTNGTAAAAGCTTTAATCTGTACGAGACACAGAAGCAAAGAATCTTTAGGGTAATCGACGCAATTCTTGACAATGAGGTTATTCGCACTAAAATATCGTCTGTCAATCAGCTTGTGGGACGTATGGTGCGTTGGCTTCCTAAGGTGGTATGTTATTTATTCTGTCTTTATGAAATTGGTACGAATAAAATCAGTGTTGGTTCAATGCTGGCATATGTCATACTTTTTGATTACATTGCAAAGCCTCTTGGGGAAATACCGGGTTACATTTTAAGTATGCGTGAATATATAGTGTCTCTTGACAGACTGCAGGAAGTTTTAGGACAAGAAGAGGAACCCAGCGGCGACTNAGATTTTGATATGNAAGGCGAAAATATAATTGAGCTTAATCATATAGGNTTTNACTATNCGGATAANAACGAGGTATTAAAAGATATTAACATGACTATTAAAAAAGGCAGTAANGTAGCATTTGTAGGGAAATCCGGAGGTGGGAAATCTACTGCCATGAAAATCCTTTGCGGTTTCTATTATCCGCANAAAGGCAGTTATCGCATATATGGACATGATTTTTGCGAGTGGANTCTGAATGCTTTAAGAGATAAAATAGCCTTGGTATCACAGAATGTTTTCCTATTCCCTGTTTCAATTGCAGAAAATGTATCCTANGGTAAAGAAGACGCAACCATGCATGAGATTATAGAAGCATGTAAAAAAGCGGATATTCATGATTTCATAATGCAGCTGCCCGAGGGCTATGATACGCTTGTGGGAGAACGGGGAGCAAGGCTGTCGGGCGGACAGAAACAAAGGCTTTCCATCGCAAGAGCATTTTTAAAGGATGCTCCCATATTGCTTTTGGATGAACCGACATCTGCAGTAGATGTGGAAACGGAAATGGAGATACAGAAATCTTTAAAGCGGATATCAGAAGACAGAACCGTTATAACAGTAGCTCACNGACTCAGCACTGTAATGGATGCAGATGAAATATATGTGTTTGATAACGGAGAAATAGTAGAAAAAGGAACCCATGAGCAGCTTTTAGATATGAAAAAAATATATTATTCGTTATACAACAAGGAATCCGGATATATTCATGGCGGCAAATAGAAAGGAGTGAACTGGCAGATATGGAATTCAGCGATGTAGTTCTCGAACAATGCGGACAAGAAGGTTCAGATATACAGATGAACCTGAAAATACTGTGGCGGCTGCTCAAACTGATGAAAACAGGATTCATAAGATACCTGTCTGCAATTCTTATTATGAGCGTTTCTTTATCGGCATTTGAAGCAATTACTGCTTTTTTATTAAAAAATATAATAACCAGAGCGGAAAAATACGGTCAAGGTAATATTTTCGAAGGTTTATGGTCTGAGGTTATTGTGTNTTTTTTGCTCGGACTGGCTATACTTATTATTGCTGCCATATCATTTTATGTATATTTTATGGAAGCAAAAAAGGGCGGTGCAAACCTACAGAAATTAATATATTCCAAATCTATGCGGCTACCTTATNCTTACTACGAGAATACGCACAGCGGTGAATTTATGTCAAAAATTATGTATGACTGTGATATGGCTACGGGTATTTACGGTTCCAGATTCAGAAGNATNCTTATGCCGGCAATTATGACAATTTGCTATTTAATACCCATGTTCATGACTAACTGGCAGGTTACATTGTGTTTATTCGGAGTAAGCGCAGCGCTTTTTATTACTAATGGAGCGTTTATAGCTCCTATGCAGCGTGTAAGCAGACAGATGTCNAAAACAAATACCTCCGTNACAGAACANTTGTCNAATATTCTNTCCGGNATGGAACAGATAAAAATATACAAATTNAAATCNTTGATGGTAGACANATATNTNTCGGAAAATGAAAGATTTAAGAAGGAACGCCGAAAAGTAAATTTAATGTCAGCCTGTCTNGANGGNCTGAATCAGACATTTGAATTGNTAGGGAGCNCTTGTGTTTATTGNCTTAGGNATATTTTTTGTAAGCAAAGGTATCACTACNGTAGGNNCNCTGGCCGCTATTTATGTTCTTTATGGAAGCATGAGCTGGAATCTGCTTCAAGTCGGCTTATANATTCCTTCNATGGCAAGCTATCTTGCGAATGCNNGGCGGGTATTNGANTTTCTGGACAGNGAAGAAGAACCTGAAACTTATAGGACAGGAAATACGGAACATAATAATTCAGATAATATAAAATTGGGACAAAACGAAGCAATACGAATGCAGAATGTTACATTTTCCTATGACGGGCGGCAGGATGTGCTGCATGACTTTAATCTAAGTATAGAAAAAGGTAAATGTGTAGCAATTAAAGGTGAGTCCGGCAAAGGAAAGACTACGATTGCGAAACTTTTACAAGGGTTTTATCCAATTAAATCAGGGAATATAATAATAAACGGCAAGGATTTCTCGACATATACTCTTAACCAAATCCGTGAAATAATAGGTTTTGTTCCGCAAGAGCCATATCTTTATGATGTCAGTATTGAAGAAAATATTCGTTACGGCAGATTAGACGCAGACAAAGATGATATTATAAAGGCTGCTAAAATGGCTAATGCACATGAGTTTATCATGCAGTTAGAGAACGGATATGAAACGAGAGCAGGAGAACGTGGCAACCGTTTATCGGGCGGACAACGTCAGAGAATTGCAATCGCCAGAGCCATTTTAAAAGACGCACCNATACTAATTCTTGATGAAGCAACCTCAGCACTGGATAATAAATCTGAACTTCTGGTCAATGANGCTCTGGAAAGGCTTATGAATAACAGGACTACNATTGTGATTGCNCATAGGCAGTCTACGNTNGANAGGGCNGATGAGGTTATAGAGATATAGGTTTTCAAGGCGTCCGTTATAAAATATAGATTATAGGTTTAGCGAATAGTTATTGTTTGAAAGAAATATTTTAATGATTGTAATTTGTACTATAATTTATTAAAATATTATTACAAAAGCCTTTTTTATTTAATACAGACGCATATCTATATTTATGACTGTATTTGTGAATAAATGGCTCTATAACTTATCCTATATATGGAGTGAATGTATATGTTTAAAGTATTTATATTGCTTGGTATATTTATTGTATTTGTCTATGTATATAGTTTCATTAAGATCAAAAAAAATAGAAATAAAACAAAAAATATAGATTCAGTTCGAGATTTTCATGATTCATATAAACATCTTACGGACAAGCAGGTAGAAAGTAAAAGGTCTGACGGCTATAATAAGTATGTAACCAAATATAATAGTTCTGAGGATTATCGAGAAAAATAAACTGATATTTAAAGCCGATTTATCGTTCTTTTATGATATCGCGTGAAGATTGTTAAAACATCCTGATACAGTACTGTCTATTCGTTAAACTTGTGTTTTACGCATAGTTCTGTATTGAAACATACCACTCTTAAATAGCCTAAAATCATTGAAAATAAAGCAAAATAATTTCATGCAAAATCTCCGAAAATTCTTCGGATTTAGATTCTAGCAATCCATGGGTCATATTCTCCATAATATACATTTTCTTATTAGGTGCATCTACTTTATCAAAATAATCCTGTGCAATTAAGTAATTCGTCTGATAATCTTTATCTCCATTAATATTAAAGTAAGGAACCTGATATTCGTATCTTTCTGCTAATGAAAACTTATTAAATTCTTCTGAAGATAAAAATTCCATATATACGGTATCATCTGCATTAATATAATTTATAAAATCGGATAAAGAGTAATATGGATTAAAATATTGTACGGCATATAAGTTATAGTCTGTTCCATCAGCAAACATATCATATCCGTATTTAATCATAAGACTATTTCGTGCAGCATAATAATCTCCCGTATAATTGTCAACATTAAGTCGTTTTAAGAGTGCTAATCCTTCCTCGTCGTCTTCACTAACCCATTCTGAAGCCGCTTCTTTGAATGCAGTCTCATTTTCATAAAAATCTACAAGCTGACCAGTTCCAATATAAGCCTCATAGTACTCAGGATATTCCAAAACAAGGTTACAACCATAATAACTTCCCCATGAGTGACCAAGCAGAGCAATCTTATCCTTTTCAAGATATTCCAGTATGTATTTAGTCATTTCAATACCATCGCTCATCAGTAATTCATATGTTAACTCTGTATCATTTTGTCCCTTGGAGTAACTCTTGCCGCAATTTCTTTGATCCCATGTAACAACCGTATACACATCTGCCCATTTTCTTGTAAACGCATAATCATATGTGCTTGTAGACGAGCCGGGTCCGCCATGTAAGTATAACAGTACCGGATTGTTTATATCCTTTCCATATATACTAATCCATTGTTTTGTTCCGTTTATCTCTACATACATGGACTCGTTAATTCCGCCCTGCGGTGTTCGACCATAATATGCTTTACCAATTGCTCTTAAAATAAAAAGAACTAAAATTACAACAACAATTGCTATCATAATCCACTTTACTATTTTACATATTGAATTAGCTATCTTTTTCATTTTATTTCCCTTCGTACCATAAGAGATTTATAAGTCAATCGCTTCGCTATGTCTCAACTGTTCCAACACTTTCTCATAATACTGCCGCTGGTATAGCAAACGCTCCGCAATCATCTGTCTGGCAGTCTCCGTACCGGACTTCTCTCCAATCCTCTGACTGATCCAGTCAAGCTTCTTTGTGAGCCATTTGCGCTTATCTTCTATCTTGAGATTACGGAAGTCTGCATACTCCATTGCATCATAGATCCGATAGGTATCAAAACGATCCACGTCATCCGCATCCCCGATGCTCAGGGCAAAAGCTGTTGCTTCTCCAGGAAAATCCGCCTTGCCGTCCACATGAATTGCGATACCATAGCAAATCTCCTGCACCCGCTCCGGTCCCAGATCAAGCTGCTCCAGAAAAGGTCTTGCCAGCCGGGCTGACATTCTCCCGTGTTCCATCCAGCCATCCTCCGTTTCAAAGGGCAGACTATAGCCTATATCATGCAAAAGCCCTCCAATTATCAGCCCTTCTTCATCCAAACCCTCTTTACGGGCAATCTCTCTTGCTGCATGAGCAGCCCGGTAAGAATGCTGCAAACGGTACTCCCCATCGGCAGGATTCTCCTTAAAAAAAGTACAGTTCGCAAATTGCTCCCTCAAAAAGGCTTCTGTTTTCTGAATATTAGTCATGGCTTTCATCTTTTCCATCCTATCTCCTCAAATTTTCTTTTAAACTCCTAAGGTAAGCCTTCTGTTCCGCTGTTATCCGATAACTCTCACAAGCCTTCTGTATGGTCTTATTATGTGTCCACGCTTCCAGCTTCTTCTGTTCCAAATATGGCAATACAATATCATACTGTTTTGCAAGAGCAGTGGCAAAGTACCATGCAATCACCATTTTAACATAATACTCTTCACTCTTCACACCGGCTACTAACTCTAAATATTTCGGACTAAACTCCTCGTCCAGATAAAAACGCATCAGCATATTTATAGCGAAACGTATGGTATAGGTATCCTCTGAAGCAATCCATTTATGTATCTGTTCTAAAAGTTCCCCGGTATGTCTGCCAAATACTTTGGGCGCAAGCATATCACATGTGGCCCAATTGTCAACATAAGGAAGAAAATTCTCTATTGCCTCCAGACATTTCTCATAATCTTTGTACAATTCAATGATAAAGCCGTGGAGATTATTTTCATCATAATATTGGTGGGGAAGCTCCTCCAGAAATTCACCAATCTGCGGATGTTTACTCATTTCCTTAGCGTATTTTCGCAGCACAGGCGTACGGACTCCGATAATATTTTCCTTATTCACTGTGGGAATCAGTTTTGCATGAAATGCCTTGTATTCCTCATCTCTCAGTTCAAATAGTTTTTCCCTTATCACATTACACATATCAGACATATTTTCTTCTCTCTCCTATCATTTTACCATCTCCTGCAATGTTTTCATTATAGCTGCCATTCCATTCATTCCCGGCATATGTGCAGCGTTTTCAACGACTTCACAAGTCAGATTAGGATTGTTACACAATTTAACAAATTCCATGATCATCTTGGTAGCTGTTACAATATCCGTATCACCCTGTATAATGTGGTAAGGTACTTTAATATTAGCTATTGTTTCTCTCAAATCTACTTCTGCAAGCTCTCTTATTAAGCTCTGATTCTTAATATATCCATTTTTAACAATAGCAATAAAATCTTTGAATCGATAATCAGGACTGGTCATAATCGCTTTTACCATACCGAATATCGGGCTTTTAGGCTCATTTTTATTTGTATATCCTTCCGTGTACTGTCGTACATATCTGCTTATTTTCATACAATCGTTTTTATCGAAATGTTCTTTTGAAAATATTGCCTTACATTCGTTTTTTACCTTTGCAGGTGCTTTTGACTCTAAAATGGTATTTAAAGTTTCCTGCGTAAGCATGGGCGCTTGCAATACCTGACCATAAGTCAGTACTCCGTCTATGTGTTCCGGTACTGCTTCTGCTGCTTTTGCACTTAAGATAGAACCCCATGACATGCCGAATAAGAACAATTTATTTTGAGGAAATTTATTTTTCAGAGCCTTTACTAAATCAACAGTCATATCAACAAAATTATCTATCGTAAAGGTATCGCTGAGTTCTGCATTATTGATTCCGCATCCGTATTGATCCCAGCATACTAAAATATAATTTTCAGTAATTTCAGGAAAAAGTCCCCTGCACCCTACGCAAAATGGAATTGGTGTGCCGGGACCTCCGTGAAGTGCTATTACAATAGGCAAATCTGTTCTTTTACCTTCGATTAATACTTTCTGCTCATATCCTCCAAGAGTGAATGTTTCTACAGTTGAAACAGCATTTTGTGTATATATTTCTTTTTTATGCTTTTTCATTTCCTTTTCGTTCTCCTGATATATTTACAATTTGTACTGCATAAAATTTCCATTCTTTTTAAAGCCAAAATCAGTATAAAGTAATACTCCCATATCTGAGGCCGTAATTTGAACATTACCGCAGCCGTACTCTTTAGCTTCTTTTATAACTTTGCTCAACAGCTCTTTTGCGATACCTTGTCTACGATATTCTTTTTCGGTAAACATACTTGAAAGTAATCCTATTCTTCCGTTTGGACAACCGAAATATGGAGGTTTTTCAACAAATGACATTCCGCTTGTTCCGATAATCTTATCACCATCCAGCGCAAGCCATGATACAAAGGTTCCATCTGTCAGATGTCTATTGTAATAATCTCTTAAAGCCGGTTTTATATCAATGTCCTCTTTGGCGCCTTCTTCCCGCAACTGCCTAATTCTTATGTCGATAAATTGTTCCAGTTCATTGATGGTTAGTTTTTTGTAGTGTATTGTCATAAGTTTAATCTCCTNTTCCTAAATATCCAAAAGCCATTCAATAACATTTTTCTTTTTAATTCCATTATAATCTNCATCTCCGAAGATTTCGTCCAGAGTGAGCAGATATTTTGGATAGTTATCCCCTACTCTTTTGAACGGCTTAAGCTCACGTTTCAGAGTATCTTCTGCCAGTGTCGTTGCAGATACCTGATAATATGAAATATCATTGCCGTTTACTGCTACAAAATCAATTTCCATATCATCAATCTGCCCTATATAAACGTCATATCCCCTCCTTTTCAGTTCAAGAAAAACGATATTTTCTAGTATATGTCCAATATCACTTTCGCTGCCTTTTACAAGACAATTCCGTAGTCCGGCATCAACTGAATAATATTTGCAATTTGTTTTGAGGAACATTTTCCCTTTCAAATTATATCTTCGTGCCTCATAAATTATAAGGCTTTTGCAAAGTCCACGAATGTATTTATCAACGGTTTTTTGATCTGTACTCTTTCCATCGGATTTAAAGGTATTGGCAATTTTGGTTGCAGATACTGTATTTCCTATATTATGCAGCAAAAATTTTGCCACATTTTCAAGTGCTGTAATATCAGATATTTTAAGTCTGGCAACAATATCTTTTAACAATACTGAATTATAAATATCATGAAGGTAATCTCTTGCTTCTTTCGGCGGGATTTTGAACTTTGCAATATATGGAAATGAACCGCACTCCACATACCTTTTGAATTTCTGAGCGTTTGTCAACGTGGTATCATCAATGCCAATACAAAATTCCTTAAATGAAAGTGGCAGCATTTTCAGTTCAACATATCTTCCAGATAATACAGTTGCAAGTTCTCCAGACATAAAATATGCATTTGAACCAGTAATATAAACGTCTAAGTTATCTTTCAGAAAAATGCTGTCAACTACCTTTTCAAATTTTTTAACGTGTTGAACTTCATCAAGAAAAATATAATTCATTTTATTGTGAATAAGTACTCTTTTTATATATTCATAGAGTTGTCTATAATCGGTCAGATTTTCGTATTCTATATCTTCAAAATTAATACTGATAATTTGATTTTTCTCTACACCATCAGAAATAAGCCAATCCTTGTAAATTTCAAACAGAGTTGACTTTCCACAGCGGCGTACTCCCGAAACGACCTTAATTATCTGCTTTTCTTTCCAATTTTTAAGCCATTCCAGATATTCGCTTCTTTCAATAAAAACATTCATTTTATAAACCTCCACACTACTTATATACATTATATTCCTGAAAATTCAAATTATCAATACATTTTCGGAATGTATTCCTATATTTTGGGATTCTGACATATTCAAGAACGCCTTATTTTCCTTCAAATCTATAATCTCCAAGTAATCCCTGCTTTAACAGTATAAACTGCCGAGCTTCTTTTTTAGTAATTTGTATCTCAGACATTTCATTTCCTCTCGCTAAAATCGGATACTTCATCACATACTATATCAATCGCTATCCATATTATAAATACATTCGTTTAAACACCTACCGCAATTCTCACAAGTATCATCGACCACAGGCGCCGGAAATCCC